>NZ_JBBMXG010000007.1:0-206547 GCF_037996705.1 Xenorhabdus bharatensis | reverse complement strand
AATAGCGCGGTGGTCCCACCTGACCCCATGCCGAACTCAGCAGTGAAACGCCGTAGCGCCGATGGTAGTGTGGGGTCTCCCCATGTGAGAGTAGGGAACTGCCAGACATCACTTTGACAGAGAAGCCATCCTTAACGGATGGCTTTTTTGCGTTACTGGAATATAGAATTCATTTTTAGAGGGAAAAACCAGTTTACGGATAGAGTTATCGGATTATTTTAAATACTGATAAAGACTATAACCTGTCACTGCCCCAGCTACATCGTAAACAAAATCCTGCCAACTCCAGCCTGTTCCAGTGGGGCGACTATCATAAAGTTCTTTTGCTGCACCAAGCCCAATCGATAGTAATAAACCAAATTGAACACTCTCACGATGTTTCCAGTTCTGGTGATCGCCATAAGCGTTACCAGCAGCGGCTATAGCAGCAGAAAATAAAAAGTGCTGGGCTTTATCCTTACCGGTCCAGGTATCATTTGCCTGACGAATATTAGTACATGCGGTAGTTGTAGATAGGAGGGATATTGCTATTAATATATTTACTAGTTTATTTCTTCCGGCCTTTTTCATCTTATTTTTCGCCATTATTAATAATTTAATAAATAATAGCGTTTTGATAAATAAGACACAAAAAATCCTCTCTTGTTATAACAAGAGAGGATTAATGAATAGGTAAATATTTATCTATGTTTACAATATTCTGCTGATCAGGCGGTCAACACGGATACGACGTAAACGGCGTATTAATTTGCGAACTTTAACGGGATAGAGCTGTATGCTATCCAATTCCTGATAATTAGTAATAACCGTTGTATGAGTGCGAATAGAATTCAGCTCTAAAGAGCGTTGCTCTTGCATTTCTTTATGCGGATCGTGAATAAGGATCGCATTTTCTAAATCCAGTCCCCACGCTCGCGGATTGAGATTATTACCGGTGATCAACTGCCATTTATTATCGACCCAGACGCCTTTTAAGTGATAGCTATTATCTTCATCTTTCCACAGCCGGATAGTCAGTTGCTGGCTATCGATAAAGTGTTGCAATCGACTGGCGAAACGACGCAAGTTAATCTCATAGAGATAAGGCAAGGCCCCGATAATCTTGAACGGTTCTTCGGGTGGGATATAAAAATCATTAGCTGTTTTGTCGCCAATGATAATTTCAACCTGTTTTCCTTGTCGCAATAACCTTGAGATAGAACGCACCAGTACTGCCGGTAAATTAAAGTAAGGAGTACAGATGACTAACTTCTCCTCGGTGCTGGCGATAAGGTGGCAAATAGTTTTATTCAGCGGATTTTTTTTGCCTAATCCAACAAGCGGAGTGACTGCTAGTTCTTCATTTGAAGCCTGATTTTCAACATGATATGTTGCACCGCGTAAGTGGCTCCGGAATTGTCTGATACAATTCTTTATTTCAAGGCTACGAGGGCGGTTTGGGCAGGCCAGATTATTGACGGCTTTATCAGAAATAATGCTGTCATCTATATACTGCTTCATGATAGCTGCGAGCTTCGCATTATGCAGTAAGTGATAACGATCATAGCGATACTTTTCATGGCGGTGCAGATAGACATTATTAATACTGGCACCACTGTAAATCACCGTATCGTCAAAGATAAAACCCTTTAAGTGTAAGACACCTAGCGCCTCGCGGGTATTGACGGGGACGCCGAGAATGGAGATATGGGCATTCGGGTATTTTTCAGCCATAGAGCAATACCAGTCTGCATTTGTTGCAGCTGCTTGTGCGCCAATACGGCCGCGTTGTGCGCGATGCCAGTCGACCAGAATTTTGATATCCAGCTCAGGCCGTTTTTGCTGCGCTTCATATAACGCCGTTAAAATATCTTGTCCGGCATCGTCATGTTCTAAATATAATGCGGCGATATAAATATGCTTTTTGGCGCCTGCAATGCGTTCCAACAGTGTGCTGCGAAACTCTTCAGATTGATAAAGGGTTTCAATGTCAGCAACTGACTGTGGTAATTTAGGCAGTTGTGCAAGGTGTTGTTGGTGTTTTGCTTGTTTAAATTTAGACAACATCACAGTGCGATTTTTCTCTTAGTTTGGATGGTTAGAATTCCATCGTAAATGTGTGAATCAAAATGATCTGGCGATGATACCACTAGTTCCGTCAATTGTGGCTAAAGTTTTAAAACAAGATTAACGATACCTTCTTCTAACTGGATATCGATGGTAAATCCTAATTTTTTAGCCAGCCTGATCATATTGCGGTTTTCTGGCATTGTTATCGCAGTTAAGACCTGAATGCCATGTTCTTTGGCGTAATGAATGAGTTTAGCCATAAGCTGAGATCCTAACGTGATCCCTTTCAGATCCGATCGCACCAATACAGCAAATTCTGCTTCGATATTATCGGGATCAACCATAGCACGTGCGACACCGATAATCTCTGGTTTTGTTGTCGGGTAACGTATCGCGACAAAAGCCATTTCACGGTCATAGTCAATCTGAGTCATATTGGCGAGATCATCATGAGTGAATTCGTTGATTTCACTAAAATAACGATAATAAAGATCTTCTTTTGTCACCTGCTCAATGAACTCTTTTAGTAGAGGTTCATCTTCCGGCAGGATCGGGCGCAGTAAACAGGTAAAATCATCTTTGATATAGATAGTTTCTTCCAGTTCATTAGGATAAGGCCGAATTGCCAGTCGACTGCGGGGATCGCCAGTGATTGGAGTTAATTCCATTGTGACATCCAAAAGTGTAAATTCACTTCCCGAAGCCAGTAATGGATGAATATTCAGACGGGTGATTTGGGGGCAATCGATCAGCAAATTAGAGACCCGCACCAGCAGTTGGCTAAGTGAGGGAATATCGAGAGGCTGCAACGATGCTCCGGATTTTATTTTACCGCTCTTAATTGCCTGGATGACCAGATAACGGGCCAAAGCCATATTAAGTGGTGGCAGAGCAACCGCCGCCTGCGTTTCATTAACCCAATCTATTCCGCCTTCTCCAAGCATAATTAAAGGGCCAAAAACTTCATCCTGCTCAATGGCAATTCTCAACTCCTGCGCACCGGCACGGTTTGCCATATTCTGCACCAATAAGCCTTCAATTCTGGCTTGCGGAAAATTTTGTTTTACGCGATCAACAATGGCCTGAGCTGCGGTTTTCACTTCTTCCGCAGTACGAAGATAAAGCATGACACCCTGTACTTCTGATTTATGAGGAATATCAGGTGAGCGAAGTTTCAGGGCCACAGGATAACCAATTTTTTCTGCAATATTGACGGCATCATCACTGGAATGTGCTATCCATGTTGGCAACGTATTTAGTCCATAGGCTTCAAGAATAGAATGGACTTCATGAGTATCTAACTGGGTATTACCTTTATTAAGTGCCTGTTGGATGCAATCATGGGCGTGAGCCGTATTTGAAGTAATCCCAATTGGCAGGGCAGGTGTTTCTTTGAGTTGTTTCTGATTACGGCGATATTCTACCATATGCATAAATGCGGTGACCGCTCCTTCCGGGGTACGGTAGGTCGGGATCCCCGCTTCGCTGAATAACCGCCTGACTTCCTGTGAAGAATATTCCCCACACCAATTCGTGAATATTGTCAGCCATTTTCCACGGGGATGTTCTTTTATAGTCCGAATCACGTTTACGGCTGTTTGCATACTGTGGGAAATTGCACAGGGAGAATGAATTAACAATAAGGCGTCATAGCTACGGCTATCTAACAGTATTTTCAGCGCGTCAATATATTGTGTCGTTGACGAAGCATCACCGAGATCCAGAGGGTTTTGTAAGATTTGTACATCTGGTAGTACACTGAGCAATTTAGCAACCGTTTCTTCCTCTAAGTCAGCTAATTTACCGGTTCTTCTGATGAGTTCATCCAGTGCCATAGCGGCTGGAGCTGTACCATTACTGACAATTAACAGGCGTTCTCCACGTAGTGGACGCATAAAGCTCAGTGTCTCGACGGCAGAAAACATTTCATGAGTATCCTGTACGCGTAACAATCCGGCTCTTTGAATGGCTGCATCATAAGCGACATCAAAATTTTGCTGTTCTCCCAGTAACTGCTGTGCCTTACGGGTACGGCTGCTTTTGACGACCAGAATTGGCTTATTGCGTGACGCGCTGCGTGAAGCGGAAAGGAACCGTCGGGCATCACTGATATGTTCTAAATGCAGAAGGATTGCACTGGTTTTACTATCTCGCGCTAAAAAATCCAGTAGATCATCGATATCTATATCAACGCTATCCCCCAGTGCAATGAAATACGAAAAACCGATATTGCGATGGTTTGCCCAGTCCAGAATCGTGTTGGATATTGCGGCTGATTGTGAAATAAAAGCCAGTTTACCCTTCAGAATCGGAATAGGTGAGAAACTGGCATTCAGCCCGATCCACGGGGCCAGAATACCGAGGCTGTTAGGCCCGAGAATGCGGATATGATGTTTCTGACTGTATTGTTTCAGTTCAGCAAACTGGGAGGGATGGGATGAAAGAATGATAACGGTTGTACATCCCAGCTCGGTCAATTGGGCTAATAATGATAAATTACGGCTGTGATGGGTACAAATAACCGCTAAATCGGGCGTTAAAGGGAGTTTTTCGATAGAAGAATAAGCCAGCACACCGAGAACAGAACTTTTATTGGGTGTGACGGGCAGGATAGGGCCGGTAAAATTTCCGGCTAACAAATTCCGCATCAGGAGCGAACTGGCTTTTTCTGGTTTCTCGGAAGCTCCGATAACGGCAATGGATTTGGGGTGTAGTAGGGCTTCAAGTCCACGCTGGCTCATTTTTCGCTCCTTGTTAAGATCACGTCAATCATCATTAGTTAAGCAATTACCATGAATAACTTTAGCCGTGATCCACAAGAATTACTGTGATTTATACCGCTGGATGATTTGATTTCCCAGCCAGATATTGTTCCCGAAAATGATTGAAATGGTTCAATAATTGTTGGGATGCTTCAAAATCACTGGCTAACTCTAGCGCTGCGGCAGCAACCTCAGCAGTACAGTGTTGTTCTTCCCTTGATGGCATTCGCAGTAAATAGTCGATTTTGGCAATGCTATTGATTGATAACAAAGGAATATCATCCAGATATGGGCTTTTGCGAAACATTTTTCTTGCTTCAGGCCAAGTACCATCCAATATAATGAACAAGGGCGCTTTTTGCGTGTCTGGCAGTTGCTGATAAACAGTACGTGATGGCGTGGCGTAGCTATCAGGAAAAATCAGATAAGGTTGTCGGCTCGGATCACGTAATACATCAAGCATTCTTTGATCAGGCTCAGTTCTTGACCACAGAAATGCCTGTGTATCAGGCAGAACATCTGCAATTAACTTTCCTGTATTACTGGGCTTCATTGGCTCAGTATCAAACATAATAAGGCAAAAACGGCTGGTAGCTTTTGTGGGTGAAATATTTTCACACAGACATCTTTTTTGGGGTAATAAACAGTAGGTACAACGTTGAACCCGACAGCCTCTTGCTTGAAAAGGGCGGGTAGAACGCGCAAGACGGTGCTGGCGAAGCTGATAAACGGCGTTGTTATTTCTCATTTAAGAACTCAGAAATGCTCATGTACAAAGTCAGAAGAAAATTGACGGATATTTTAATTGATTGTCGTTGCCAGAGGTAGCTTCGGACGCGAACATCGGGTAATCTGCGCGCCATAGAGAAGTTGGAGAAATAGATGAACGATTCCTATAGTGGTAAGAGTGGCAAAGTCAAAGTAATGTATGTCCGTAGTGAGGGCAACAATGACAGCCGTAATAATAACGATCGTCGTAACAACAATAAACGTCCGTCCGGTAAAGGACGCGAACAGGGCGGCAGACGTTACGACAATGATCGTCCTGAGCAAGCAAAAGAGCGTTCCCCATGGAAAACCGTTTCCCGCTCGCCAGATGAAAAGTCGACACCTGATCATGGCGGCATTAGTGGCAGAAGCCATATCGACCCTGAACAACTTCGTCGTCAGAGACTGGAAGAGACCCGGATCTATGGCGAAAACGCTTGTCAGGCAATGTTCCAGAATCGCCCTGATGCAATTGTAAGAGCATGGTTTGTCCAGTCAGTAACCCCCCGTTTCCGTGATGCACTGAAATGGATGGCTGCAAACCGTAAGGCTTACCATGTAGTGGATGATGAAGAATTAGCTAAAGCATCCGGTACGGAGCATCATGGCGGCGTTTGTTTTCTGATTAAAAAACGTAATGGCCTGAATGCTGAGACCTATCTGCAACAGGCTCCGGCAAAAGATTGCGTATTGGCATTAGAAAATGTCGGTAATCCACATAACCTCGGTGCAATCATGCGTAGCTGTGCTCATTTTGGCGTACAGGGTGTGATATTGCAGGATACGGCAATGCTGGAATCCGGTGCGGCAGTCCGTACCGCGGAAGGGGGTGCTGAACACGTTAAAGGTATTGATGCTGACGGTTTCACCACCGCGCTGAGTCAATTCCGTGATGCAGGTTATACCATTGTGACCACATCAAGCCATAAAGGAAGTACAAAACTGGCAGAAGCTAAACTTCCTGAAAAAATGGTTCTGGTACTGGGGCAGGAAGGCGACGGCCTGAGTGACAGCGTCTGGGAAGATGGTGATATTCGTCTTTCGATTGGTGGTACTGGTCGGGTCGAAAGCCTGAACGTTTCTGTCGCAACAGGGGTTATGCTGGCGGAATGGTGGCGTCAGAATAAAATCTGATTTTTAACCAAGAATATAATTTCTTTGATAAATAAGGCGCTGAATTTTCAATCAGTGCCTTATTTTTTGATAAAGAAAATAAATAACTCACCACAATTAAATTTAATAAATCACCTCAAGCGGAATAATTTGGTTTTAATATTATAAATATTAATTTTTTGTAAAATGATTCAATTGTGAAATTTATTTCTCTCCCTTATGTGATATTTTCTAACCTAACTTTATCCATTTCCTTTGTCTTTCGAGTTGCCTTTTTGCTAGCTCAGGCTGCTTATCCCAATCATCCCCGGTCGCCGTAATTTATCCTGAAATGCGTTATGTATAAAGTCATTACGTTAATACGGTTGTTAATGATAATGATTTTAATTATTATTCGCTAAAATAAAAATGTGCTTCTCATGAGTACAATTTGTGGTGATGGATACGAATGAAAGACTTTATTAAATGATCCTGCTGCACACCGAAGCTGAATTTATTTCCTGAATTCTCTAAGGAAAATAAACGGTTACCGTTCAGAAAAATAAACAAAAAATTGAAGAAAACATAATAAAAAATCATTTTGATAACAGGACAAAAAGAGTGAATCACACAATTTTGCACCGTAATCGTTTAACCAAGAAAAAATTACTTTCAGTCTTAATCCCGCTACTGATTACAGGGAACAATATAGCAATAGCGGAAGAAGAGCATGGGAAGGATGATAAAATTATCGTAACAGCAGGCACTCCGGGGCATGAAGGTGTTACTGAAGACAGCGAAATGTACAATACGACTTCAATGGTGACATCAACCGGCCTGAATTTATCTGCACGAGAAACGCCACAAAGTGTCAGTGTGATGACTAAGCAACTGATGATAGATGAGAATCTGGACAGTGTGAAAAGTGCCATTGGCAGCATAACAGGCATGACAGTGAATCAGGCTGACAGCGATCGCTTTACCTTTTCGTCAAGGGGAATGACGGTCAGAAATATGTTGCGTGATGGCGTACCAACCTTTTACGACATTCGCTTTAATTACGGTGATAACCTGATGGATACCATCATGTTTGACCGTCTGGAAGTTGTGCGTGGTGCGGCGGGTTTGATGGTGGGGCCGGGTACTCCATCTGCGGCAGTGAATGTGATCCGTAAACGCCCAACCAAAGAATTCCGTGGTGAAGTGACTTTGGAAGGCGGTTCCCGGGATAAATGGCGAACAGGCCTTGATCTTTCCAGTTCGTTAAATGAAAACGGCACAGTCAGAGGCCGTTTTGTCACCGCTTACCAGCGTTCCAACTCTTTTATTGATCGAGACAAACACGAGAAATACCCCTTCTACGGCATTATTGAAGCTGATTTGACAGACAACACTCTGCTAACCATTGGGGCTGATTATCAGGTTAACCATACCCGTGGTGGAATGTCCGGTGGTTTGCCGATTTATTTTAAAGATGGCAGCAAAACTGATTATAAGCGTAGTAACAGTTATGCACCGGATTGGGCATTTTCAAAAGTCCGTTCATCCTCTGTTTTTACCAGTTTGCAGCATAAATTTAATAATGGCTGGAGTGTAAAAGGCTCTTTCACCTATGACAACAATGCCCTTGATCAAAAAGTATTGTGGGCAACGGGGTTTCCTGATCGGGTAACGAATGAGGGAATGTATCCGGGGAGTATGACCCTAATCGATGGAACTCGCCATCAGCGCAACGTCGATTTACAAGTAAACGGTAATTATGGGTTACTGGGGCGTCTTCATCACGCTAGTTTTGGTTTGAACTACCAAAAACAGAACTTCCAGAATGATTACTATAATGCCTCATGTATGCTTGAGGGAAATCCAGATTCAGATGATCAAAAGAGAACAGGAAAATGGAATAATTGTAGTTATTTAGGTGATTTTACTAAATCATCATGGGGTTATCCTGAACCAATGTGGAGTAAAAATCGTTCAATGGGCTCTGATGGCTATATTGAACAAACAGCGGGTTATGCGGTTACTCAGCTATCATTAGCCGATCCATTAACACTGATTCTTGGTGGACGTATCACAAACTGGAAAACCCGTGGTGATAATTTTGGTACACCACAGAATGGCACCTACAATAATCAATTTTTGCCATATGGTGGATTGGTATACAACATCACTTCAGATTTCTCGGTCTATGGCAGTTATACCAAGATTTTTGAGCCGGAAGGCCGGATTAACCGTGATAATCACCTGCTGAAGCCAGTTACCGGAGAAAATTACGAGTTAGGTCTGAAAGGCGTTGCTTTTGATAACGGCCTTGATTACTCGCTGTCGGTTTTCGAAATCCATCAAAATAATTATACGATCCGTGATAGTTCCCCACAGAGACATCCGGCTATTCCAAAGAACTCGGTGGTTTATTCTGTCGTTAATAAAGTCAAAACCCGTGGTTTTGAATCTGAAGTCAGTGGTCAGATTACCGATAACTGGCGTATTTACGCTGGATATACCCAGTTCCGCGCGACACTGCCAGACGGTAAACGTACCAATACCGATAAACCAAACCGTTTGTTCAAACTGTTCACGACTTATACCTTACCTGATGCTCTGAGCGACCTGACTCTTGGTGGTGGTGTTAATTGGCAGGGGAAAACACGGTTGGAGCTTAATAGCCCAGACGGCGTACGTGAAGATGGGCAACGTAGCTTTACCACGGTTGATTTGATGGGCCGCTACCATTTTACTCCGGATATTTCCCTGTCTGTTAACCTGAATAATCTGTTCGACAAAAAATACTACACCTCATTTGGTAGCTACACCCAGTACTACTATGGTGAACCACGTAATGTCTCAGCGACTTTACGTTATAAGTTTTAACTGATTAACGGACAGCGGCGATGCATCTTTATCCATTAATGTTGATACAGAAAATATGCACACATTACAGAATATGGGTCGCTGTGCCGTGGGTACTGCTGGCCGGTTTATTGGCAGGTTGTGATAAGCCAACCCCAGCAGGCGCGTTACAGGAAAATACCACGGGCTATCCTAAGACGATTACGACTGAATTGGGAACTGCGGTAATTAACCAGCCAGCGCAGCGCATTGTTGCACTGGGGACGGGTACGGAAGATATTTTATTAGATCTTGGCATTATTCCCGTCGGTGTTGAATCGCACCGCTGGGGGGGCGATGTGGACGGATATTTGCCTTGGTTCAGGGAGGAAGTAGAGCGACGCGGAGCAAAACTCCCCGCAGTTATCGAAATGTATCCGGAGCTGGATATTGAGAAGATCATCAAATTAAAACCGGATCTGGTTCTGGCAACACAATCAGGTATCACACAGGAAAATTATGATCATCTGTCTCATTTTGTGCCTGTCGTTGCTTATCCGCGTAAACCGTGGCAGACGACTCCCCGGCAACAGATCGCGCTGGTGGCTCGTGCGCTGGATAAAATACCACAGGGAGAAAAGCTCAGTACCGAACTGGATACGATTCTGACTCAGGCAGGAAGTACGATCCCTGATATAGCTCGTTATTCGTTTGCTTATATCAAAGCAGGAACAACCGGTAACACCTTATCCATCTATGTCAAAAATGATCCACGCGTAGATACCCTTATGCATCTCGGTTTGTCCTTACTTCCACTGGCTGATTCCCTGACAGCTCCTTTTGGCAGTTTTACAGCCAACATCGGTTTGGAAAATGCAGACTTGCTTAATGGTGCCGATATTCTGGTGACTTGGTATAGCAGTGAAAAAGAACGGCAGCAGACAGAAGCACAACCTTTGTTTTGTTCAATCAGGGCGGTTCGTCAGGGAGGATATATTCCACTGACCGATCAATCTATTGTGATGTCGATGTCTTATGGCTCACCACTGAGCTTGCGTTGGGGGTTACCCAAATTTATGCCATTGCTGAAGCAGGAGATAGCAAAACATGAAAAACCCTAAACGGCGTAAGGTGCGTATATTGGGTTTGGTATTGATGGCTTTGCTGACCTGCCTTTGTATTGTTGCCAGCCTGAGTCTGGGATCGAAATCAATACCAATGTCAGCAGTCTGGCTGCATTACTGGCAGGGAGATCAGGGCAGTTATTATGATTTAGTCATCAATGCCCGTGAGCCGCGTACTCTTATCGGCCTGATGGCCGGAGCTGCACTGGCTCTCGCCGGAGCAGTCACTCAGGGCTTGCTGCGCAATCCGTTGGGGGATCCGGGATTATTAGGCATCAATGCAGGAGCAGCGGCTACCGTGGTTTTTTGCTCTTTCATTCCGGCGCTAGAGGAATTCTCCCGTTTTTGGAGCGCATTTATTGGTGCGGGTTTATCAACCTTATTATTCTATTTACTCAGTGGCGGTGCCCGTAATACTAACCCTGTCCGGCTGGTTCTGACGGGGGCGGCGATTAACGCCTGCCTGTTTGCTGTAGTACAGGGAGTGGTATTGATAAACGCACAGGTAATGGACAGCTACCGTTTCTGGACAGTGGGTTCACTGAGTGCGATGTCGCTGAATGAGGTCAGTTTACTGATACCTTATCTGCTGATGGCGGTTGTATTGACGCTTTCACTCAGTGCTTCATTAAATGTCATGGTGTTTGGGGAGGCAATTGCAGGCGCGCTCGGTGCTAACGTTGCCCGTACCCGTATTCTGTCACTATTAAGCGCCACGATGTTGGCGGCCGGCGCGACAGCAATGGCTGGCCCAATTGCTTTTATTGGTCTGGCTGCACCACATCTGATGCGGGCATGGGTGGGCAGCGATTTTCGCTGGCTATTGCCTTACTGCTTGTTTGCCGGCCCTTGCCTGCTATTGATATCGGATGTTGTAGGGCGCCTACTGATCGCGCCGGAAGAGATCATGGTCGGCATTATCACCGCCTGTATTGGAGCTCCGTTGCTTTATCTGGTTGCTAAAAACCGGACACAAAAAATCATGGTGGAATAGAGCATGACTCAGATTTATTCACCGCAACCAATAAGACAACAAGCTGTCAGAACTTTCTCATTGGGAAGAGCCATATTCATCAGTCCATCATGGCACACGAGTAAGGTAATCATGCTCATTCTGCTGTTGCTGGTGGTGATTTTCTATCTGACATTATCATCGGGTAGGGAAGGAATGGATAACCCTTTTCTGGGGGTAGGAAACCCCTATCAGGAATTTATTTTATTGCAAATCCGCTTACCCAGAGCGTTGTTAGCAATAGGGGCCGGTATGGCTCTGGCACTTTCGGGAGCGCTTTTTCAGTTGACGACCCGTAACACACTTGGCAGCCCGGACATCATTGGTATCAATGCGGGTGCTGCACTGGGGATTATGGTTGCGTTGCTTGTCTGGCCTGATGTATTGCCAACCTCGGTAGGAGCAATATCAGGTGCCGGACTTGCAGTATTGCTGGTTTATCTCGGCAATGGTGCTGGAATGGACAGAATGCAGACAGGGAAAATTGTGATATCCGGCATCGCCATTGCCGCATTTTGCATGGCAATGGTTGACTTTGCCGTTGCAAATATTCGTGCTGAACAGGCCCAGCAAATACGTGCATTACTGAGTGGCAGCCTTGCCAGCAGGGGATGGCAGGATGTGGCACTTATCAGTGGGTTGGTTGTTTTTACTCCTGTTTTATTTTGGCTGGGCAGGCAATTACGCTATACCCATTTTGGTCATGATATTGCCAATACATTGGGTGTACCCGTACGCCTTATCCAGATTATTAGTATATTACTGGCTGTCATTTTCGCTGCAATGTCGGTATTAGTGGTTGGCCCTATTTCTTTTATTGCCCTTTCTGCACCACAAATTGCCCGCCGATTAGTCCATGCGAAAGGTGCTGCATTATTTTGCTCAGCTTTGGTTGGGGCTTTACTGATGCTGCTGTCTGATTTTATTACCCTAATCTTACCAACTCCGGCACGTTTGCCTGTGGGGGTAGTGACTGCGGTGATTGGGGGAATTTACTTGATGTATTTACTGTATGCCGAATTAAGGAGAACACAATAATGCCATCGGACGTCAATTCCTCAGTAGTGACTTCGCGGCTTAAAGCCCGAAATCTTTCACTGGCATACGGTAAAAAAACGATTATTGAAGATATTAACCTTGCAATCCACGATAACGAATTCAGCGTCATTATTGGCCCTAATGGGTGTGGAAAATCGACGTTGCTGCGGGCGATCAGCCGAAGTATGCAGCCACAATACGGAGAAATTCAACTCGATGGAATAAATATCCATCGCTATAAACCAAAAGCAGTTGCACGTGAATTGTCACTGTTAACGCAAGGGGCCGTTGTGGCGGAAGCGTTGACGATTTATGACCTTGTTTCCCGTGGTCGCTATGCTTATCAGACTTTCCTGCGGCAATGGTCAGAAGCTGATGAACGCATTGTCAGAGAAGCCTTACAGGCTGTCGATTTATGGGATATGTCGGAAAAATTTGTCAGCGAACTTTCAGGAGGCCAGCGTCAGCGGGCATGGTTTGCCATGACACTGGCACAGCAAACGCCGATTATTCTGTTGGATGAGCCGACGACTTATCTGGATATTTCCCATCAGATCGAAATGCTTGATTTATGCCAACGCTTACATCAGCAGGGAAAAACATTGGTATTGGTTTTACACGATATTAATTTAGCACTGCGCTATGCCACCCGATTAATTATGATGAAGAGTGGCCATATTTATGCGGAAGGGAAACCTGAAGAAATTATCACGGAGCAGAGCATTGTCGATGTATTTGGTCTGGCATGTCGTATTATCCGTGATCCTGAATCGGATAAGCCATTAATTATTCCGAGATATAATGGAAGGGGGTAGAATGACTCAGATAACGTCAGAAATAGAGGTTAATAATATTGTCAATTTATTCGACAGTGCATTCAGCCATTTTAATTCATCGATGAAAGTGAATGCGGAAAATATTCCAGAAGGCAGCATGGTATTTCACCAATGGTCGGATGAAAAAGAATTTTTACCATTAATGCAACGTTACCAGAATGAATATTATGCAAAGAGTGATCAGAAGCCAAATAGTAAAGGGCTTTATTCTTTATGGGCGCAGTGGTATTTTGGCATAGTTGTTCCGCCGATGATGCTAATATTGCTGGAATACCCTCAAGCAGCAGATGCTGATTATAATCTTTTTCAGGTTGAATTTCATGAAAGCGGCCGGCCTAATATGGTTTACTATCAATTAACCTGGATGGATGAACCTATATCCCTACTGGATCGCTACTATGCTTTATTGGATCGCCATATTATTCCGGTCTGTGAAAAAATTGAATCTTACAAAGGGATTAATGGGCGTTTGCTATGGAATAATATTGGTTATGTGATGTATTGGTACTTAAGTAATTTCAAAGAAAGAATGAGTGATGAACAATATGAAATATTGGTCAATAATCTTTTCTTTGAAGCGAAATTACCCGATGGCAGAGATAACCCATTATATCGTACCGTGATATTGAGAAATGATATTATACAGCGCCGCTGTTGTTGCCAACGGAATAAATTACCGGGAGTAGGGAATTGTCGTGACTGCCCACTGGAAATTGGTTAATAAATTGGAGGAGCTATGCAAGTAACCCATCTCCGTGAAAAACGGATTGAAAAAGATCAATTTCGTGGTCAGGTGATTAAAAATACGCATTTCTTTCATTGTGATTTTTCATATGCTGATTTAACGGACAGCCAGTTTATTGATTGCTTATTTTATGAATCTAAAGACCAGCTAAGCTGCAATTTTAAACACGCTATTTTGAAAGATGCCAGTTTTAAAAATTGTGACTTATCGATG
Source organism: Xenorhabdus bharatensis (assembly GCF_037996705.1). Taxonomy (NCBI): domain Bacteria; kingdom Pseudomonadati; phylum Pseudomonadota; class Gammaproteobacteria; order Enterobacterales; family Morganellaceae; genus Xenorhabdus; species Xenorhabdus bharatensis. The sequence continues at coordinate 192,079 of NZ_JBBMXG010000007.1, read as the reverse complement.
GTAGATTTCAGATATGCCAATGCACTGGGGATAGAAATTTGTGGATGTCGGTTGCAAGGTGCTGATTTTCGTGGCGTGAGTTTTATGAATATCATCAGTCCCACAATTCGGTTTTGTTCAGCTTATATCACCAAAAGTAACTTAAGCTATGCCAATTTTTCTGATGTGGTACTTGAAAAATGTGAATTATGGGAAAACCGGTGGCATGGTACTCATATTTTAGGGGCAACCTTCAGTGGCTCAGATCTGTCTGGAGGGGAATTTACCGCTTTTGATTGGTATGCAGCAAACTTTACTCATTGTGATTTGACCAATTCTACGTTGGGTGAAATTGATATACGGCGGGTGGATTTTCAGGGGGTTAAACTAGAAGCCTCACAGGTTGCAGAAATTATGGAACAGCTCGGCGTTGTGGTCATTGGTTAGTTGCAGGAAGCATGTCAGGCAGTCAATCACGGCAATACATCCGAAACAGTCTGGCTAAATGCTCTCCGGCAGGGGTTAAATTGGTATCTTTGCGGCGGATCAGACAAAACATGGCTAATGGAAGCGGCTCTTTAAGATCTAAGGCGACAAACTGCTGATGAAACAGTGCATCATCTGCTAAATCGACAGCAACAATAGTCACAAAATCACTTTTGGCAACGAGGCTCATACAGGACATCAATGTTTCACATGTGACGCTGAAGACCGGAGGCCTCTCCATTAATGAAAGCCTTTCAAACAACTGGCGATAATAAGTGCCTTTTGGCGTTGGCATGGTCCAGTCGCAATCAGAGAGCTCTTCTAAAGAAGTCGCATGCTGTTTGGGATGCCCTTTACGCACAATCACTTTGTACTCTTTTTCCATCAACTTCTCAAAGCTGAGGTCTGCATCTGCGCTGTCGGGATAATAAGTATTCACAGAGAAATCCAGTTCACCCTGCCTGAGTTGGGGCAACATAGCCAGTAACTGCCCTTCAACAATACGTAATTTGACGGTGGGATAACTGCGATGAAATTGTGTAATGATTTTTGGCATGATAGTGCGGACAATGCAACCCGCAACGCCAATATTGATGACACCACCAAGTAAGCCAATACGCTGCTGAATATCTTCCTGAGCAACTCTCAATTCTTCAAGTATCAAGCTGGCACGTGATAAAAAACTTTGCCCGCACTCCGTTAAATGAATTCCCTGATTACTGCGTATAAATAATTTTGCCCCTAGTGAATCCTCCAATTCACGAACCGATTTTGTCAAAGCGGGTTGAGAAAGTGATAAGGTTCGGCTTGCAGCACGAATACTGCCATAGCGGCTAATTTCAACAAAAGCCCGTAACTGATTGAGTTTTATTGGCATCCCTATTTTCTCTTTTGCGATAACGATTAGTTATATAGATGAAGTTAATTGTATCTGATTTAAGCTGCACTTCTTGTCTACATTAACTAAAAACAGGCCACTGATGTGATAACTAAAAGAGAACATAATATGCACACTTTATTGAATGAATCTATTCGGCAAATCGCCGGACAACTACAAAACTGGCGGCGTGATTTTCACCATTTCGCTGAGTCAGGCTGGTTTGAATTCAGAACCGCAACCCTTGTTGCTGATGAGTTACACCGGTTAGGTTATAGCCTGAAAATGGGGAAAGAGGTGATTAAAGCCGATGCAAGAATGGGGCTGCCTTCAGTACAGGCATTGCAGGAGCAAGAACAGCGTGCCATTAAACAGGGTGCGCGGGTGGAATGGTTGCCGCATTTTTCTGGTGGCTTTACCGGCATCGTAGCAACACTGGATACCGGAAAGGCTGGCCCGACACTGGCATTTCGGGTGGATATGGATGCACTTGATCTGAATGAGGATCAGACCCATGTTCATCGCCCTTATGCTGAAGATTTTTCTTCCTGTAATGCACATATGATGCATGCCTGTGGTCATGATGGTCATACGGCTATCGGGCTGGGGCTTGCTCATATATTGAAGCAATATGAGGATCGTCTCACGGGGAAAATCAAACTGATATTTCAGCCGGCAGAAGAAGGGACAAGAGGTGCAAAATCAATGGTCGAAGCTGGAGTTGTCGATGATGTCGATTTTTTTATCGCCATTCATATTGGCCTCGGTACTCCAATGGGGGAATTGGTTTGTGGTAATGATAGTTTTCTGGCAACGACCAAAATCGATGTCACTTATCGCGGGGTTGCTTCTCATGCTGGCGGAAAGCCGGAGGAAGGGAAAAATGCGTTGTTGGCTGCGGCTCAGGCTACTGTAGGGCTACACGCGATCCCTCCTCACAGCCAAGGTATTTCGCGTATTAATGTTGGCGTATTACAGGCGGGTATTGGTCGTAATGTTATTCCTGACTACGCATTAATGAAAGTAGAAACCCGTGGTGAAACGAATGAAATCAACGAGTTTATCTACGGAAAAGCCCTTGGCGTTATCGAAGGTGCGGCAAAAATGCAGGGAATTGAGTATGAAATACAGCTAATGGGGGCCGCAAAAAGCAGTAAACCCAGCCCTGAATGGGTCAATTTTATTTATCAGCAGGCTCAACAGTACGTTCCGGAGCTTTCATCTGTTATTAAAAGCAGTCATCAGTCCGCAGGATCAGAAGATGCTACTTATTTTATGGAGCGGGTTAAAACAAATGGCGGTCTGGCTTCTTACCTTATCTTCGGTACTGAACTTAATGCAGGTCATCATCATGGGCAGTTTGATTTTAATGAAGATGTACTGGCAATTGCAGTGAAAACACTGGCGATGATCACCATTCACCTACCTGATTTTAACACTCAGCGCCATCAATAACGCTTAGGTTTTCCTGTTCAGGGTAAACCTGCATCCAGCCATCACCGCATACAACATCACAACGTCAGCAAATGCAGAGGAAAAACAATGAATCAGGCCTCTCTATCTGTAAATAAGAGCCCGGGATATATTTTGGGGTGGATTGAAAAAGTAGGAAATAAAATTCCGAATCCTTTTGTTTTATTTATTTATCTGATTGCCGTGTTAATGATTGTGACCGCTGTTTTATCTTGGTTTGATTTGGCGGTAAAAAACCCGATAGATGGAGAGATGGTCAGGGTTAAAAATTTACTCAGTGCTGAGGGAATACAATGGATTCTGCCGAATATTGTAAAAAACTTCAGTAGCTTTACCCCACTCGGTGCCATTCTTGCGCTGGTCATTGGCGCTGGGTTGGCTGAAAAAGTCGGTTTGTTAAAGGCTCTGATGTATAAAATGGCGGCGGGTATCAATAAACGTTATGCCAGTTATGCCGTGTTATTTATCGCCTTTTTCAGCCATATCTCGTCAGATGCTGCACTTGTTGTGATGCCTCCGTTGGGAGCACTGATGTTTATTGCTGTTGGACGACATCCAGTGGCAGGACTCTTGGCTGCGATTGCGGGTGTAGGATCAGGATTTACGGCAAATCTTCTGATTGTCACAACCGATGTTCTGCTGTCTGGCATCAGCACTGAAGCGGCTAAAATGTTTGATCCTAATCTGCATGTCAGTGTGATTGATAATTGGTATTTTATGGCAACCTCCGTGATTGTACTGACGATTGCGGGAGCAATTCTGACGGATAAATTTATTGAACCACGTTTACCCGTCTGGGAAGGGAATACCGAGGAAAAACTAGAAAAACTCACGGCACAACAAAATCGCGGGTTGTTAATGTCCGGGCTGTCTGCGTTGATTTTCATCGGTATTGTTGGGGGGTTGGTGGTGCCTGAAAATGCACTGTTGCGGGACCCTCTGACGGGTTCAGTCCTTCCGTCACCTTTTATAAAAGGGATTGTGCCGCTGATTATTCTGTTTTTCTTTGTCGTTTCGATTACATATGGTGTTGTTACACAAAAAATAAAAACGCCTAATGATATTCCTGAGTTGCTCGTTGATCCGATGAAAAGCATGGCGGGTTTCATTGTGATGGTTTTCCCTTTGGCTCAGTTTGTGGCTTTCTTTAATTGGAGTCATATGGGTAAATTTATGGCCATCGGGATCACTGGCCTGCTGGAAACGTTGGGGCTGACCGGTGCGCCAGCCTTTATCGGACTGATGTTTTTATCTTCCTTTTTGTGCATGTTTATTGCGAGTGGTTCGGCTATTTGGTCGATTCTTGCCCCTATCTTTGTGCCGATGTTTATTTTACTTGGCTTTCATCCTGCTTTTGCGCAGATTATCTTCCGTATTTCTGACTCTGCTGTATTCCCCTTAGCACCAATGTCACCTTTTCTGCCTCTCTTCTTAGGGTTTCTCCAGCGCTATTATAAAAATGCCCGCTTAGGTACTTACTATACGCTGGTACTGCCTTATCCTCTGGTATTTTTTATCGTCTGGATGTTGTTGCTTATCGGGTGGTATTTTGCCGGATTACCCATCGGGCCGGGCATTTATCCAATATTGAATTAATGATTAATATTATACCCTGTGAATTCCTATTTATGATTTGATCTTCTTTGAGAGGCTTTGTCCTCTCATTTATCCTCAGCAAAATAATCCTTCCATCTATTTATTCCTGTTATTCCTGAATTAGGCTAAGAGTAATTATTTATTTTATATAGGGCATTTTATTTTAAATGGCGTGTTTGTTTTTGAAAGTATGATTGATTTTTAATGGGGGGATATATTTTAAAGTCTGCAATGTTGCAGGGTTTATTTATATTACTCGCTGTTGTTGTTAATAAATGCTATCCAGACGTTATCAAAACACTCATTATTATTTATGCCCGCATTCATTCTGTGAGTTATTCCGCTGATTTTCGATGTGATAGCTATTTTATTACGGTTGTTTCTAATTTTTACTGTCGTGGTTTGAAGCATGACTCACACTTAATAAAGAATATAAAAGTATATGAGGAAGGTGGTATGTTCTTAAGTAAAGAATCGTTCAGTGACGAGGAGTGGAACGATCCCAAGTTTCAGTTACGTAACTTAATTAAAACATCTGAGGGGCTGGAAAAATGGGTGGCATTAACTGACGGAGAAAGAAAAGCCATAGAAGCGGTTAAAGGAAAATATCTGTGGCAGAGCACTCCGTATTATGCCTCGCTTATGGACAAACATGATGAGAATTGCCCCATTCGGTTACAGACTATTCCTCATTTAAGAGAAATGAACGTAGCGGAAAACTCTGATAATGATCCGGTAGGAGATACAGCCAACCTAAAAACAGCCAGAGTTGTGCATAAATATCCGAATAGAATTGTTTTGCTGGTTTCGGATACTTGCCCTGTCTATTGCCGTCATTGTACGCGAAAGTTTCATACCACAGATGTCAGTGGTACCTATTTTGGTTCGGATCTGGCCGCATCTTATGAAGAAGACTTCGCTTATATTGAAAGCCACCCCGAAATTGATGATGTTCTGCTGACGGGAGGTGATCCCTTAATACATTATGACAAGTTTCTTGAAGCGATTATTAAGAGACTGAGAAGTATCAGCCACATTAATATTATCCGTATCGGAACCCGTTATCCTGTATTTGCTCCTCAAAGAGTGACAGAAAAATTCTGCCAGATGTTGGAAAAATACCATCCTATCTGGGTTAACACACATTTTAATCACCCGAAAGAAGTGACCGAAGAAGCTGCCGCTGCCTGTGATCGTTTACTACGGCATGGTATCCCTGTGCAGAATCAGTCCGTTTTATTAAAAGGCATCAACGATGATGTAGAAACAATGCGGTCACTGCTCAAAGCACTCTTGAGGATCAGGGTTCGTCCGTATTACTTGTACCATTGCGATAATGTATCCGGTGTTTCTCACTTCATGACCACTCTGGAGAAGGGACAGGAAATTATGGATGCGATGGTCGGGTTCGAGACCGGTTTTAGTGTGCCACAGTATGTCGTTACAACGACATTAGGCAAATTACCGGTTAACAGGGCACATGTCACCGCTCATGAAGACGGTCGCGTGACAGCGAAGAATTATAAACAGGATTCTTTAGATATTACTGAATATATCAAGCCACCCTCAGATTTGAATGATTATTCCGCTGAATATCGCAATAGTGAAATTATTCCCTCGAAGACTGTCGAATTATAAAAAGAGCGATCTGAAGGTTATCGGTTTTTAAAACGAACGATTAATCATTTCATAGTAATTAACTGGGATATTCATGATGATACAAGAGAATCCTTTTTCATCCCGCATTGCTGGCAGAGCAAAGAATATTAATGCCTCAGTGACAGTAGGGCTGGCAGATATTGTTGCCAAATTGAAAAGTGAAGGCCGTGATATTATTGGATTAAATGAAGGTGAGCTGGATTTCAGTACCGGGGCCATGATTGTTAATGACACCATTCGGGCATTGATAGATGGCAGAACACGGTATAGCTGGCTCAATGGTGAACCTGAATTAAGAGAGAAGATCTGCCAGAAAGTATTTGAAGATAACCGGATTAAAGCGACGCCTGAAAATGTCATCGTGACCAATGGCTCCAAACAAGTTATTTATGAAATCTTACAGACAGTCATTAATCCCGGTGATGAAGTCATTATTCCCGTGCCCTGTTGGGCAACATACCTTGAAGCGGTTAAATTAGCTGGCGGGAAAGCGGTATTAATTGAAAATATTGGTGTTGATCTGGATGTCGAAAAAATAAAACAGGCTATTACCGACAATACCAAACTTATCATTATTAATACGCCGAATAATCCGACCGGTGCTGTTTACTCGAAAGCCGCATTACAGACCCTGTGCCAAATCGTCAAAGAAAAACAGATCTTCATGCTATCAGATGAAGCTTATGAACAAATTGTCTTTGATGGTGAACATCATAGTCTGGCTGCCATTGATGACAATGAATACATCATCACGGTGCAAACATTTTCAAAAAGCTTTGCCATGACGGGCTACCGTATTGGTTACATGATAGCTCACCCTGAATTAATCAACAGAGTCTCTGACCTGCATGGTCATATGACCGATAATGTCTGCACTTTTGCCCAGTATGGTGCAATTGCCTCGCTCGAAATGCCCAAAGACTTTTATCAAGAAAGATTAGAGATACTCAAACAGCGCCGGGATCAGGCATATCGATATACCCGCGAACTTTTCGAGTGTGAGCTTCCTGCGGGCGCATTTTACTTGTTCCCCAATGTTGAAAAATACCTCAATGACCGTTGTCATGATGCGACTCAATTTTGTGAATATCTGCTCACTCATGCAGGGGTTGCCCTGATCCCGGCAGAAGCCTGTCTGTATCGTGGACATGTACGAGTTTCTTTTGCTGCGCCCATGGATGCCATTGAGCAGGGGTTTGAACGGATCGCAAACGTATTGCGTTAACTGATGACCATAAGGATTAACAATAATGAACCAAGCGATATATTCCATTGAACTGTCTGATTCAGAAGTTGATGAGATTCAGGCGCTCATCGGAAATTTACAAAAACGTTACCACTCTACTGATGATCAGGCGTTTGTTCGCAGTTTGCCGGAGTGGGTCGAGTCATTGCCTACCCGATTACGTATTGAAGTCAAAAAATTCCGTCATCAAGGTTACCCGCTGGTAGTTATAAAGGGATACCCCGATATGTCTGAATCGATGGGGGCAACGCCGAACCATTGGAAGGATGTTTCCAATACGAACGGTCATTATGATTACTACTGTTGTTTGATGTCGAGCTTATGCGGTGACGTCGTCGGTTTTTCTGATTTACAAGATGGAAAACTGGTACAAGAGATTTTCCCAATCCAGCAAGATGCCGGAAAGCAATTAGGCACAGGCTCTGTAGATCTGTTACTGCATACCGAAGATACCTCGCTGGACTACCGTGCGGATTACCTCGGTTTTATGTGTATTCGCAATATTTACCGCATCCCCACCAGCGTATCAGTTCCCGATTTTTCCAAACTCAGTGAAAAAACCGTCACTATTCTCAAGAAAAACAAATTCCGTATTTTTAACGATCGTCCGTGTTTGTCAAAAGAAGAGCGGGATGAAAATTATACGGTTTGCCCTATCCTGACGGGTAGCGGCGATCATATTCATATGCGCTATGACCCTCTGTATATGGATAAAGCTGCATTGGATACCGAAGAACTTGAGGCTGTGGCTGAACTGGAGGCACTCGCTGAATCCTCGGTATTTGATCTGGTTTTAAGCCCCGGTGAGATTGCCTTTATTGATAATTACCGCTGTGCTCATGGCCGCAAAGCGTACCAACCCAGATATGACGGTACTGATCGCTGGTTAAAGCGTACCCAGATTTTAACAAGATTACGGGATTTTAAACACTTGTCGTTACCCGACCGCATCAACGTGTTGCCTTAAATTTTTACCTCAAGTCTCAGCGCTGAGGTGAGTTTTTACTGCCCGAAATATTGATGTATTTGAGTGATCTTTTTTATTTGGCTTAAGAGTATGCGTAAACACAATCAAAATGCAGGAGCAGATCGTTTTGTTGAGCAATGGCGTTTCTGCCTTCAGGGACTTGATACTGATAATGTTCTTATTCTGGCGTTACTGAAAAAAGCACTCAGCGATATTGATGCAATACGCTTTAACGATTTGCAATCCGGGCGTCAGCTAAGCTGGCGCCAATTACTGTGCAGTATTGCGCGCATTTATCGTTATTTGTATGAATTGAACGTTACCCGTGGTCAGCGGGTGGTGACAATTTCGCATAATCGCTGGGAATTACTGGCGATTGAATTCGCCTGTCAGCTTAAAGGCGCTATTTATGCGCCGGTATACGCCAATTATTCTGAGGAGATGATGACTTACTGCCTGTCATTGGCAGAACCCGCATTAGTCATCACGGAAAAAGTATCACTTGCACAGACGCTGGCACAGCATAGCCCGTGGCAGGTGATGACACTGGAGCAAACCGGCTCTTTCACTGATTTTGCCGGTATTGATAGCGAAACTGACCTGATTAGCCCGGATAAAGCCGTCAGTCATGAAGCTATCGGAGAGGCATTACTCAGGGCGATCACGACAGATTTACAGGCTACGCAGGCAGAACAGGCATTCTGTTTAATGTTTACTTCCGGTTCCAGTGGGAAGCCGAAAGGTGTGTTGCTCAGTCAGAATAATATTCTTTCACAGCAACAGGCTCTGCAAATGTTATGGCATTTCGATGGCCCGCAATCTTTTCTCAGTTATCTGCCGTGGCATCACAGTTTTGGTGGATTGTTTGAAAAATACACGGCCATTTTCAGTCAGGCAATGTTACATATTGATAATAGCCGGGGCATGGATATTGACCGGATGTGCATTAATCTGAGCCAGTTAAAACCGACCCGTTTTTTCAGTGTGCCCAAGATACTGACAGTCGTTGCCAACAAAATGAAACATTCCGGGGCGTTTTACCGGGCCGTGGCACCGACATTGCAGATGATCTTCTCCGCAGCCTCTAAATTGCCTCCGGATATCGAAGACTATTTTAAGCATTGTGGTATCTACGTTGCTGAGGGCTGGGGGCTGACGGAAACCAGCCCATGCCTGACACTTAAAGGCCCGGATTATGAAGAAAGCAACAGCGTAGGCCGCCCTTTACCCAATGTCATTCTCAGTATTGATGAAGATAGCGGAGAGATTTTGGCAAAAGGGCCGAATGTGATGCTGGGCTATTATGCCGATGAAGCCGCTAACCAGCGTTGTTTCAGGCAGGGCTGGTTCAGAACAGGCGATCTTGGCAAGATGGTCAAAGGTGAACTTGTTCTGCTGGGGCGGTTAGATTCGGTCAAAAAACTGTCTAATGGCGAAAAGGTGTCCAGTGATGCTATTGAACAAAGCCTGTTTGAGAAAACCGATATCATCAACCATGCCATTATTGATATTGAACAACGTCCCTACGCGACCGCTTTATTGTTTATTAACCCTGAGCTTTGCCGCCAGCGGTTTGGTGAGAACTGTACACTACAACATTCATCCCGCTTGCAGGAGCATCTTGCTGAGGTGGTACACCAGCATAACCAGCAGGTGGAGGATAGCGCGTTCAAATTGATTGCAGTGGCGGTCACTGAAACCGCACTGTCACTGGAGAAAGGGGAAGTTACACCGTCATTTAAAGTATCGCAGCGCACTGTACGCGAGAATTATCAGGCTGTGCGTGATGCTTTATACGATATCAGCCAGCCTTTCCATCAGCATCCCGCATGTCATTCATTCCTGAAAATCAGCGGAAATCATCTTGTTTCATCTGTTATTCCTCAAGAGGCTGTGCCAATACAGCGGATTAACTGGGAAACATTTGTTCACATCATCGGTCAGGTAAGGGGTCAGAAACTGGCCGAAGGTGATGTACAACGTTCTTTAATGGATCTGGGTTATAACTCAGTGACCATCGTCCAATTGGCTGACAGCCTGAGTCAGGCTATGGGCCATGCGGTGACCGAAGTTGTGTTGTTCTCCGCTTCGTCAATTCATCAGCTTTGGCAGAGACTGGCTGTACCAATATCCACAGTAAAAACATCAGCAGTAAGAACCCGCGGTGAAAGCCTTTCACGCACTGAGGCCATAACATCACTACCGTCTACACAAAATAATATTGATGTTGCGATTATCGGTTATGCCGGGCGTTTTCCCGGTGCAGAAGATTGTGAACAGCTGTGGGAAAATCTGCTGGCAGGAAAAAGCCAGTTCAGCCGTTGCCCGGAAGATCGTCCTTTTATGGCACCGCTATTAGCAGAGTTTGAGGCAAATGGCATTCAGTTGAGCGGGGCGTTTTGCGACGATATTCGTCAGTTCAATCCTCGTTTCTTCCAGATTACGCCCAAAGATGCCCGATTGATGGATCCTCAGCATCGATTATTGTTGATGGTGACATGGGAGGCTATTGAGCAGGCTAACCTGAGCCTCAATGATCTGAAAGAAAGCCGAACCGGTGTATTTGTTGGCATCAGTCAGAATGGTTATCGGCAGTTGCTACAGGATTATCTCACGGAGACAGGAGAAGAGGGATATCCGAGCAGCGCAATCAACAATCAGAACAGCGTATGTGCGAATCGACTATCGTACTTTTTGGATTTGAGAGGGCCTTCGTTAACTGTCGATACATTGTGTTCATCATCGCTGGTGGCATTACATCAGGCACGTTTGAGTATTGAACGGGGTGAATGTGATACCGCTATTGTGGCGGGAGTACACCTACAGCTGGATATGGCGCATTTCAGGGAAATGCAGCAATTGAGCGTGTTATCTCAGGATGGAATATGTCGCCCTTTTGATGCCAAGGCGAACGGAACCGTTCTGGGCGAAGGGGCTGGCGTGGTTATCCTCAAACGCCATGATCTTGCCCTTCGTGATAATAACGATATTCAAGCCAGTCTGCTGGCTTCTGAGATTTATCATGGTGGTCGTAGTAATGGCATCACTGCCCCCGATCCGCTTGCACAACAGCAGTTACTGGAACAGTGTTGGGCAAAAGCGGGTGTGAAGGCGAGTGATATCGGTTATTTCGAAACTCACGGTACGGGCACTCATCTGGGTGATCCTATCGAAATGGCAGGCATTCATGCCTGTTTTCACGATCAAAAAGCGCAGATCCCCTGCTATTTAGGCGCGATCAAAGCCAATATCGGGCATCTCGAAGCTGCGGCGGGTATTGCCGGATTAATCAAGCTATTGCTGATTGATAAACACAGAATCGCGCCGCCAGTAGCAGGATTCAGCGAGTTGAACCCTCGGATCACGCTGGCAGAAGGACAACTGGCGATCCCGACTACTGCCCAACCGCTCACTCCCGAAAAAACATGTCTGGCCGTCAGTGCATTTGGCATGGGAGGAACCGGGGCGCATGTGGTGATCAAAAGCCACAGTAAAAGACAAAAAACGCTTTCTACGACAGAGCCACAAAATGAAACATTACCTTGCGTATTGAGCGGATGCGATCAGGCACATCTACAGGCTATTGCCAGCCGATTATTAGCGGATGTGCAGCAACATATCAAACAAAAGCAATTTGTGCTTAGAGATTTTTGCCAGACACTGGCGCAGCGGACGGTATTGCCGGTTGTTTGTACACTGGGGGTCAATAGTGCTGAACAGTTGGTTGAGCAGTTATCCGCAATCGCCAGAGGAGAAGTGATAGGTTATCGCGCCAGTGAACATGGCCTATCAATTGCTGATACCACGACGGATAAAACAACGATGGCATTAGTTTTTGCCGGGCAGGGAACGCAATCGGTAGCGATGGCAGCTCAGTTGTATCGTCATCATGTGCAATTTGCTCAGTGGATTGATCAGATTGATCAATTATGTTCGGAGATAGCAGATGAAAGTGGGCAACTCAAGGTGGAGGTCAAACAACTTCTGACTGAGCCGGTAGACGAGCAGACAATCAACCGTACTGAGTTTGCTCAGGTTATTTTGTTTGCTTTCGAGTACGCACTCTATCAGTGTCTGCGTCCGGCTATCGGGCGTATTGATATTCTGCTTGGTCACAGTCTTGGTGAATATGTGGCGGCCTGTGTTGCCAATGTATTTTCCCTGAAAGAAGGGCTGAGGATCATCATCAAACGCGCGCAATTAATGGAAGCCAGCGATCCCCGTGGTGCGATGATGATGGTGAATGATTCGGCGGAGAAAGTGAGTGCTCTGATTGAAAGTGAGCTAAATATTGAACAGCAAACCGAGCTGACGATTGCCGCAGAAAACAGCGAAACCAACACTATTATCAGTGGCACACATGATGCGCTGGAGCATTTCCGGCAAAAACTCGAACAGCACGGACTTCATGCCCGTTTTATCAATACTAACCGGGCATTTCATTCTCCGATGATGGGCAAAGCCGCTCAGGAATTTGGTGCGTTTCTTGCTGATATTCCGCTTAACGTGGCAGAAGTGCCGATTTTGTCGAACCTGACGGGGCAACCGGAAACAGCGTGTTTCGCGACAGTCGAATACTGGCAGCAACACATGTTAGGTCGAGTCCTGTTCCGGCGTAATCTGGAGAATTTAGCGGCGATGGCAGGGCTGAAGATCATTGAGATTGGGCCCAAAAGTATGCTCAGCGTATGGCTATCGGAGAAACAACCGCATCACTTTGCTTCCGCTTATAGTCCCTCCCGGAACAGCCGGCAACTCAATTATTGCGATTTATTGGCGGTATTAGCCAGTGACACTTTATCCGGTTCACCGAGAGAGTGGCTGACAATGTATTCACCGTTCACGTTCAATCCCGCCTTATTGCCGATCAGAAAACTACTGACAGAACCATGTTGGTTTACGGAATACAGCGCCACGTTAGTGAATGGTGTCAGACAACAGAAACAGCCTGAAGAATATGAACAGGGCAACCTGATTGAGCATGAATCTTTCTGCATCATGCAGCAGCAAATTGATTGTATGAACGCCATTTTCCAAGCTCAATTAGACATTATGAAGGGAAAGTAACGTAATGACGCAACTGCCAAACGAACTCAAACACGCTCTGCAAAATTGGCTACAGTCAGAATTAGCGAGTGAGCATGTGCCTACCAATACTGACTTTTTGGCGCTGGGTATTGAATCTCTCACGTTGATTAGATTTAAAAACAATATTAAATCCCAATATGGCGTGGATATCAGCATCGGAAAATTTTTTAAGGGATTATCGAATATTGATAAGGTGGCCAGCTTCATCAGTCAGCAGGCGAAGCCTGCCGTGACTGGCAGTGTTACTCACGAACCGAATGTGCCGCTAACTGTGCCAGAGATGCCAACACCACCGCAATCACGAGGACAGCAGCCTGAGCCGATAATTAACGAACCTATGGTCAATCAAGCTGTAGTTGACCAATCTGTAGTTGACCAATCTGTAGTTAACCAATCGATAGTTAACCAATCGATAGCTAACCAGTCTACAGTTAACATGCCCGTTGTTAATATGCCGATGACGCCTGTCCGTGAAACCAAACTCGATATTGAGACTAAACAGGGCATTATGGTGGCTCAGTTAAACGCGATGCAGCAACTGTTTCAGCAGCAGCTGGCGGTATTGCAGAATATCAGGGGAGGAACTACGAATGTTATCACGGCGAATCAACCGCCAGTGTCAGCATTAACCCCGGTATTACCTACCGCCCCAATGACACCACCAGCCCCAATAGCACCACCAGCACCAATAACATCAACGGAGCCTACAGCATCAAATACCGCTCCATTGGCCAGCACTCAATCAGGCAAACAATCTGTTGAGATCCCCGATCATCACACTGAGCAGCTTCAGCCTGAAGTGACAAAGCCAGCAACTTCATCGGGTGAAAAAGCCAAATTTACCTATAAACCGGTTGTGCTTTCAGAGCCTGTGCAAAGTGATGCGGAAACGACAGCGTTTATTCAGCAATACAACGCGAAAACAATCGCGTCAAAAAATACTATCCAGAAATACCGGACAGCGCTTTGTGATAACCGCAACGCGATCCAATTCAACAGCAAACTGAAAGAACTCTGTTACCCGATTGTGGGGAAAACGGCAAAAGGGGCACACTTTACCGATCTGGACGGTAATGTTTTTATCGATATTGCGATGGGATTTGGCGTCAACTTTTTTGGGCATAATCCCGATTTTATCCAACAGGCGTTGCAAAAGCGGCTTCAGCACGGTTTTCATCTTGGCCCTGTTGATGAGTCCGCGATGGTGGTTGCGGATCTCATTACCGAAATCACCGGCGTTGAACGCGTCGCGTTCACCAATTCAGGTACTGAGGCAATAATGCTTGCCTGCCGTGTGGCGAGAGCGGCCAGCGGGAAACAAAAAATTGTCATCTTCAATAATGCCTATCACGGTCATTATACGGAAATTCTCTTTATGGGCGGTATGAAGCCCGGAGAACAGTTCCCACAATCCAGCGGTATTCCTGATCGTTTGGGGCAGGATATTGTGGTACTCAATTATGGCGAACAGCAAAGCCTGGATTACATTACGGCCCACGGGCATGAAATCGCCATGGTTATGGTTGAGCCGGTTCAATCACGCAATATCACTTTACGACCAAAATCGTTTATTCAGACATTACGGAAAATCACCGCACAACAGAATATCGTTTTGTTATTTGACGAAATTATCACAGGATTCCGTTATCACGCCCGAGGCGCCCAACATTATTATCAGGTCAAGGCAGATTTGGTGACTTACGGTAAAGTCATCGGTGGTGGCCTGCCCGTTGGTGTGCTGGCCGGCGATGCGGTAGTCATGGATTATATTGATGGGGGGTTCTGGCAATTTGGTGATGCCTCTTACCCGCCTAATGAAACGACTTTCTTTGCCGGAACATTTTGTAAACATCCTTTGGCAATGGCAGCCGCAGAAGCAACGCTGTTACATATGAAAGCACAAGGGCCATCGTTACAAGCAGATTTGAACGACAGAACGACAGGGTTCGTTAAACGGCTTAATGGCTTATTTACCGCAGCAAATAGTGGAATAGAAGTGGCGAATTTTGGGTCACTTTTTAAATTCAGCCAGAAGAAAAATCATGAATTGTTTTTCCATCATTTATTGATGAATGGGGTTTATACGTGGGAAGGGCGTACTTGTTTCCTCTCGACGGCTCATGATGATAGTGTGCTGGAGGCGAGTTTCAATGCCTTCGAAAAAACCGTTGAAAGAATTACCGCTGTTTCCCGCTCTTCTTCTTCTCGTCCGCAGGATAAACCGATTGCGCCGAAAATTCAGGAAACAACGGTTTTGGCTGAACCCAGAATGCAGAAAAATCTGGCGATGGCGAGCTGGTACGATCCCGCTGCCTCAAAATCTTACAATGAATTCATTCAGTGTGTGATTACTGACGAATTACAGCCCCATCGTTTAAACAGCACCATTGAGTATCTATTCAATCGTCACCAACAGTTGCAACAGGTCTTTTGCCCTGAAACGTTTAAAACCGTAGCGGGACAATTTGACTATCATGCTGCCATGCGTGTTGAGCAGTCTCCTCTTGATTCACCGGAGATGTTTTCTCAGTGGCAACAAGCCTGTATAGATGAAGAATTCATACTCGATCGCGGGCCGATGTTCAGGGTGCATGTAGCGCAGGTTGATCTGTCCAAGCCATTATGGAATGGAACTTCTTTAGCGCAATATGCATCGGATCACGACCGGGTGGATATCATTTGCTTGGTTGCCCACCATACGGTTGTTGATGGTGTTTCTTTGGATATCTTCATTGATGAATTAGTTGCTGTTTATCATGGGGCCAGTGACTTACCACCCGCTGCGCAATATCAGGATTATCTGGAGCGGTTGGCTGTTTTCAAAAGCACGACAGACTTTATTCATCAAAAATCATTCTGGCATAAATATCTATCTGGCTGGCAGAAGGATTTGGCTAATTTACCCGCGACAGCACCTGTCGAACTCACTGAAGAAGGTGAAGTGCTGGCTACGGGGGGCTTTCATCTGGAGAAATTACCGCTTGAACTGACGACTAAACTGTTGCATTACGCCACTCAACATCGCGTGACACCTTATATGTTGATGTATACCGTCTACTCCATTTTTCTGGGGTCGGTACTTAAGCAATCTCAGTTCGTTATGGCGACATCGGTGGCCGGGCGTAACTTTGATAACTTCGATAATTTGGTCGGATTAACGACCGCGATGTTGCCCGTTCGGGTTAATACCTGTCATGAACAACAGCTTTTCAGTGAGTATCTCGACCTGACCTGTGAGCAATTGTTGGCGGTTCTTTCCCATCAGGATGTGACCGTTGACGATCTGACAGTGCAAGGTAACAGCCTGAGTAATCGTTCAGAAATGCTGACCCGCTATCTCAATTACGATTTCAATTTCAGCCCCCGTAAGCTGAGGCTGAATGACAGTGGTAGTTGGTCGGTATTACTGGACAATCCTAAGCGTTTCATTGTGGGTCAATTATCTTTGGATGTGTTCCAGAGCGAAAATGACCTGTATCTGCATTGGGAGTATGCAGCACAAGCCTACAGCAAGGTACAAGTTAAAATGCTGTCCGCTAAGATGGTGCAATTATTGGATTATCTGGTAAATGTGCCAGAGCAGAATGCACTGACTTTGGCTGATGTCACTACTTATCTCAAATCACTGGATGCGTCATCTATTGCCATAGGAACAGTGCGGAAGGATTTTCTGTATCAGGCACCGATCCATGCCTTGTTTGAGCAACGGGCTTTTGATGAACCACAGGCGTGTGCATTAGTTGATACCCGTTCGCCGGAAGGGGTGAAGCAACTTTCATTTGCTGAATTGAACCGTCAGGCGAATGCGTTGGCTCATCACTTGTTACATCAAGGATTACAGCCAGAAGAACCGGTTTTTGTCAGGGTACGTCGTGGTATTCCTTTGGCAATCTCCGTGTTAGCCATACTGAAAGCAGGGGGCGTATATGTTCCTGTTGATAAAAAATTACCTGTGACTCAGGTTGAATATCTGCTCTCAATACTGACTCCACGATTTGCCCTTATCGACGAAGATTATGGCACCCTCAATACACTTTCTCATGTGCAATATTTCAATTTTTACGATGAAGAGACGCTGTTGCGTCAATGTGGTGTGGATGAGGGGGGCGTAAAGGAGGGGAATTCGGCGTTATTGCAAAATCCCGGAAAAGTGATCCCGGCAGGACAGACCGCTTACATTACCTGTACGTCTGGCAGTACTCAGAAACCCAATTGCGTGATGAATTCTCATGGCGCCATTGCTCATCATTGCTTGATGATGAAGGAATATCTGGCGATTGGCCCCGAAGATCGGATGCTTCAATTTACCGATTTATACTGGGATATTGTTCTTGAAGAACTTTTCCCTGTCTGGAGTGCGGGCGGTCGTGCTGTCTTTTTCGGTGATACACCGCCAGATACTTTCTCTGATTTTAATCAATTACTCATTGAGCAACAGATTACGCTGGCTGATTTACCGTCGACTTACTGGCAAGGCTGGGTGGAAAGTTTAGACGATCCGGCGATGGTGTATCCCGCTCACTTACGACGTGTTTTAGTCGGCACGGAAAAAGTTGACCCACAGACACTGAAGAAATGGCAGCAGCACGTTGTGAAAGGCGGAATATTCTCTAATGCTTATGCGCAGACAGAGACAACCATCACCGCGACGGATTCGGTAATCACGGCTGAGACATGGGTCGGTGAAACCGTTCCGCTGGGCAAGCCATTAGCGAATACGGGTTTTTATGTGCTGGATGAAGCCGGGCAGCCAGTGCCCCGTGGCGAACCCGGTGAATTGTATATTGGTGGCCCGTTGGTATCCAAAGGGTATTACGGTAATGACACTCTGACCGCTGCCAAATATGTATCTGATCCGTATATTCCGCGTGAAGCCTGCAACCATGCTATTCCTCCGCGCATGTATAAAACCGGTGATTTGGTCAGCATGGATGAGCAGGGATGTCTGTCATTCCTCGGTCGTACCGATTTTCAAATTAAGGTACGTGGCTATCGGATTGAGCCGACTCAGTTGGAAAGTATTATCGGCCAATGGGAAGGTGTCGAGCAGGTTGTACTGACAACAAACAGTGTGATTGATCCACGTATTCCGGTGGCGGAAACAAAATTACTCTGTTATGTGAAAACTCAGGCGGATAAAGCGGAACAAAAAGCACTAAGTGAGCGGATACGCCAGTTTATCCGCCGCAACTTTGCTCATTATATGCAGCCACATGCCATTATTTATCTGGCTGACTTCCCTAAAACCACCAATGGCAAAGTATCGATAAAACGGTTTCCTTTGCAACCTGACCTATTCCCGAATAACGCATTACAACACCGTTCATTACAGACGCATGTTTCTGAACTTGTCACGCAAGCGCCATCACCGGCGGATCTTAGCAGCACTGCGGGTCGTTTGCTGATGACTCATCTTGGACAGCATGGGTTGAATATGAATGAAAGCTTTGTTGCATTGGGCGGAGATTCGTTAATTGCGATCAAAATCCTGTCTGCCTTGCAAAAAGAGTATGGCATGACGCTGAGACTACCGGAGTTTATGGCTTGTGAAACCTTAGCTGACCTGATTGGGTGGATTGAAGCCGCGTTGGCTCAAAGCAGGGCTACAGACGGGGCTCAGACAGCCTTACCGAATAGTCATGCAGAGAGGGCAGGGCAAAAAGACAAACCTGTATTACAGGCTCGTAGTCGTAAAAAGAAGGTAATGGTTGAATGAAGGGGATCAATGGTTTTTATCCGCTGTGGATTGGCATCGCGGTGTCGATTTTTGGCAGTGAGCTGACCGAATTTGCATTCGGGCTGTGGTTGCTGGAAAAGCAAATGTCAGTCACTGCCTACACAAATATGTATTTGGTATTAGTGCTTCCGGCCTTTTTACTGATGCCGTTAGTCGGATATGTGATTGATCATTACGATAAACGTAAGGTGTTATTGTTCACAGAGGGCATTGCGGGTTTAGCCTTGGCGATTGTGCTTATCTTCAATCACTTTGGCTCTCTCAATAATATCGTGGTTTATCTCTATATCGCATTGACCAGTGTGTTGACGGCGTTACAGATCGATTGTTACAGCACGCTGGTTTTCCGGCTGGTTCCGGCTGCTTCACTGAATCGGGCGAATGCATTAGGCAGTCTCAGCGATTCACTACCACAAATGCTTGCCCCGATCATCGGGGCGTTTCTGTTCTCTCACTATGGATTAGGGATTGTGCTGACGCTCGATCTGCTGACATTTATGATCAGTGCCTTTGCTGCCGGATTATTGTTCAGGATCAGCGCAGTACAGTTTCTGCCACATGATGATGGCACTCTCTCTAAATTGAACTGGAAATCGATTTTTCCTGATATGGGGAGCGTCCGGTTGGTCAAAGCATCGCCGGAAATGACTTATATGATTGCGTACACCTTTTTTAAAGCCATTCTGGTCGGGGGAACGCTAATTACTATTGTGCCTTATTTCACCACTTATTTTTCTGTTGCAGATGCCGGCTACATGATGTCTATCGGTGGTGTTTCCATGGTGATCGTCAGCCTTATCTCAGCATGGCGGCCTTCCATATTAAAACGTATGCCGCTATTCGCTCTGGAATTCCTGTTCGCAGCGGGTTTTGTGGTATTGACCCAGATAAAGAATATTTATGTTGCTGGTATATGTATCGCGCTTAGCTTTATCACGATGCGGATAAGCATCATTAAAATGCAAACATTATGGCAGACCACGGTGCCGAAAATATATCACGGCCGCGTCTTCGCACTGCGTAATCTGGTAAAGACATTCAGTAGTTTCATCATTTATCTCATCACCGGAATTGTATTGGATCTCTTACTGGCTCAAGAGGGGGGATGGGCGATTTGGGGGCAGGGTAATCCGATGGATCTTTACTTTATTGGGATTACCTTACTGATATTACCTCCCTTGCTTATCTCGACACGCAGGCTGTTAGTCGCTATAGGGGGAGAATAATATGCTCAGAATAGGCATTATCGGTACGGGGGCGGTTGCGTGTTACTTAGCCCATCAATGTAAGCAACAAGGGTATCAGGTTTTTTTATTGTCTTCACGCGGTACAAGACATCAGGCCCACCCGATCAGCCAAATACAGTTGTTCGATGAGACAAAACCGGAATATGCAGCGAGTGAAGATCTCGGTAGCGTTGCTATTGATGGGCATCTTACCGACTACAGTGCTTTTTTAGCGAAAGAGTTCGATCAACTGTATGTGTGCAGTAAAACGGTTTCCAATCCCCATATTTGTCAGCAATTGTTCCGCCATAAACACTGTCTTAAAGGCCCGTTGATTTTATTTCAGAACGGGTTTGCTACTGAACGGCCATTCATTGATGAAGCTCTGGATATCACAATTATTCGT
This sequence comes from Xenorhabdus bharatensis, assembly GCF_037996705.1. NCBI lineage: Bacteria > Pseudomonadati > Pseudomonadota > Gammaproteobacteria > Enterobacterales > Morganellaceae > Xenorhabdus > Xenorhabdus bharatensis. The sequence goes on along the minus strand of NZ_JBBMXG010000007.1, from coordinate 171,339 downwards.
GGGGTGCTCAATTTCTCAGTGACTCAGCATGGGAAACAAAAACTGAAATTGAGGTTCCTGAAAACCAGTTATCTTGGCGTTCCTGCGCAGATCAAAAGAAGCAAAGAACGATCAGAAACGGACATTTTAGCGGTGTTGGGTTTACTCAACCGAGTTGGTATTCCCTTCGAAGGTTGTGCAGATATAGAACATAAAGCCTTTGCTAAAAACACATTGAATGCGGCGGCCTCCGTATGTGGGTTAGTCCGTTCAGGCGTGGAAACGGCAATGCGTAACAGTAGTTCCCGAACCGTGATCCAAGCGATTGTTGATGAATGTACGGCTATTGGTGAGAAAGCCGGGTATGTCGGAGATAGTGAAAGTTTCCGTCGTCAGTCGATGGGATATTTGATGTCGATTCCTGATTTTAAATCCTCTTTGGTACTGGATGTGCTGCATGGCAAAGAAACAGAGGCTGAAACCTTGCTCGCTTCTTTTATTAATCTCAGTCAACGGATGGGTATTGCAGTGCCAAATCTGGATTTCGTTTATCGCTATTTCGATTTTTACAATACCTATATCACTCAGTCGTACGTAACCCAATCTTATACATTCACAGATATGACTCTGGTTGAAGGAGATGCCTAATGAGCGGTACTACAGTAAGGTCGCTTAACGGTGGTGAAGGTGTGCTGGATAACGTATTTTCTCCTTATGCTGATTATTTTATCGACATGCTTAGTCAGCGTAATTCTTTTATTGCAACGCAACCCGTTGGGATCTATGAAAGTCAGGTTAAACATTACATTTGTCAGGATTATTTTAAGGAAGAACAGCAAACGCTGTGGAAAAAGATCCCACAGTTTATAACGCCCGTTCAGTCACTGGAAAATATCGGGGATTTTATTACGGTTGATCATCAGGGCCGTGTTCCTATGATCGTGAGCAAAGTAGACAGTGATCGTTGTGCTGTATTTGCAAACGTGTGTCCACATCGGGGAGCAAGGCTGGAAAACCAGCCGGAAGGATGCAAAAAAGCCTTTGTTTGCCCTTATCATGGTTGGTCATTCAGCCATCAGGGGCATTTAATTGCGGCGCGTTGGCGGGAGGCCTTCCCCGAAATACCAGACCAATACCGTTCACTGAATGCAATTAGTACTCAACAAAGATTCGGTATGTTGTGGCAAATGCCGAGCGATCCTCAACCTGATTTTTCGCTGGATAACTGGTTCGCTGCCATTGAAGATCAAATGACCGCGATCGGTTTTGAGCAGCATCAACTGCTGAATTCCCGCCAAAGAATGGTGCAGGCTAACTGGAAATTGCTGATCGAAAACTTTATCGAATATTATCACGTTCAGTCTTTGCACCGGAACAGTCTGGCACCCACATTGAATGGTCAATTGTACTCGCTGGATTCTTTTGCCCAGCACGGTCGTATCCTGACCCCACTGAAAAATCTGGCTCAGGTTCGCCAGCAAACACCTCATAAGATACGCCGGGAAATGGTTGCGACTTATTTACTGTTCCCTAACGTGATTATCGGGGTACAGCCTTATCATGTGTTTGTCTCTTTTTACCATCCTGTATCGGCTAACCAAACGTGGTCGGAGACTTTTAACTTTATTCATCAATCAGATGAAGAGATTAAGGAAGTATGCCAGCTGGATGTGGAGTATTTGGCGGAAGCGTTGGAAGAGGATTATGAGGCCATTGAGCAAGTACAGAAGAATCTGGAAGTCTCCCATGCTCCAAGCCTGTTATATGGTGAGGCTGAGTCTCTCATCAGCCAGTTGCACCGCAACTTAGCGGCGATTCTGCATCCCAATGGTAGGAAGGAAAGTCAGGTATGAATAACATGAAAGACCAGATGCATACTGATATTGAGATGGAACGTACCTTTGAAATTGATGAGATACGGGCATCTGCCGGTCAGCAAGACTTATGGCTGGCGGAGCAGTTGACCGAAAAACAGCTCTACATTGTGCCGGTCACCTACGAGTTGCTCGGAACGTTGGATCAGGTGAGGTTATTGGATGCCATTGCTCAGACGATCCAAAACAGTGAAGCTTTCCGTACGGCATTTGTCGAAACGGAACAAGGACTGATGCAGCATATTTACCCTGCGGTTGAATTGCCGGTGACTGTTGTGGATTTGTCCGGGAAAAATGAGATCCCGGATGATGATCAGCAGTCACAATTACAACGGGCACTGGCTTATTGTCAGAAAAACTTGGAAACGCCATTTACATTGAGCCAGCCCGGTTTAGCCCGCTTTCTGTTGATCAAATTAGGAGAGCAACGGCATATTCTGCATTTTTGCCTCCATCACCTGATTTGTGACAATGATTCTGTCGCCTTAATTCTGAATAATATTGCGGCTGCATATGCAGGAGAACGGTTATTCAGCGATGACACAGAAGCCGATATTCTCGAGTACGCTGATTTTGCAGCTTGGCAAAACGAGTTACTGGGTGGTGACTATTTGGGCGGTGATGAAGCTTACTGGCTGAATGAATTATCTGGAGTCGATGGCCGATTGGCGTTTTCTATCGGTAATCCCATTCCTTCAAAGAGTGAGCAAGGGGGGATGGTTCGATGTTTGCTGGAATCTCACTTAGCTGACACCTTCAATCACTGTGCTTCTGGTTTGGGTATTTCACCGGCGCTTGCTTACTTTACTGTATACGCTGCGCTGTTATACCGATTGACGGGACAACAAACGATTGTGTTCGGTGTTCCCACATCTTTGCGGGATGATGCACGACTCGAAAAAACAATAGGTTACTTTATCAATGTGTTACCCATTAAAGTGACTTTTCATCCGAAAATCAGCTTTGCCGATATTGCCACTCAACTGAGCAACCAGCTTTATACGGGTATGCAGCATCAGCAATTACCTTACAGCTCGATTGTGCGTAGTGTCAGCCATGTGCAGCAGACTGCACAGACGCCGTTATTCAATGTGATGTACAACTATTTTGTCGGTCAGACAGATTGGACGTTACCCGGTATGCGTGCTTATCAACATGAATTAACGCCAGTCGGGGGGAAATTCCCATTGACGTTGTTTGTGGTGAATCACATTGATACCGTAGAACTATGTTTTGAATATCAATATAACCATGTTACGACAGACTATTCTGACGTATTAATCAACAGCTATCAGCGGTTGTGTACCGCGATGACACTCAATGCCGATCAAGAAGTATTGGCTCACTCTTTGTTGAGCGAGGATGCTTATCAACGTCAGGTGCTGGCATTCAACCAGACCGATACTCTCTTTCAGGAAGACTTCTGCCAACATTTCTTCCGCCGATTAAGCACAGAACCGGAGTTAACAGCCGTTGAATATTTAGTTGGTTCACACTACGAAAGCATAAGTTATGAAAAATTATACTCTCTGAGCCAGAAAGTCGCCGATGAGTTACGCCGGCATATTATTTCTGAAGTGGAACAGCAGGCCCGGGTCGTGATTTTCTCCGGCGCCACCCCTTTGGCTCTGGCAACGATTATTGCCTGTTTGACGGAAGGCATTGTTTGGATACCTGTCGATAGCCATTTACCTCTTAATCGCTTACTGATGATTATTGAAGATGCTTGCCCTGATGCTGTTTTGATTGAGGGAAATGGCGTAGAGGATAAAAATGCGTCTTTAGTTGCTGAGATATCGCGTTTTAATACTCCGGTTATTGAACTGACGCGGGAATGGGAAACGGCGAGCAGAGACAACCGAAGCTTTGGCGCTTTAGTCCCTCAATGGGAACGAATTCCCCAGAATGACAGCCTTTGCTACATGATTTATACCTCCGGTACGACAGGCAAACCAAAAGGTGTTGAAGTTTATCGCAAAGGGCTGAATAACTATCTCAACTGGGCAGCCCAAACTTATATGCCGACAAAAGCCGATGATTTAGGTGGATTGGGTGTTCCCGTAACAACGTCCTTCGGCTTTGATGCCACCATCACCAGTTTGCTCTTGCCATTAATGGCACGAGGACACGTCATGCTGTTCTCCTCACCAGCCAGTCAGGATAGTCAGGATGGGCCATTACTGCGCCTATTAGAACTGAATAAGCCACTGGGATTAATGAAAACAACACCTTCACAGCTGGAACATCTGGCGCTCAGTCTGGGGCAGAAACAGACATCGCTGGACGTTAAAGTGATCGTCGTTGGTGGCGAGCAAATGAGTCGTACCCATCTGGAGTATCTCAGCGCTATTGCACCTGAAAGTGTGTGTTTTAATGAGTATGGCCCGACAGAAACGGTTGTAGGTTGTTGTGTTGAGCGATTGAATATCGAGTCAGATCCCCAAAGGAGGCAGGGTGTGTTACCCATCGGTTCTCCTATTGCTAATACACAGATGTATGTTCTCAATGAACAGGGCTGCCATCAACCAGCCGGAGTCGTCGGTGAGTTATTCATCGGTGGTGCAGGGGTGGCAAAAGGGTATTGGCAGCGTCCCGATTTAACAGCGGCTGCGTTTGTTGAAGATACTTTCTCCCGTATTAACGGCGCACGGCTTTATAAAACCGGTGATCTGGGTTGTTTTACGCTGGATAACACGCTGTTGTGTCTGGGGCGGAAGGATAAGCAGATCAAACTCCGTGGTTATCGTATCGAGCCGGAAGAGATTGAATCGTGGATTAAGCAAGTGCCGGATATTGATAAAGCTGTCGTCGTCGTTGAAAAACAGCCCTATGAGCGGCTCTGTGGTTATCTGGTACCAACTTCCGGGGTCACGGAGAATTCTCATCAACTTATTGATCTGGTCAAACAGCACCTGCAAGGCCAATTGCCGGACTATATGATCCCAACACAATGGCGGGTGATCGAGGCTATCCCTTATACCATTAACAATAAGATTGATACCGCCGCTTTATTGATGTTAGGGCAAAACCAATATTCTCCACTGGCAGAAGAACATGTGGAGTGTGAATTTGGCTCTGATATTGCCAGACAGCTCTGTTCCCATTTCAGTGAGGCACTCAATCGCAGCACTGTTTCGCCAGAGGACAATTTTTTTGAGTTGGGAGGGGATTCTCTGATGGCTGTACGCCTACTGGCAAAAATTAATACCCATTTCAGCATTGAGCTAAAACTTAAAGCCTTTTATCAGCGTCCGTCTCTGACAAATTTGATTGCGTTAGCGGAGGAACAGCTACGCCATCGCAATACGCAATCAATAGGTCATTTTGCAAAAACAGGAGTGTCGTTTGGAGCGTAATAAGTTGTTTCTTATACCGAAGCCGATTGATAGCCCGAGGCTGAGAATATTCTGTTTTCCCTATGCGGGAGGATCCGCTAAGACATACCATGATTGGGCTGAATATTTTACGGATGACATTGAAGTGGTTGCTATCCAGCCGCCGGGTAGAACAACCCGGCTTGATGAAACGCCATATGAAGATTTGCACTCACTGATCGATGAGTTAATGGTTCATGCGGAATTTATTACGGCGGTTCCGTATGCTTTTATCGGGCACAGTCTGGGCTGCCGGGTAGCATTTGAACTTGCCTGTAAACTTCAATCCTGTGGCTATCCGGTTCCTGTGCATTTTTTTGCATCAGGCTGTACAGCCCCGCATTTAAGGTATGATTACCCCATCACTCACGACTTACCATACGATGAGTTTATCCATGAGTTACGGGAAATGAATGGTGTGACGGATGAAGTCCTGTCACACAGGGAGCTGATGGATTTCTTGCTGCCACTTTTGAGGGCTGATTTTAAAATGGCCGAAACTTATCAGGCACAACGGTGCCTGCTGAAAAGCCCGATAACCGTTTTAAGCGGAGATGCTGACCCGGATATTAAACCAATTGAACTCTATGCATGGTCAGAATTATCCAGTGAAGGTTTAATTGTACAATCTGTTCCGGGCGGTCATTTTTTTATCGATCAGAATAAAGAGAAGGTGATTGAGGTTGTGTCAGCGTTATTGGTTAAAGAACCCGTATGATTCGGGTTCTTTAACCAAAGGATTGTTTGTCATTAGCGGAAATATACACTTCGTCTTTCAAGTTGCCTCTTTGTTGGCTGTGCTCGCTCACCTCAGTCACATAGTCAGCTATGCTCCTGAGGATTCTCTCCCTTGCCGCCGTGATGCATCTTGAAATCCATTGTGTATATAAAGCGTCAGCATGAAAAACCCGCTTAATGTGCTCCGTCACTCCCTTGTTTTACCGCGCTAAAAGGGGGTTTCGCCATCCAGATAAGGAATATCAGGATCAGGAATATACCTGCTGAAATCCAAAAAATTTCATTAGCTGAATTGATCAACCCCTGATGAGTGATCTCTTTTGCCAGATAGGCGGCAATTTGCTGATCATTCATTCCCAATTGTGAAAGTTGCTGATGAACCTGCTGATAGTTGGGGTTATACGGGGTGATCTGCTCGGTAAAGTTTGAATGATGCATTGATTCACGTTGTGTCCACAATGTGGTTGTAATCGATGTACCAATTGAGCCTGATAGTGTGCGGGTAAAGTTCGACAGGCTGGAAGCAGATGCCATGCGCTCCGGCCCTAAGCCCGCCAGAGTAATGGTTGTCAGTGGCATGAAGAAGCAGGCCATCGCAAGCCCCTGTAAGAATTGAGGCCATGCCGCTGCGGCAAAATCCATGCCCGGTTCGAATGTGTAAGCCCGCCAGTAAAAACAGATAGAATAAACAATAAAGCTGAATGTGACGAGGATACGCATGTCAACTTTATGGCCATATTTACCGAAAAGGGGCGACAGTAACAGAGGGAGTAACCCTACCGGAGCGGCTGCAAAACCGGCCCATGTTGCGGTATAGCCAAACACTTCCTGTAGTAGCTGCGGTAGTAGAACGATGCTGCCGAAGTACAACATAAAGGCGAGGCTGATACACAGTGTTCCGATAGTAAAATTACGTTCTCGGAACAATGAAAGGTCGATAATGGGATTATCGTCGGTTAATTCCCATATGATCAAAAGTGATAATGAAATAACGGCAATAGTTGCCAGAATAATAATTTCAGTCGAGTTAAACCAATCCAGCTCCTTACCCTTATCAAGCATGATTTGTAGGCAGCCGATACCCGCGATGAGCAAAATTAATCCAACGGTATCAATCGGTTTGATTTCTGTTTTGGTTTCCCGGCCTCGCAGGAGTTTCATGGTGGTAAAGATAATACCGATACCAAGAGGGACATTGATAAAGAAAATCCAGCCCCAGTGGTAGTTATCACTGATATAACCGCCCAATATCGGGCCACAAATGGGAGCAACCACCACCATGACAGACCAGAGTGCCAGCGCCATATTCCGTTTGGCTGGTGGGTAGTTATTCAATAACAGGCTTTGGCAAAGCGGAAGCACTGGGCCTGCGACTAACCCTTGAATAATACGACAAGCGATTAACATCTCAAGGCTGCCGGAGATCCCACACAGCCATGAAGAGAAGGTAAACAGTGCCGTAGACCAGATGAACAGCCTGACTTCACCAATGCGTTTTGCCAGCCAGCCGGTAATCGGGATGGATATGGCGTTTGCAACACCAAACGAGGTGATAACCCATGTTCCCTGAGAGTTTGATGCACCTAAATTCCCCGCAATGGTTGGTATGGCAACATTGGCAATGGTTGAATCCAAGACCAGCATAAAAGTAGCCATTGCGAGAGAAATGGTCAGTAACGCCAGTTTTGTGCCTGTAAGTGGTGCTCGTGTTACCATGGCTCCCCCTTATAATTAATTCTTTAAGTTACTATTAATGATGTCAGTAACTATTTTGTTTGCAGGAGACATGTCTATCGCCAACGCATTTGTGTGATAGGCCGGTTTAATGCGCTCAGTGGTGGATAAGGCAATTCCGTTGGTATCCGCTGTATCAACGGTGGTTTTTGTTGACAGTCCAATACGAAGAGGGTGTTTTATCAGGTTTTCTGAGTCAATTTCAATGCGGACAGGCAGGCGCTGGACAACTTTGATCCAGTTTCCACTGGCATTTTGAGCAGGTAGCAGAGAAAACGCGCTGCCTGTTCCCATATCAAGGCCGACAACTTTTCCTTTATAGACGATCTTATCACCGTAAAAATCACTGACGATTTTTGCTGGTTGACCAATCCGCATATTGACGAGCTGTGTTTCTTTGAAGTTAGCTTCAACCCACATGCCGGTGGCGGGTACGATAGCCATTAAAGGCGTCCCTGTATTGATGCGGGAGCCTATCTGTACATTGCGGCGGGAAACATACCCGTCTACCGGGCTGACAATTTTGGTTCTCTGTAAACTCAGCCAAGCATCACGGACATCCGAGGCTGCTTTTTCCACTGCGGGCTGTTTTTCCAGCGGTGTATGCAAAATAACAGCCTGAATACTATTGTACTGCTCAATTGCGACATTCAAATCAGCCTGAGCAAGCGCTACACTTTCATAAGCATGTTGTAGCTCTTCTTTACCAATCGCTTCCCGGCTCCCCAGTATTTTCCTGCGGTCAAAATCATTCTGTGCTTTTCTGAGGGCAATTTTTTTCTGTGCAATGACTGCCTGATATCTTTCGCTATCAACTATCTGCTGCTGAGTATTCCGAACTGCCATGGCAAGCCCATTCTGTGCTTTTTCTAGTGCAAGCTCTGCATCTTTAGGATCGAGCTGAACAAGAACACTACCACTTTTCACAAAGTCAGTATTATCAAAATAGACGGTGGTGACACTGCCATTCACCTGAGACATGATCTGAATCTGATTGCCTGTTACATAGGCGTTATCCGTTTCTTGCTGGTGGCGCGAGAAGAGATACCAGTAAATGGCGTAAATCACTCCGATGATGAAAAATAGTAAAGAAATTAAAATCAATGCATTGCTACGAGAGCGTTTGTTGTTTTTCACATTTTTTTGAGGATGACTCGAAGTTGGTGGTACTGGATTTCCCTCACTAGAACTCATAGTGAATCTCCGTAATTTTTGTTTAGGTTGCTGCGCATATGAATACCATAAAAATCATTCAATTCCAGTAGTGTAGATGACACTACTGGAAAAGATAGACTTATGGGATTGATTATTATCAGAGGATAATAGTTAGCCATATGAAGTATCAAATGATACCGGCTAGCGGAAAAGTTTTTTTAGGTCATATTGCCATTATGCGATTTTTTGACTCAGTACTGTTCAGGGAGAAACAATCACTTTTTCAAACAATCCCCAATATTATCCAACTGTGTCAGCAATTTTCTCATCAAATTCTCTAATTGTTTCTGTTCCTCCAGATCAAGGGCAGACCAAAGTTTAACCAAGCACTCATGCTGAGGCGGGAGTAAACTATTCAAAAAAATTGTACCTTTTTCTGTCAGATGAAGGTGGAGACAACGGCGGTCGTTGTGGCTCTCCTTTCTTTCTATCCAGCCTTGCTTCTCTAATTCATCAGCAATTCGAGTTGCGTTTGTACGAGAAGAACCCAACGCTGCACTAAGTTCTGATGGCTGAATGCTGCGACTTTCTTTGGTATCCAGGATCATCAGTGCCATAAACAAGGTTTCGTTGATTCCTTGAGCTCTCAGCATGTTATTTCTATTTTCCAGCATCTTACTCTGGACATGCATCGATAAGCGAGTCAGTAATATCTCTTGATAGGGCAAACTTTTGTTCAACTCTTTTTGCTGTGCAACACGGCAATTAAGCAACTCTTCTGTGGGAGTGAATGAACTTTCCATTGTTTAGATACCTTATTAGTTTCAACCGGTAAAGTAACTTCTGTTAAAAACCATACAAATACTATATTAAAAGTTAAATTTAGCAATTATAGTTATTTATTATCATCATATTTCTTTTAATATTGATACCTAATTCATAAATACTTTGAATGTTAACCCAAAAATGGCTGCTCCAGACAGTGTAGATATGATAATGCTACGTGTTTTATAGAAGCATATACCGATAGCCAGACAGCCTAACAGTGTAGGAAAAAACTTATGATGTACCCGCATCACTTCAGGAATTCCTGCAACGATGAGAAGCGAACAAATTGATGCCACTCCAATACTGTCCAATATGATCCCTATGTTTCCCATTTTTGCTCCGGGAGAACGATTCGAGCCAAAGCACAGCGGCAGATAGCGGAATAAAAAGTTGGCTATTCCTACAACCATTCCAATTATGAATATTTTATGATCAATCATGAGATGCTTTTCCCCCCAATGGAGTTAGGTGAGCCTGTACAAGGGCACCTAAGCAGCCACCAATAATTCCTGCCAAGATGGCAACCGGGATAGAAAAAAATATGACACCTATTAGTGCGCCTGTCAGGGAAGCAATAACACAATAATTATTTTGTTTTTTGAAGGAAGAGAGCAAAAAACTTAAAAACAGGGCTGGCAACATAAACGTCATTGCTGCTTCAACAGCGGGGTATGATTCGAGATAACCATTTCCCAGCAATGCACCGGCTACTGTGCCCAATACCCATGAAAGCCAGGAACACATAGCAATGGCGACCATCCAGTTTTCGCTCCAGCTGCGCTGATCTTTTATTAATTTTGTTGTAGCAGCGGCGAAAACTTCATCGGTTAACCCGAATGCCCAAATAACCGTTTTCTTTTGGGATAACTTTTGTGTGAGCCGATAGCGTAAAGCCGGGCCATACAGAATGTGGCGGATATCCATCGCCATAACCGTCAGAGCGGCAACCCATAATGATGTACCCGCACTGAGTAATGCGGTGATAACAAACTGACTTGCACCTGCGTAGATGACACACGAAAAAAATATGGCTTCGAGAGGGGAAAAACCCAGTTTGACTGCACTTAGACCGAAAGCGAAAGAGATAGGGATATAGCCGATAACAATGGGGAGACTATCAAAAATACCTTCAATGAATGAGGAACTTTTGCCTGTTATAGCGTGGTTATTGATCGGCGTGTCTGAGCTTAAACTATCGGGCACGGGTGTATCAGATATCGACATAGGGTAGTTTATTTTTTTGTTAACAGGTAAAACAACATTAACAAAATATAATAAAAGTGAAAATGTGAAATGTCTAAATTATTTAATAAATATTATTGAGAACAATGATTTTGATCGAAAAAATGGAGTAATCAAGGATATGGGTGTTGATTTGTTAATAAATTTATGTGTCGCTACGAACAAGGGCAGAAGAAGGGGGATTTTGCTGTGTCGATTCCGGCTGCTCTGAAGACGCGTGTATTGAATGTTGTCTGAACAGGATCTCTGTCTGAGTCATATTTTTATGTATCAGAATGAATCTCTTTTTTCCGGTGTTTTTTTATCGGATGCTAAATTTTCTCACCCATGTATATCCCCTGATTATATTTTTTGTCGCATTGAAATAGGGTATGAGTGAAAATTCGTCTGACCGGAAATCATACTGTTTTTATTACGGAGAATCTTCCGTTATTAGTTATCTGAACTTATACAATTACCTTGATTATTGATATTTTTCTGACTTTTGAACAGTTTTATCAGGCGATTATGAAGACATAAATCCTGTTTTTTTTGCAAATGTTCAGATTTATCGTAGTTAAATTAATAGCCTGTTTTTGGGCAATAACGGAATAGGTTATATAGACTCCTGACTTTGGGTTTAATTGTCATGTAATAAATATTTAGCTTTGTGAGAAGGTATATTCTCTTTAATGGCTTAATCTCGATAAATTTTCCAAGCTATATACCGAAGCGCTGAGTTACGTTGACAAATTATTGTTTATTATTGTTAATCAAAAGATAATCTGTTTTGTAGATAACTGTTTGCATTTAAGACTTAATTTGAATCTTTCATTGCAGGCGGCGTGATTTAATAGAAAAAATATTGATGTCATGGCTGGGATGAAAAATAAATCCTCAGGAATTTATCTCTTCTGGGGGAGGACATACGTTGAGATTTATTTGTTATCGCTGCCAGATGAAAAGTGTTTGCGTCTGATTTTCGATGAGTATAACTACCCGGGAACCAATGGTGTTTGCCATAAATTATCACTCTTCTGGTAAAATTCTTTATTGGTCCGGGCACTTATTGAAGAATAAAAAAGAGTATTGATGCATTATACTTTGATACTCTCTTTATGAGAGCGATGCTATATATGGTGTTTTAATTTGTATTTTTTATCAATATATGGTGTTTTTATCTTTTTTGAATGTGTGTTATTAAAAGTAAGGTATTATATCTTATTGGCAATCCTCTGATTTTTATTATCAGTAGGCGGTATGGTTTCTTTATCAAATTGTCAGATGTGTAACTGAATTCATCATTGCAAATTGATGAAGGAGAGCTTTAGGCTAGTATAGAAATAGTGCAGAAATTATTAACAATAAATTAAATGGAGGTAGTTTATGTATCACCATTATCTGAATACTCCAGAAGGTTTTCCTAAACCTTATGTGCACGTCACTGCTAATGATGAAGGCGTTACTAGTATTTATTTTGTTAATGAAAAGAAAGAATTAGAATCTAAAAATGCGATAACTAAGCAGTGTGTAAAAGAGTTACAAGAATATTTTAAAGGAAAGCGAGATTCATTTACGGTTCCTTTAAGTATGCAGGGAACTGAATTTCAGCAGCGGGTTTGGAAACAGCTCTGTAATATCCCATTTGGTGAGATGTGGAGTTACAAACAATTAGCACTAACGTTGGGTTCGGTAAATTATTGCCGTGCCGTTGGTATGGCGAACTCACGTAATCCTATTTCACTGATTGTCCCCTGCCATCGGGTAATTGGCCATGATGGTAAGTTAGTCGGATATACGGGGGGGCTGAATATTAAGGAATGGCTGCTGGAGCACGAGAAGAAAAAGAAGGTAAAAAAGTAAACAAAACTAAAATGAAATGCCAATTGATTTGTGAAATGGCGATTGGCGTATAAAATAAATCAATGAAATTAAACAAAACGTGCCTTTTGGGCGTTTTGTTATATATTTCGTGATCTAGGTTGCAGACAGTAAGCTATATTATTTGTTGTACTGTATGTAGCACGGAGTTTGTGTCATTTTTATTAAAGGTAAGTTTGATGTCTAAAATTAAAGGTAACGTTAAGTGGTTTAACGAATCTAAAGGATTTGGTTTTATCACTCCAGAAGATGGTAGCAAAGATGTTTTTGTACACTTTTCCGCCATTCAATCAAATGGTTTCAAGACACTGGCAGAAGGCCAAAAAGTTGAATTTGAAATCACCGAGGGTGCGAAAGGTCCATCTGCTGCAAACGTTGTCGCGATCTAATTTCTAATCCCGTATTTTTAAAACCCGTTATAAAAACGGGTTTTTTTATGTTTTCTGGCACTCGCTACCTCAGAGCTTGTTTATCACAGCAAAGGCGAGCATGGTCATCAATAATGAGCCAATCACATTTGCCAGAATACTGCCCAGTGCCCAACTGATTTTCCCTGCCTGTAATAAATAAACCACTTCAGCAGAAAATGTAGAGAAGGTCGTCAGGCCACCACAGAAGCCTGTTGTTAACAGAAGTTTCCAGATGGGATCGATATGTGTCGCTTTACTGAAATAAGCCAGCCCCAGCCCGATAATAAATGCGCCAACACAGTTAGCCGTCAGAGTCCCAACGGCAATCGGTGCTGAGATATGATTCAGGCGGAGGCTGATAAACCAGCGTAAGACGCTGCCTATGCCACCACCGATAAATACAGCAAGAACAAGGTTCATCAGTAGCGGTATCGCTTATTTGACTTCCATGCCTTTGGCCTGCATGTCTGCATGGTAAGATGAACGAACAAACGGGCCACAGGCTGCGTGGGTAAAGCCCATTTCTAAGGCGGCCTCTTTCATTTCATCAAATTCTGCCGGGCTGACATAACGCTGTACCGGCAAATGATGGCGGCTAGGCTGCAAATACTGCCCCAACGTCAGCATGGTGACACCATGTTTGCGCAAATCACGCATGACTTCCAGAATTTCTTCGTTAGTTTCTCCCAAACCTACCATCAGGCCGGATTTGGTCGGAATATCCGGATGTGCTTCTTTAAATCTTTCCAGTAATTTTAATGACCATTCATAATTAGCGCCCGGACGGATCTGACGATACATACGTGGTACGTTTTCCAGATTGTGGTTAAACACATCAGGCGGTGTTGCGGTCATAATTTCTAGTGCGCGATCCATACGACCACGGAAATCCGGTACCAGAGTTTCAATTTTAATTGATGGATTTTTTTCACGGATCGCAGTGATACAGTCAGCAAAGTGCTGTGCTCCGCCGTCACGTAAGTCATCACGGTCAACGGACGTGATAACAACGTAGCGTAGCCCCATATCCTGAATGGTTTGCGCAAGTTTAATCGGTTCATTAGCATCAGGCGCGTTTGGTCGGCCATGTGCCACATCACAGAACGGGCAGCGGCGGGTACAAATAGCACCCAGGATCATAAAGGTCGCGGTTCCGTGATTAAAACATTCTGCAAGGTTAGGGCAGGAGGCTTCCTCACAGACGGAGTGCAGCCCATTTTTGCGCATTGCAGCTTTGATTCCCTGAATGCGGCTGGAATCCGCAGGAAGTTTGATTTTCATCCACTCAGGTTTACGCAAGAGTGCTTCACGTTCTGTAACCACTGTTTTCACAGGGATTAAAGCCATCTTATCTGCGTCGCGGTATTTGACACCACGTTCCATCTGAATTGGTTTACTCATAATCGTGCTGGTTCCAGTTATATTCTTCAGATTGTAATTTATTGCCTGATGACTATTTTACTGATTCATAAACGAAATTCAGCACCCAGTTCATCGGGGCAATAAGACTATTCAAATTTTTTTGAAAAATGTTAAAAAATTATATCATCTTTCATCGGTGAGTTGGAATCCCAAGATCTGGCAGAATTTTTGTGCCAGAACGGGCTGTACATCTTCAACAGTGATCCCGGTAACGAGGTCACTCAGCTGGGTCATTTGCATACCTGCATATCCACATGGATTAATGCGCAAAAATGGCTGTAAATCCATGGCAATATTTAAGGCCAGCCCATGAAAAGAGCATCCTTTTCGGATACGCAATCCCAATGAACAAATTTTATTACCATTGACATATACCCCCGGAGCATCGGCCCGGGCATAAGATTCAACGCCAAAATGCGCTAACGTTTCAACAACGGTATTTTCAATCGCAGTGACCAGCTGACGAACCCCGAGCTTAGTGCGTTTCAAATCGATCAAAATATACATGACCTGCTGCCCGGGACCATGATAAGTGATTTGCCCACCCCTGTCGGACTGAATAACAGGAATATCACCTGCGGCAATGATATGTTCTGCTTTACCCGCCTGACCTTGTGTAAACACTTTCTCATGCTGGACAAACCAGATTTCATCGGGAGTTTCCGCTGTCCGCTGCTCGGTGAACTGGTGCATGGCTTCAGAAACCGGCTCGTAGGGTTGAATACCCAACTGGCGTAAAATAACGGTGTTATGTTGCAATGGACTGTCATCATCGGTTAACAAAAATTGCCCGCCAGTATAACGCCCTAAAAGGATTCTCACCAGTTCGGCAATGCGCTAATACACGAATAATGTTAATTAGACGAATATATTTAAATTTTATATTATCATAGTTATATATTTTGATGATTTCCCCCTTGTTTTCTGTTTGAGCTAACAGATGGTCAGAAAAAACCAACTTTTGATTGTAGGGCATCTTTGCAGTTCTCTGGTGCTCCTTTACAGCCTCTCAATGTTGCTGCCAACTTTTGTTGCCCTATTTTATAAAGAAAAAAGCGTTTTTGCTTTTTTAGAAACTTTTATAATCGGGTTAATTTTGGGCGGCGTTGGGTGGTATTTCACTCGAAAAACGAAAGTACAACCCAGTACTCAGGACGGATTTCTTATTATCGTCTTGTTCTGGTTGCTCTTTTCGTTGCTGAGTGCCTTGCCTTTCGTACTGGATAAAAGCCTGAGTATCAATCTTGTTGATGCCATGTTTGAAGGTGTATCCGGTATTACAACCACTGGAGCGACGGTACTGAATGATGTTTCTACCTTACCTAAATCCATTCTTTATTATCGTGCCCAGTTGAATTTTATCGGTGGCTTGGGCGTGATTGTTCTTGCCGTGGCAATCTTGCCGCTGCTTGGGATTGGTGGCGTAAAACTTTATCAGTCAGAAATGCCGGGCCCATTTAAAGAGGAGAGATTGACGCCACGTCTGGCTGATAGTGCCAAAAGCCTATGGGTAGTTTATCTGTTATTGGGTGGACTCTGTTCGTTCAGCTTCTGGGCTGCCGGGATGTCTTGGTTTGATGCCATTTGTCATGGGATATCAACCGTTTCTTTGGGGGGATTTTCGACCCGTAATGAAAGTCTTGGCTATTATGACAACTCCCTGATTGAAATGGTGGGCGGTGTTTTCTCAATACTGTCGGCAGTTAACTTCACACTTTATTTTGTCATTCTGACCCGGAGAAGCCTTAAACCGTTACTGAAAAATGCAGAGTTTAAATTTTTCCTGTTGGTACTTTTCATCGTAGTTTGCATTATTTGGCTGGAGTTATACCGTTCCGGCATGTATGGGCTGAAAGACTCGTTTGTGCATGGTTTCTTTATGACCAGTTCAATGATGACAGATAATGGTCTGTCGACGTCCGATTATGCACAGTGGCCACCTCATACGATGCTGATGTTATTAGCTGTCAGTTTCTTTGGTGGTTGTGTTGGTTCCACTTGTGGAGGCATCAAAGCATTACGTTTCCTGATCCTGACAAAACAAAGTTTCAGTGAGATTAATCAACTTATTCACCCGAATGCGATTTCAACCATCAAAGTGGGTCAGGCACCTGTACAGGAAAGGGTGCTGCGTTCGGTCTGGGGTTTTTTCTTCTTATATGTTTTTTGTAGCTGTTTCTTTATTTGGGCGCTAAATCTTCTTGGTTATGATTTAGTGACTTCCTTTGCCACGGTTGCTGCATGTATCAATAACATGGGAGTCGGTTACGGCGATACAGTACAAGGTTTTGGTAACCTTAGTGCAGTAGCAAAATGGATGATGTGTGCTGCTATGTTATTGGGAAGGTTAGAAATTTATCCTATTTTGATCCTGTGTTCGAAAGCGTTCTGGCGTTTTTGAGCGTGAGTGAACAGATAATGGGCGAAATCGGGTAGAAAAGTAGAGTAGACAGAGAAAAGCGCTGGTTTTTTGCCAGCGCTTTGTCGGAATAATCACAGATTAACAAAGTGATGCATTACAGCACGACACGCACCAGTTCCAGTGCGCCTAACTCTTCATACAGAGTTTCAACCTGCTCAATGTGAGTTGCATTGATGGTAATAGAAACAGAGTGATAGTTGCCTTTGCTGCTTGGTTTCACATCTGGGGAGTAATCGCCCGGTGCATGGCGCTGAACCACTTCAACAACATGGTCCACCAGCTCAGGCTGAGCGAGGCCCATCACTTTGTAAGTGAATGAGCAGGGGAACTCAAGCAGTTCATTTAATTTCGTTTTCATGGGCACTCCTGATTTATTCGCCACGGAAAAATAAGGCATTCTACCGTGGCATGACTATTTTCTGACAAGTTATATGAATATGTGGTTTAACTTTAATTTTTCAAGATATCAGCCAAGCCAGTGATGAAACATCAAACGGATATAATCAACCAAACGGCTAAAGAAACCACCTTCTTTCACTTCTTGCATCACGACCAGAGGACGTTGCTCAATCGTTTTACCATCAAGCTGGAAATTGATGGTGCCAACAACCTGATTCTGGGGAAGTGGGGCATGTAACTCATTATTGTTCAGAACATAGCTGGCTTTCAGATCTTTCAGGCGACCACGAGGAATAGTCAGGTAAACATCTTTTTCGACGCCCAGTTGTACTTTATCGCTATCACCAAACCAGACGGGTTCAGAGGCGAATTCTTTACCTGCCTGCAATGGGGAAACCGTTTCAAAGAAACGGAAGCCCCAAGTCAGCAGTTTTTTACTGTCTGTTTCACGGCCTTTGAAGGTCGGGCTGCCCATTACCGTAGCAATCAGACGCATGTTACCTTCCGTGGCGGAAGAGACAAGGTTATAGCCAGCACCGCTGGTATGCCCTGTTTTAATACCATCAACATTCAGGCTCTTATCCCACAGTAAACCGTTACGGTTAGGCTGGCGAATGTTGTTGTAAGTGAATTCTTTTTCTTTATAGATGGCGTATTCATCCGGTACATCGCGGATTAACGCCTGACCAATCAGCGCCATATCATGGGCAGAACTGTATTGACCTGCGGCATCCAGACCATGAACCGTCTGAAAATGGGAATTTTTTAACCCTAAGCTCTGGACATATTTATTCATCAGGCTGACAAACGCATCCTGACTACCTGCCACATAATCCGCCATGGCAACACAGGCATCATTACCTGATTGCAGGTTAATGCCGCGGGAAAGCATGGCAACAGAAACTTGATCGCCGGGTTTTAAAAACATCAGGGAGGAGCCTTTGAAAACAGGGTTTCCTGTTGCCCAGGCATCTTTACCTACTGTAACGATATCATCCGGGCTAATTTTCCCGGATTTAATAGCCTGACCAATCACATAACTGGTCATCATTTTTGTCAGGCTGGCAGGATCGCGACGGATATCTGAATTCTTTTCAGCCAATATTTTTCCTGAATTGTAATCAATCAGAATATAGGCTTCAGCATCGATTTGTGGAACACCGGGGATCATAGTTTTGAAGCTATCTTCGGTGTTGGCGAATGCAGAAGCACTGACTGCCAGAGCAATGCTCAGCGTGGCATTTTTAATAAAACGGGAAGTAACTATGTATTTCATGATTGATTAGATAACATCCGTGAAGAAGCATTGATAAAAGATAAGTCACATCATAACAAATGACGAAAAGAGTGACATTAAACAAAATTGGGACAGAAGGATATTTGCACTTTTTTACTCGATTACGCTGTACTCCATGATTACCTGTATCTTACTTGATTTCTCCCCACTGATAATGGCCTGAATAAAGGCAAATATCAGCGGGGCATCAGCTCATCACGGAGTAGTAATAAAGGAGGATTGTTGCATTTGATCCGTTAATTTCTTTTGGAGCTCTACGGCTTGCTGGCGGGCATTGAAAGGCCCCAGTTGTACGCGGTAAACATGACCAAACTGAATCACTCGTCCGGGTGTATTAAAGCGTTTACTTAACGATTGTTGCCACTCTCTGGCTTTCGCTTCAGTGCTGACAGCGCCAACCTGTACCATATAGCCAGATGTGTTAGCTGATTCTGGTGTGGCAGGAGATGTGGCAACTGATTTTGTTTGTGCCGGAGGCTCCTGCACAGAAGCAGGCTTCTCAGGTTGTGAGGCGCTTTGATTCTCTGTACTGGCAGTATTTGCGGATAGATTCTGTTCTGAGTGAGTTTGCTCAGATAAAACCGGGGCCGTGCCTGTGGCTGAAACTGATGATGGATTCAGTGCAGGCCTGTCAGGTAGTGCATAGCTTTGTTTGATAATGGTTGAACCTTCTGTACCCAAACCTGCTAGTGAGCCATCAGCAGCAACCTGAATGCCATCCAGCTTAACTTTGCTTTGCGGCATTAAATTCAGACGATCGGCAATAGCCCGTGATAATTCGATAATTTTTCCCGGCTGATTGTAAGGGCCACGATCATTAACTCTGACGATTATCATACGCCCATTACTTAAATTGGTGACACGGACATAGCCCGGTATTGGCAGTGTCGGGTGGGCGGCTGTCAGTGCATAGGGTGTATCCCGTTCTCCGATCGCGGTCAATTTACCGGTGGATCCTTCACCAAATACACTGGCATACCCTGTCTGAGTAAATTGGGCCGGATCCTTGACGATGTGGTAATTCACGCCATCTTTTGTGTAATCCTGATTAGCGCTGGGATGATAAGGCTCATAGACAGGCTCTGCACCTAAAACATCACGGGTCGGAATGGGCAGAACGGAGGTGGCATCTTTTTCATTTTTTGTTGTACAACCTGAAATCAGTACAGCCACTATGCCGAGAATAAGCCATTGTTGACGCATGAAATCTCTTCCTCATAGACTTTTGGATAATAACTTGCGATGGGTATGTATCGACATGATTATGCCGAATCCAGCCATTAAGACGATCAATGCCGAGCCTCCGTAGCTGACCAGTGGCAGGGGCACGCCGACCACCGGCAAGATACCGCTAACCATGCCGATGTTAACGAAAACATAAACAAACAATATCAATATTAGCCCCCCAACCATGACACGGCCGAAAGTATTTTGTGCTTTGGCTGCAATAATCAGCCCGCGGATAATGATCAGTAAGTAAAGGGCAAGTAATACGATGACACCCACTAATCCCAGTTCTTCCGCCAGAACCGCAAAAATGAAATCGGTATGACGCTCAGGTAAAAACTCTAATTGTGACTGTGTGCCCTGTAACCAGCCTTTTCCAAATAATCCGCCGGAGCCAATGGCAATCTTTGATTGAATGATATGGTAGCCTTTTCCCAGAGGGTCGCTTTCCGGATCTAATAGCATCATGACTCTGGCCCGTTGATAGTCATGCATCAGAAAGAACCACAATATCGGTAAAAAACAGGCTGCCAATACAACGGCAATCGCGATTAAGCGCCAGTTCATACCAGCCAGAAACAGGATAAACAACCCGGATGCGGCGATCAGGATAGATGTACCTAAGTCAGGTTGTGCCGCGACAAGCAGGGTTGGCAGGAAAATCAGGATTAATGCAATTCCCGTATTTTTCAGGGAAGGGGGGCAAAGATCCCGGTTCATAAAGCGGGCCACCATGAGAGGAACCGCAATTTTGGCAATTTCTGACGGCTGGAAACGTACAATGCCCAGATCCAGCCAGCGTTGTGCCCCTTTACTTATTTGCCCGAAAACATCAACAAGAATAAGCAGGATGACACAGACAATATAAAGGTAAGGTGCCCAACTTTCATATATTCGGGGCGGTACCTGAGCAAGAACTATCATCACAACCAGCCCGATAAGCACTTGCCCGATTTTACGCTCCATCATGCCAGCATCCTGCCCGCTGGCGCTCCACATAATGAAAAGGCTGTAGGCAAGCAGTATCAGAATGCACAATAGCAACGGGGTATCTATATGTATCCTGTTCCAGAAAGGAACTTTTTTCTGCGATTCTGTCATAGCATTACTCATTAACTCGTGTCCCGCTGGCGGGCTTTCCTGCGGGTAGTGATCTGTTTTTATCAGCAGGCTCAGTAGTAGAGGGATCCTTATCATGCTTGATTAGGATATGATCTAAAATCTGGCGTACGATGGTGCCAACACGTGGCCCTGCCCCTCCATTTTCTAAAATAATGGAGATGGCAACAGTTGGATTATCGTAAGGCGCAAAAGCAATCATTAAACTGTGATCCCGCAGATGCTCTGCAAGTTTACTTGCATTGTAGGTTTCATACCTGAACACCTGAGCTGTACCTGTTTTGCCTGCGACTTTATAAGGAGTACCGACGAAAAACCTGCGTGCTGTCCCGTTCGGAGCGTTGACAACACCATACATTCCCTCTTTAGCGACCTCCCAATAGCCGGAATGAATATCTCCGATAGGTTCAATGACAGGAGGCTGGTAAGGGTGTACGCTATTGTTCAGATGCGTCTTCAGCAGGAAGTGGGGTGTTTTCACCTCGCCGTCATTGATTAATATCATCAGGGCTTTCACCATCTGCATCGGCGTAGCGGTCCAGTAACCCTGACCGATACCGACAGATATTGTATCACCTTGATACCAAGGTTTTTTATAGCGTTTTTGTTTCCATTCACGGGTTGGCATATTACCCGCAGTCTCTTCTTTCAGATCAATGCCGGTAAACTGACCGTAACCAAATTTTATCATCCACTCAGAGATTTTATCGATGCCCATATCATAGGCGAGCTGATAGAAAAAGGTATCAGCCGATTCAACAATAGCCTTATGCACATTCAACAGGCCATGCCCATAACGTTTCCAGTCGCGGTAACTCATATTGGAGTTAGGTAGTTGCCACCTGCCAGTATCATGGATAGTTGTATTCTTTGTAATGACACCGCTGCTTAGTGCTGCAACAGCAATAAATGGTTTTACTGTGGAGGCCGGAGGGTATGCGCCTTGTGTTGCACGATTAATCAGCGGGCGGTTAGGGTTATTGAGCAGTGCCTTATAATCCTTACTGGAAATCCCATCAACAAACAGATTGGGGTCATAGCTTGGAGTCGATACCATCGCCAGTACTTCGCCAGTCCGGGGATCGGTAACAACAACGGCTGCCCGGCTGGTTGTCAGGATCTTTTCAATGTAAGTTTGCAGCTCTAAGTCTATTGACAGGTAGATATCTTTACCCGCTTGCGGCGGTTGCTCGTGTAACTGGCGGATAACTTTACCACGGTTATTAACTTCAACTTCTTCATAGCCGGGTTTGCCATGCAGAATGGGTTCGTAATAACGTTCAATACCCAGTTTGCCGATATCATGAGTCGCCGCATAATCCTGTAATATCCCTTCCTGCTCGAGCCGTTCTACATCTTTATCATTAATTTTAGAGACATAGCCGATAACGTGGGTGAGGGCAGAGCCATAAGGATAATAGCGGCGTTGATATCCTTTGATTTCCAGACCGGGGAAACGGTACTGATTGACAGAGAACCGGGCAACCTGTACCTGAGTCAGCGGTGTTTTCAGGGGAATCGGGGTAAAACGACGGGCACGTCGGCGTTCCTTTTGGAAATTTTCGATATCTTCATCAGTTAACCCGACGATAGAACGCAGCTCATTGATTGTCTTATCAAGGTCATCAACTTTTTGTGGCACAATCTCCAATTGGTAAATTGTACGGTTAGCCGCCAGAAGTGTGCCGTTACGGTCATAAATGAGCCCACGGCTCGGCGCAATGGGAACAAGCTTAATACGGTTCCCGTTTGAGCGTGTCTGGTAATCTTCGTGCCGGGTGATCTGGAGATTATAGAGGTTGGCAATCAGAACTCCGGTTAAAAGGATAACGCCAACAAACGCCACGAGTGCGCGGCGTATAAAGAGGGCTGATTCAGCCGTATGATCGCGAAAAGGAGTTCGTTTATTCTTCATCCCATTACCAGAATTCACGGTGATAGATTACCTAATTTATTCCCGATGATAAGGGTGATTAGTTGTGATACTCCATGCCCGGTATAGGCTTTCAGCAACCAAAACCCGTACCAGAGGGTGTGGAAGAGTCAGTGGAGAAAGTGACCAGCTTTGTTCTGCCGCGGCTTTACAGGCAGGAGCTAATCCTTCTGGGCCACCAATCAGTAAACTGACATTTCTTCCGTCCTGTTTCCAACGTTCAAGCTGTTGTGCCAGTTGGGGCGTTTCCCAACGGGAACCGGGGATATCCAGCGTGACAATCCGGTTGCCTTTACTGACAGCCGATAACATCTGTTCGCCTTCTTTTTCCAGAATACGTTTGATATCGGCGTTTTTGCCCCGTTTTCCTGCCGGAATTTCAATCAGTTCGAACGGCATATCTTTGGGAAAACGGTGCAAGTAATCCATGAAGCCGGTCTGTACCCAGTCCGGCATTTTTGTTCCTACAGCGACAAGTTGTAACTTCAAACTCAGCTCCAGAGTTTTTCCAGTTC
The DNA here is from genome assembly GCF_037996705.1 of Xenorhabdus bharatensis. Lineage (NCBI taxonomy): Bacteria > Pseudomonadati > Pseudomonadota > Gammaproteobacteria > Enterobacterales > Morganellaceae > Xenorhabdus > Xenorhabdus bharatensis. Next base: position 147,811 of record NZ_JBBMXG010000007.1, on the reverse strand, counting down.
ATACATCCGGCGGCTGTCTTCCTGCATGACATGCACCATGACTTCGCCGAGGTCTACAACAATCCAGTCTGAGATCCCTTGTCCTTCGACACCCAGAGGCATAATGCCGGCTTCGCGGCAGTCATCAACCAGATTGTCAGCGACTGACATCAGGTGACGAGTTGATGTACCGGTGCAGATCAGCATGCAGTCTGTAATGCTGGATTTTCCACGAACATCTATAGAAACAATATCCTGTGCTTTTGAATCTTCAAGTTTATCAATAATAAATTGTTGTAGTTCTGTGCCTTGCAAAAGGATCACCTTAATTTTATCAAAGTAGTTGAGTAACGCAGAATAATAGCATGCCCGTCTCTATAAACGTAAGCTGCTGAGCCGGGAAATCACATATGATTTAACTATCAACTATATAACTGCTGGGAATCAATATAATTTTGTATTAATGGAGGTAATAAATCATCACAGTTTAAGCCCTGTTGATGGCGGCGGCGAATATCAGTTGCTGAAATATCCAACAACGGTGTTTCGGCCAGATAAATGTAACCATGTGATTTATGACTTAATGGTGCGGGGGTATCAATTTTGTGCTGTTCAAGCCATTCCTGCATTTCTGGCGTTGAAAGCTGCCTTGAATAGCCGGGGCGAGAACAGACCAGTAAATGACAGATATCCAGTAATTCAGACCAGCGATGCCAGGTATGAATGGATTGCAGGGAATCCTGCCCGATGATAAATGCTAGCGGGCACTGCTCACCGACTTCTTCACGGAATGATTTTAATGTATCAACCGTATAAGAAGGTGTCTCACGCTGCAATTCCCGCGTATCAACAGTAAACAGGGGATTATCCTGTACTGCCAGACGCACCATTTCCAGCCGTTGCTGGGCGGTGGCTTCTGGTTGAGGGCGGTGCGGCGGAACATGGTTAGGTAACAGAATAACCTGTTTAAGCCCCGCCAGTTTTGCTAATGCTTCTACCGGACGTAAATGACCATAATGGATGGGGTCAAAAGTACCACCAAATAAAGCATGAATAATCGGTGAATTTAACGGTGGATGAGTTAAGGATGAATTAGTGGTGTGAAGCATTCAAAAAGCTCTCTGGTAATATTTTTCCGTGCGTTTTTCCGAGGTCTTTTCCGTATAACAGCAGCATAGAAAGGGTTTCCAGGTCAGCCCAAATAGATTGGCCATAATCCTGTTTGATGCGTAACTCCATCTGGGTCAACAAGTGTATAGCTGAGTGCAGATCTTGCAGTGATAGCCGTTGTAATGCGGCAGTCAAAAGCATCCGACGGTTTTGCCAGACTTTATGTTGATCAAACAGGGTCTTTAAAGGTGTTGTTTTTTCCTGACGCTTAAAGGTTAAGAGTAGCATCAGTTCTCGCTGTATAGTACGAAGCAGAATAATCTCTTCGGTATCTTCTTGCCGCAATTGTTTCAGGATATGCCATCCGCGTTTGACTTTGCCCGCCAGTAGAGCATCGACCCAATGGTAAGGGGCGAAATGTGCTGCATCATTGACAGCCTCTTCGACCCGATGAAGCGTCAGGCGATTATCAGGATAGAGCAACGAAAGCCGCTCCAGCGCCTGAGACAATGCCAGCAGGTTTCCTTCGTAGCAATAACACAGTAGCTGGTTAGCTTCATCTTCCAGTGACAGGCCCATACTTTTAGCTCGTTGTGCGACCCATTGAGGCAGACGGTTTTGCTCAGGATTGAGACAGCTGACATAAACACCATTTTTCCCGATGGCTTTGAACCAGATGCTGTTTTCTTGTGCCTTGGTCAGTTTATGCCCACGGAGTATCAATAAAACATCGTCATGCAGTAATTCTGATAGCTTAGCCAGACGCTCCGCCATTGCTGCATTGGGACCATTTTCAGGTAATAACAGGGTAATTGACTGACGGCTGGCGAACAGGCTGAGTGACTGGCATAAACTGAAGATTTCATCCCACTCGGTATGATTATCCAGTGAGAATGAGAAATGCTCCACAAAGCCGTGCTGTTCAGCTACTTTACGGATACTGTCCTGACTTTCCTGTAGCAGCAACGGTTCATTGCCCCATAGCAGGTAGTTATTTCGCAGCCCTTCATTGAGCTGCGAAAGAAGTTGTTCAGGATAGAGTCTGATCATTGCTTTTGTGTTTCAGCAGATTTAGGTTGCTCTGAACTTTGAATTGTCAGCAGTTTGCGTATCAGATGACGAGCAGCTTGTTCACGCATTTCCTGCTTAACAAGTTCGTTTTCCGCATCTTTTGCCAGAGCTTCCAATGGGTTATCAAAAAACGAACGTTCAACCCTTACCTCTAGTGGATAAATATTACCGTTCGGCATCAGAACCTGTGCATCAACATCCAGCACCATCTGGCGCTCCGCCGCTTTACCATCCTGAAAGACTGAAACCGTGACATTGTTTTCACTTGAGCCCAGTAATTTCAGAATTGGCAGTGAGGCACTGGCCTGTTCAGCAATTCTGACATCGTTCAGACGTAGTTGCTGACGTACTGCCCGTGCCAATGGCCCATAAGGATCACCAGAGTTGAGCTGTAATGTCTGGAGTTCTTTGGGAACCTGTGTTGTACCACGTAGATGAAAGCCGCAGCCAGCGGTGACCAGCACCGCTAACCCCAGCAACAACGTGAAAATACGATGTCGCATACTCTTTCCTATAATATTAACCAACGACCAGATTCAGCAATTTACCCGGAACATAGATAACTTTCCGGATACTGACGCCTTCAAGGTGTTTCGTTACGCTGTATTCCTGAGAAGCCATCTCCTGAACATATTCTTTTGTCGCATCTGCCGGTACGGTGATACGGCCACGGACTTTACCATTGATCTGAATAACGACCAGTTTAGTATCATCAACCATGGCTTTTTCATCAGCCTGCGGCCATGCAGCGGTATCAACGTCACATTTATCATTGCCAAGAGCTTTCCACATGACGAAGCAGGCATGAGGTGTGATAGGTGAAAGCATACGTACAATGGCTGTCAGCGCTTCTTGCATCAGGGCACTATCTTGCTCTGTTTCCTGCGGTGCGCGGGTCAGTTTATTCATCAGTTCCATGATGGCGGCTATTGCGGTATTGAATGCCTGACGGCGTCCGATATCATCCGTGACTTTAGCAATAGTTTTGTGCAGGTCGCGACGCAAATCTTTCTGTTCTGTTGTCAGGCTGGTGATATCCAGTGGCTGCATTTCGCCTTTATCAGCATTTTTGCTGACATGCTCGTGGACCAGACGCCATACACGTTTCAGGAAGCGGTTAGCCCCTTCTACACCAGATTCCTGCCATTCCAGAGTCAGTTCTGGTGGTGCAGCGAACATCATAAACAAACGAACGGTATCAGCGCCGTATTTATCAACCATAAGCTGTGGGTCGATACCGTTATTTTTGGATTTGGACATTTTGCTCATGCCGGTATAAACCAGCTCATGACCATCATTATCCATTGCTTTGATGATACGGCCTTTTTCGTCACGCTCAACAATAGCATCAGCCGGAGATACCCAGATTTTTTCACCGTTGCTGCCAGTGTAATAGAAGGCTTCAGCCAGAACCATGCCCTGACACAGCAGACGTTTTGCTGGCTCATCTGAATTGACCAGACCGGTATCACGCATCAGTTTGTGGAAGAAACGGAAATACATCAGGTGCATGATAGCGTGTTCAATACCACCAATATATTGATCTACCGGCAGCCAATAGTTAGCAGCAGTAGGATCAAGCATACCCTTATCGTAATCCGGGCAGGTATAACGAGCGTAATACCATGATGATTCCATAAAGGTATCGAAGGTATCCGTTTCACGTAGTGCAGACTGACCATTAATCGTCGTCTTAGCCCATTCCGGATCGGCTTTGATTGGGCTGGTGATGCCATCCATTACAACATCTTCCGGCAGAATAACCGGCAGTTGATCTTCAGGAACCGGAACTACGGTGCCATCTTCCAGCGTTGCCATTGGAATTGGTGCACCCCAGTAACGCTGACGGGAAACTCCCCAGTCACGCAGGCGGTAGTTAATTTTGCGTTTGCCAACACCCATTTCAACCAGTTTGTCAGCGATAGCATTGAAGCCGTCTTCATGGCTCAGCCCACTGAATTCGCCGGAGTTGATCAGAGCGTTCTTATCAGTCATCGCGCTTTCCTGAACAGTTGGTACATTACCCTCGTTATCCAGAATGACCGCTTTGATTGGCAGGTTGTATTTAGTTGCGAATTCCCAGTCACGCTGATCATGGCCCGGAACCGCCATAACTGCACCTGTGCCGTATTCCATCAGAACGAAGTTGGCAACCCAGATAGGCATTTTTTCGTTAGTTAACGGATGGATGACGAACATACCGGTCGGAATGCCTTTTTTCTCCATTGTTGCCATATCTGCTTCAGCAACTTTGGTATTACGGCATTCGTTGATAAATTCCGCCAGCTCAGAATTGTTTTCCGCCGCCTGTTTTGCCAGAGGATGACCCGCAGCTACAGCAACATAGGTAGCTCCCATGAAAGTATCCGGGCGGGTGGTATAGACGGTCAGCTTTTCCTGACTATCAGCAACCTTAAAGGTGATTTCAGCACCTTCTGAACGGCCAATCCAGTTACGCTGCATAACTTTGACCTGCTCAGGCCACTCTTCCAACTTATCCAGATCGTTCAGCAATTCTTCCGCATAATCGGTGATTTTAATAAACCACTGCGGGATCTCTTTACGTTCTACCGGGCTGTCACAGCGCCAGCAGCAACCATCAATAACCTGCTCATTTGCCAGAACGGTCAGATCGTTCGGACACCAGTTCACTGCGGAAGTTTTTTTGTAAACCAGACCTTTTTCATACAGTTTGGTGAAGAACCATTGTTCCCAGCGATAATATTCCGGTGTACAGGTTGCGACTTCGCGATCCCAGTCGTAACCGAATCCCAGCATTTTCAGCTGGCCTTTCATGTATTCGATATTGGAATAAGTCCACGGTGCTGGTGCGGTTTTGTTTTTAACCGCTGCGCCTTCTGCCGGTAAACCGAATGCATCCCAACCGATGGGTTGCAGCACGTTTTTACCAAGCATACGCTGGTAACGGGAAATCACATCACCAATGGTGTAGTTACGGACATGGCCCATATGTAGTCGGCCAGAAGGGTAAGGTAGCATGGACAGGCAGTAGTATTTTTCTTTACTGCTGTCTTCGGTCACTTTAAAAGTTTGCTTCTCTTGCCAATGAAGCTGGACTTGTTGCTCTATGTCTTCTGGACGATATTGTTCTTGCATGGCACCGATGATCCTATGGTGAATAATAATGCTACGCTTTTATCCCCTTCACCTTTCAAGCTGCCTCTTTGTTGTGCTATCTGGGATTAACTTCCCTGCCGACGCGATGCAACTCGAAATCTATTGGGGATAGCGAGTATGTTTGTTGATGAAATTTAAGATGACATAGCATAGCGGATAGGAATAGGGGCAACAACACCTGTTAGTGGAACAACACAGAAAATTACTGAATTTTTCACCCCTTTATCTTCCCTATCGGGAACAGAGGCAGTGTAAAGTCGGCGGTAATGTTGATACCGCCGACCAGTCACGTAATCAGTGCAGAATTTTTGCCAGAAAATCGCGGGCGCGCTCTGATTTAGGGTTGACGAAGAAATCTTCTTTTCTGCTGTCTTCGACAATTGTCCCCTCATCCATAAAGATAACGCGGTGAGCCACTTTTTTGGCAAACCCCATTTCATGGGTAACGACCATCATGGTCATTCCTTCGTTAGCCAGTTCAACCATTACATCCAGCACTTCATTGATCATTTCTGGATCAAGGGCAGAAGTGGGTTCGTCAAACAGCATAGCAATCGGATCCATACAGAGCGCGCGGGCGATAGCTACCCGCTGTTGTTGCCCGCCGGAAAGCTGAGAAGGAAATTTATGGGCGTGGTTTGATAACCCGACTCTCTCTAACAGTTTCAGGCCTTTTTCTGTTGCTGCCTGCTTATCGCGCTTGAGAACTTTAACCTGAGCCAGCGTCAGATTGTCAATGATCGATAGATGAGGGAACAGTTCAAAATGTTGAAATACCATACCAACTTGGGAACGCAATTGTGCCAGATCGGTTTTTTTATCATTGACTTGTGTTCCATTAACCGAAATTTCACCCTGCTGGACAGCTTCGAGGCCGTTGACCGTTTTTATGAGTGTGGATTTGCCGGAACCAGAAGGCCCGCAGACGACCACGACTTCGCCTTTTTTGACTTCAGTTGAACAGTCATTCAGCACCTGAAACTGACCATACCATTTGGATACATTTTTCAGCGAGATCATTAAATAGTCCTTTTCTTTAAATAGTTAACCAGCATCGAGGCGGAAAAACTAATGACAAAATAAACCAACCCGGCAAACAGAACCATTTCAACCTGTGTACCGTCACGTTCACCGATATTGCTTGCTGTACGGAAAAAATCCGCCAGACTCAATACGTATACCAGAGAAGTATCCTGAAACAATACAATACCCTGTGTCAGCAGCAACGGTATCATTGCCCGGAATGCCTGTGGCAGAATGACCAAACGCATACTTTGCATGTGTGTCATCCCTAATGCCAGCGATGCGGATGACTGACCACGGGAAATACTCTGGATACCTGCCCGGATAATTTCAGCGTAATAGGCCGCTTCAAAGATTGAGAACGCTACCATTGCAGAGATTAATCGGATATCAGTTTTTGGTGATATGCCCAGAACATTTTGAACTAAGCTAGGCACAATTAAATAGAACCATAACAACACCATTACCAGAGGTACGGAGCGGAATAGATTAACATACAGGGCTGCAAACCAGCTCAGAGCTTTAATGGAAGAAAGCCGCATCATTGCCAGAATGGTGCCCCAGGCAATGCCAATCACAATAGCTATCAGTGTTATCTCTGCGGTGATGATTAATCCATCCAACAGGAGCGGTAGGCTGGGTACAATCGAACTCCAGTCAAATTGATACATGTTCTATTTCCCTCCTATGTTGCCCGGCAGCTGTATTTTTTTCTCTAGTACGCTCATTGCCAGCATGATCACGAGATTGATGCCAACATATGCCAGTGTGATAACCGTGAATGTTTCATAGGCATGTGCGGAATAATCCAGTAATTTCCCTGCCTGTGCGGCCATATCCACCAGACCGATAGTGGAAGCAATCGCGGAGTTTTTCACCAGATTGAGCATCTCTGAGGTCATGGGTGGGGTGATGACACGATAAGCGTTGGGTAGCAGAACGTAGCGGTAAGTCTGAGGCAGAGTCAGCCCCATTGCCAGCCCAGCGGCTTTTTGCCCTCGTGGCAGGGATTGAATAGCCGCTCTGACTTGCTCACATACTCGTGCTGCGGTGAATAATCCGAGGCAAACCAGTGAGGAAAGGAAAAACTGGATATTAGGATCTAAGTCCATTTTGAACCAGTCACTCAGGTCTTTAGGCAAAAACTCCGGAACAACCAGATACCATATGAAAAACTGGACTATAAGGGGAACGTTACGAAAAAGTTCGACATAGCAGGTTCCTAACCCGGAAAGAAATTTATTCGGAACAGTCCGGAGAATGCCGAAAAAAGAACCGACAATAAATGCAATAACCCAGGCACATATTGAAAGAGCTATAGTTACCTGAAATCCAGAAATGATCCACCCCAGATAGGTGGTATTACCAAAAGGCGCTTCCTGTAGAAAGATGCCCCAGTTCCAATCAATTGACATACATATGCTCCCTGAAACATAAAAATGAGGTAGGAAACGGCTACCTCATACCCGTCGTGCCAATGAAATCGGGGTTTTAGGTTTATAATTAATTCAACGACTTATCATTTGGTGCTTTGAACAGTTCTTTCATCTCATCGGACAGAGTAAAATTCATATTCAGATTTTTGGGTGGAATCGGTTGTTTGAACCATATATCGAACATTTCTTCGGCTTTGCCTGACGTCTGTATTTCTGCAACCGTTTCATCCAGCAGCTTCTTGAACTGAGGGTCATCCTTGCGCATCAGACACCCATAAGCCTCTTTGGATTGCGGTTCACCAACGATAATCCACTGTTCAGGTTTTTTCGCTTTAGCGCGCTCTCCAGCCAAAAGTGCATCATCAACCATGAAGGCAACCGCGCGACCTGATTCCAGTGTTCGGAATGAATCACCATGATCTTTTGCGCTGATAATGCGCATTTTCATTTTTTTCTCATCGTTGAGTTTATTCAGCAGCATTTCAGATGTTGTGCCGGCACTGACAACCACATTTTTGCCACCCAGATCATCAAATCCTTTGATACCTGAATCTTTATTGGTCAGAAGGCGGGTATTGACGATAAAAATAGTATTGGAGAATGCGGCTTGTTTTTGGCGCTCAGGAGTATTGGTGGTGGAACCACATTCAAAATCAAAAGTACCATTTTGAAGCAATGGAATACGGTTCTGGGAGGTAACCGGAATCAGTTTAACTTGTAGATCGGGAGCACCAATTTTTTTCTTAATCGCTTCTACGATTAAATTGGAATGATCTTGGGCAAAACCGACAACATTCTGTTTTCCATCATAATAAGCAAATGGAACAGACGATTCCCTGTGCCCGACAGCAACAACACCACTGTCTTTAATTTTTTTCAATGTGCCGGTCAATTCCTCAGCATGGGCAGCTCCTACCGCGCTAAGCAACATTGTGGCTAACATAAACTTACGCATATACAGCTCCTTCATGTGGTTGTTTTATTCAAAACTGGGTTTGTTTGCAGGGGGTGTATCTATACACTTCGTCTTTCAAGTTGCCTCTTTGTTGGCTACGCTCACTCACCCCGGTCACATAGTTATCTATGCTCCTGGGGATGAGTTCCCTTGCCGCCGCGATGCATCTTGAAATTCATTGTGTATATGCTTTTATTTCTGTTTTACAGATATTGTTAATATAGAAATAAATTTCTAATATTGTTTTGTATATGAGTCGTAAAAAAATAATTCATAATGTTACTTTTTTGAAACATTGATGTTTTCATTTTGCGAGCCAACTCGAACTATAAACAAACAATTTTGTTTAAGTGTGATTTTGTGGCAAATAATTTTGAATCTTGTTCACAGTTTGCACTTTTTAGGAATAAATACCGTAACGCGGTGATTTTTTAGGCTGTTTTTGTGTTTTTTGTGAATATTTTAGAAATGAAACTAATGCAGGCATTAACGTTGGAGAAATTAACAGAAATGATGTACGAGAAAGAATAAGTTCAGTATGTAAATATATTCTGAACTTATTCTTTAGCAGATTTTTATGGCTTATTATTAAGTAGTTAACTAATTATGGCGGCGGTTTCTGATTAATCCGAACAAAATAAATAATACAGTCATTCCCCAAACCGGCCAGTTCCCAGTACGGAAGTAAGGGGTTATCCCACTGGCTGGAGTGACCTCTGCTTCCAATACCTGACGTGTGAACTGCGGAATTTCAGCCTGTATCGAACCATCTGGCCTGATTACGGCAGTAATGCCATTATTAGTCCCCCGTAGTAATGGGCGACCCAGTTCAAGAGCGCGCATCCGTGCCATCTGGAAGTGTTGCCATGGGCCGATAGATTGCCCGAACCACGCATCGTTGGAAATTGTCAGCAAAAATTCTGTGCTGGGTTTGAAATTATCGCGGACTTGCTCACCCAAAATAATTTCATAACAGATAGCAGCAGTAACGTTATAACCCGCAACAGAAAGCTGGGGCTGTATATAACTGCCCTGACTGAAAGAGGACATTGGCAGGTTAAATAAGGGCGCCAATGGACGCAGTAATGATTCCAGCGGTACAAATTCACCAAATGGCACAAGGTGATGTTTGTCATAGCGGTCAGCCGCCGGGTACTGGTAAGGCGTTTTCTCTCCTAGCACAATAATACTGTTATAGAATTTATATCCGTCTAATGTCGGTTGGGCATCAGGAATACCGGTAATCAGGCTGGTGTGATGTTGCCTTAGCAACGCATCCAGTTTGGTCAGGAAGAGACTCTGGTCGTGTTCGTAGTCAGGAATTGCGGCTTCTGGCCAGATAATAATGGGAACTTTCCCAATAAAAGGGCGGCTGTTATCCAGATAGATATCCAGAGTTTTGCCCAATGCTGAAGGGTCCCATTTTATTTCCTGAGGGATATTCCCCTGTACCAGTGCTATATCAGCCGATTTTTCCGGTAGTAGGATGTACCACTGATAATGCCTCATTGGCCACGGTAACATCAGTAAAGCAATAGCAGTGATGGCCGCTACGATTTTTTTATGTACGGTAGCAAAAACCAGTAACCCGCTGATAATCATTAACAGGAAGGTAATACCTTCTACCCCGAAAACCGGTGCAACGGCTTTTAACGGACCATCAATTTGACTGTAGCCAAATTGTAGCCACGGAAAACCGGTAAGTACCCAACCACGTAAAAATTCCGTTAATTGCCATAGAGCAGGGCTGACAATCATCAGCCGTATCCCGTTTGAGGCAGGGAAAAAGCGGTTAAGTAACCCGGCAAACAGAGCCGGATAAAGCGCAAGGTAAGCCGCCAGCAGGACAACTAAAAAGATATTAACGGGTGTTGGCATACCCCCGAAACCGGCAATGCTGACATAAACCCAGTTTGTGCCGCTGCCGAACAGCCCAAGCCCCCAGCAGAAACCAATAAAGATGGCTTGTCGGGTGGTTCGGTTTAACGTCAGTATTTGCAGGCCAAAGAGAGAAATAAGAGCAGCAGGCCAGAAATCAAAAGGTGAAAAAGCCAGTGTTCCACTGGCTCCGAAGAAAAGCGCCAGCAAGGCACGCAGCCGCTGGCAACTTATTAATGAGGTTTTGTTCATCCAGATCCCATTAGTCTTTATCAAGGCCAGGAACTTCAGCATCATCCGGTATTTTTACATGAACCTGAATGATTTTACGGCTATCTGCCATTGCTACTTTGAAATGATAGCCATTAATGCTGATGGATTCTCCACGGGAAGGCAGATGCCCGAATGCCTGCATGACCAACCCGCCGATGGTATCAACTTCTTCATCACTGAAATTAGTGCCGAAAACATCGTTGAAATCTTCAATCTGAGCCAATGCTCGTACTGAGTAAGTATGGCGGCTCAGGGCACGAATGTCGTTATCTTCGTCATCGTCGTACTCGTCCTCAATTTCGCCTACAATCAGTTCAAGTATATCTTCAATCGTGACTAGACCGGAAACACCGCCGAATTCATCGATAACAATCGCCATATGGTAGCGTTGGGAACGGAATTCTTTCAGCAATCGGTCAACGCGCTTACTTTCCGGCACCACCACCGCTTGCCGCAGAACTTTATCAATGCTGAAAGGTTCTGCGTTCGTGCGCATAAATGGCAGAAGATCTTTTGCCATCAGAATGCCTTCAATGTGATCTTTATCCTCGCTGATCACAGGGAAGCGTGAGTGGGCTGACTCGATAATGACATCCAGACATTCGTCCAGAGGTTGATTGCGTTTTAAGGTAACGATTTGTGAGCGTGGGATCATAATGTCACGCACGCGCTGGTCAGCAATATCCATCACCCCTTCGAGCATTTCTCGGGTATCGGGATCGATGAGATCGTTCTGTTCAGAATCACGGATCAGTTCAACTAAATCATCGCGGTTTTTCGGCTCACCGTGGAAAATCTGATTAAGAAGTGCAAAAAAGCCTTTCTTAGGTCCAGGGCTATCGTTACTAGAAGGATGGTCGTCGCTCATGGCGTTCTAATTTTATTTCCTCATTAATTAATGTGTATATACCCTACGTCTTTCAAGCTGCCTCTTTGTTGGCTGCGCTCGTTCACCCCAGTCACCGTTTTTATAAACATACGGTTATCTATGCTCCTGGAGACTCTCTCCCTCGCCGCCGCGATGTAACTCGAAATTCATTGGGTATAGATAATATTTATCATAAAAATATTATTGGGGGTTATTCTTTTTCCGCAAGATAGGGATCAGGATACCCCATTTTCCCGAGAATTTCTGTTTCCAGAGATTCCATTTCTTCTGCTTCTTCATCCTCAATATGGTCATATCCAAGCAGATGAAGACAGCCGTGTACCACCATATGTGCCCAGTGTTCTTCGACTGTTTTTTGCTGCTCCTGTGCTTCTTTTTCAACAACCTGACGGCAGATGATTAAATCACCGAGCAAGGGCAGTTCAACTTCAGGCGGAGCTTCAAACGGGAAAGATAACACATTGGTTGGTTTGTCTTTCCCCCGATAAGTGAGGTTTAATTCGTGGCTTTCTGCCTCATCAACTAAACGGATTGTGACTTCACTTTCTGCCTGAAATTGTGGCAAAACACCTTCCAGCCAGTTTCGGAAAAGGACTTCCTCAGGAAGCCCTTCTGGTTTTTCACATGCAATCTGTAAATCTAATATAACTGAACTCATTGCGCTTCCTGCCTGCGCTTTTCATTAAGCGCCTGTTTACGTTTCTGCTCAGCGGCTTCCCATACTTCATAGGCGATAACAACTTTGGCAACCACAGGATGGCGCACCACATCTTCGCTGTAGAGGAAGTTAAAGCTAAGTTCATCAACGTCAGATAAAACTTCTATCGCGTGACTCAGGCCTGATTTCTGGCCTCTGGGGAGGTCTATCTGGGTGACATCACCAGTGATAACGGCTTTAGAGTTGAAACCAATACGGGTCAGAAACATTTTCATCTGTTCGATGGTTGTATTCTGGCTTTCGTCGAGAATAATAAAGGCATCATTGAGCGTTCGTCCACGCATATAGGCCAGTGGAGCCACTTCAATGACATTTCTTTCGATCAGCTTCTCAACTTTTTCAAATCCCAGCATCTCAAATAATGCATCGTAAAGCGGACGTAGATAAGGATCGACTTTCTGGCTCAGATCTCCCGGCAGAAAACCCAGCTTTTCCCCGGCTTCAACAGCCGGTCGGGTGAGCAATATCCGGCGGATTTCTTGGCGCTCCAGTGCATCAACCGCTGCGGCAACGGCCAGATAGGTTTTACCTGTTCCCGCAGGCCCGACACCAAACGTAATATCATGGCTAAGAATATTGGCAATATACTGAGCCTGATTAGGTGTACGGGGTTTAACAACGCCCCGTTTGGTTTTGATATTCACGGCCTTACCGTAGTCAGGGACGCTTTCTGCTGCTTGCTCCAGTACGCGGGTTTCTGTGATAGCCAGATGGATCTGCTCAGGTTCAAGATTCGGTATCACTCCACGTACAGGGGCGGTTTCAACATACAGGCGGCGCAGTATACTGGCTACTGCGCTGACACACAGTGGCTTGCCCACCAATTTGAAACGATTGTCGCGGCGGTTTATCTCTATTCCCAAACGACGCTCAAGTTGTTTCAGATTGTCATCAAGTGGGCCACACAGGCTCATTAATCGCTGATTATCTGCGGGTTCCAGAAAGATCTCTTGTGTTGCTACTTGTGGGTTTATTTGTGTCACTGATTATCTCTATGTTAAGGCCTGTGAATCCGGCCTATTTGTTAAAGTTATCCTGTTCTTTTACGGCTGACTTGTTGTTAAGGCTGATAAGTGCCAACACCGATTTCGTCTTCCTTACGGGTTCGGGCAATTACTGACTCAGGTGATTCATAGACACGTAAATCCATTTCATCTTCAGTACGGATGACCTTACCGCGCAGGGAATTGGCATAAACGTCAACAATTTCAACATCAACAAATTTGCCAATCATATCAGGAGCGCCTTCAAAATTAACTACACGGTTATTCTCCGTGCGTCCGGAAAGCTCCATAATATTTTTACGGGATGGGCCTTCAACAAGAATACGCTGAGTACTGCCAAGCATCGCCCGGCTGAAGCTCATGGCTTGTTGGTTAATACGCTGCTGGAGCAGGTACAGACGCTGTTTTTTCTCTTCTTCACTCACATCATCCGGCAAGTCTGCCGCAGGAGTACCCGGACGGGCTGAATAGATAAAACTGAAACTCATGTCGAAATTAACATCGGCAATTAATTTCATTGTTTTTTCAAAGTCATCCTGTGTTTCACCCGGGAAACCAATGATGAAATCTGAACTGATCAGGATATCCGGGCGAGCCTTCCGCAGACGGCGAATAATTCCTTTATATTCCAGCGCAGTATGAGCACGTTTCATCAGAGTCAGAATACGGTCAGAACCGCTCTGGACAGGTAAGTGCAGGAAGCTGACCAGTTCGGGAGTGTCTTCATATACAGCGATGATATCGTCAGTGAATTCAATCGGATGGCTGGTGGTAAAACGTATGCGGTCGATTCCGTCAATAGCCGCTACCAGACGCAGTAATTCAGCAAATGTGCAGATATCACCGTCAAATGTTGCACCGCGATAAGCATTCACGTTCTGACCGAGCAGGTTAACTTCACGTACACCCTGTGCAGCAAGCTGAGCAATCTCAAACAGAATATCATCACAAGGACGGCTGACTTCTTCCCCACGGGTGTAAGGAACAACGCAGAATGTGCAGTATTTATTGCAGCCTTCCATGATAGAAACAAATGCCGTCGGGCCATCAGCACGGGGTTCTGGCAGGCGGTCAAATTTCTCGATCTCAGGGAAACTGATATCAACAACCGGGCTGCGGGTGCCTTTCACATGATTAATCATTTCCGGCAGACGGTGCAGGGTTTGTGGCCCGAATATAATATCAACGCTCGGAGCACGCTGACGAATGTAATCCCCTTCCTGAGAAGCCACACAGCCCCCAACGCCAATGATAACCTCAGGGTTTTTGTCTTTCAGCCCTTTCCAGCGTCCGAGTTGGTGAAAGACTTTTTCTTGTGCCTTTTCACGGATTGAACAGGTATTCAAGAGTAAGATATCTGCATCTTCGGCGATATCGGTTAACTGATAACCGTGAGTGGTTTCCAGCAGGTCGGCCATCTTGGATGAATCGTATTCATTCATCTGACAGCCCCAGGTTTTGATATACAGTTTTTTTATCGTCGACATTTTGTGTATCCGGTGTTTCCAGTGGAATGATGCGTCAACACTGAAAAGCATAGTCTATTGAACCAGCATATTGAATACAGTGTGTTTAGCATAATGTTACAGACTATTGTATTCATTTGAGGCACCAGTGACCAGACTGTAACACCGGATATTCACAGCCGGAAAGGGAAAATTCCGGTACACTATTTTAATCAAGAAGTTAATAGCGTGATGAATATGAATAATCCACAACAAAAATTCGATATGGTTATCGTGGGTGCCGGGATGATTGGTGCGGCAACGGCATTGGGATTGGCGCAGGAAGGTTGGCGTGTCGCTCTGTTGGAACACCAGCCACCACAGCCCTACAGTGCAGAAAGTGAACCGGATATTCGTATTTCTGCCATTAGCCGGGCATCCGTGGATGTACTGAAGCAATTGGGTGCTTGGGAACATGTTGTGCAGATGCGTAGCGTACCTTATCGGAAGCTGGAGACATGGGAGCAGAATGATTCCAATGTGGTTTTCGATGCAGCAAGCCTCGGTCTGCCTGAACTTGGATACATGGTAGAAAACCGTATTCTGCAACTGGCCTTGTGGCAGGAGTTTCAACGGTATCCTAACCTGACACTGTTTTGCCCCGCAGAGCTGAAATCGATGCAGCGGCATGATAGCCATAAAACATGGCAGCTTGAATTGACTGATGGCACAGAATTAAACACGCGTTTGATTATCGGCGCTGATGGTGCTCGTTCTCAGGTTCGGCAATTAGCGGGAATTGGTAGTCGGGGATGGCAATACCGGCAGTCGTGTATGCTGATAACTGTCAAAACGGAGCAACTTCAGCAGGACATTACATGGCAGCAATTTTTTCCTTCCGGCCCCAGAGCCTTTCTGCCGCTATTTGATCAGTGGGCATCGTTGGTATGGTATGACTCTCCCGCTCGCATTCGTCAGTTACAGGCGATGTCAATGACACAGCTTGAACGGGAAATATTTCAGGCATTTCCGGCCCGTTTGGGTAAAGTGACTCCGATTGCTGCGGGTTCATTTCCTCTGACCCGCCATCATGCCAGCGATTATGTACGTGAAGGGCTGGTTTTGCTGGGAGATGCAGCTCATACAATCAACCCACTGGCAGGGCAGGGCGTCAATCTGGGCTATCGGGATGTAGATGCTTTACTTAATGTATTGATTGATGCCAAAGAATCACTGGAAGAGTGGGATTCCCTGACTGTACTGATGCGTTATCAACGCCGCAGGATGCCGGATAATTTGGTTATGCAGGCGGGAATGGATCTCTTTCATACGGCATTCAGCCATGATTTACCGGGATTGAAAACAATGCGTAATTTAGCCTTGATGGCAGCGCAGCGCTCAGGCGCACTGAAAAAACTGGCGCTGAAATATGCGCTGGGGGTGTGATGACTGTTTTTTAGCGAATATTTTTGAGGGTAGGAGCCGTTTTTTTAATATTTCTACCCTCACGCTCTCTATTGAGTGTTTCATAAGCAGGGTTAGATGTGTCAATTTCAGGTGGTTTATTAAACAACCATGAAGATTATCAGGCGGTAAGCTGGGGATGTTTTTTGGCAGAGAAACAAAAAAACCACCATATAGGTAGCATTTCTATCAAGAAGTATTCTTCCTGTATATTCTTTTTCTGTTCTTTTATGCTTTTTCTCAACTTGTTAAACTATGTAACTTATTGAAAAAATTGGCTGGGGTACCAGGATTCGAACCTGGGAATGCCGGAATCAGAATCCGGTGCCTTACCGCTTGGCGATACCCCAACTGACTTTAAAATGGTGGCTACGACGGGATTCGAACCTGTGACCCCAGCATTATGAGTGCTGTGCTCTAACCAGCTGAGCTACGTAGCCATTTACGTTAACCGTAAATTTTATGAAAACCTTCAGGAAAATGGCTGGGGTACCTGGATTCGAACCAGGGTATGCCAGGATCAAAACCTGGTGCCTTACCGCTTGGCGATACCCCACCTGAATATTTTCATTTTAAATCTTGTTTTATTAATGATGATTGATTTTTCAGTAATTATCGCTTTCAGAAATATGGCTGGGGTACCTGGATTCGAACCAGGGTATGCCAGGATCAAAACCTGGTGCCTTACCGCTTGGCGATACCCCACCTGAAAACAACACACTAAAACTTAAAACAACCTTAGCAAAACTCGATTTAAGTGCAACCGAAGAAGAAATGGTGCGGGAGGCGAGACTTGAACTCGCACACCTTGCGGCGCCAGAACCTAAATCTGGTGCGTCTACCAATTTCGCCACTCCCGCAAAGATGGTGGCTACGACGGGAATCGAACCTGTGACCCCAGCATTATGAGTGCTGTGCTCTAACCAGCTGAGCTACGTAGCCATCTTTTTTTTCGCTTTGCCTTCATCGGCGGTGCGGGGCGCATTATGCGTATATCAGACAGATGCGTCAACTGCTTTTTTAAAAAAATATGCATAAAATCGCTTGTTTGTTTGCCCTGTAATCATCTTGATGATAAAAGCAGCTGAAATGACGAATTATCCTCCAAGAAGATGTTGTAATAGCACACCATTGAGCATGGCTCGCTTTGTTAAGGCGAATGCGCCTATTGCAGAACAGTGGTTTAATTCGGAAATCACGATAGGCAGGTCTTCATGGAAGTTTTTCAAAGACTGAGTGTTGATGCAGTTTTGAATAGCGGTAAGCAGAACCTGCTCTGCTTCTGTGATGTCTCCGGCAATAACGACTTTCTGTGGGTTAAAGAAGTTAATGGCAATGGCGATGGCTTTACCGAGGTTATGTCCTACCTGCCTGATCACTTCGACGGCCAAAGAGTCCCCCTGATTAGCAGCGCGACATATGTCATGGATACTGCATTTATCCAATGTCAGCTTACTTGGAAACCCCTGCTGTAATTGGTGTTGTATTTTAGCTTCTATAGCCGGATTAGATGCGCTCGTTTCCAGACAGCCAAAATTACCACAATGACAACGCTCCCCCAGAGGGTCAATCTGAATGTGGCCTATTTCCCCCAGATTGCCTCGTTTATTGAGCAAAATATTATTCTTGATGATAACGCCGGCACCCGCACCACGATGAACACGTACAAGAAGAGAGTCTTCGCAATCGCGGGTGGCTCCGAAGTAGTTTTCTGCCAGCGCCAAGCTGCGGATATCGTGCCCGATAAAACATGAAATATTGAAGTGCTGTTGCAGGTTTTGCACTAATGGCCAGTTATCGACTTTAATGTGTGGCATATAGCGGATAATGCCATCATTGGGATCAACCAATCCGGGGACGATAATGGAGATCGCAATCAGTTCGCGGTTACGCCGTTGATTTCTGCTGATGAAGTCTTCAATAACGGAGATAATTCGTTGTTCAACTTCTTGCGGGCTATTTTCCAGAACAGGATGTTGCTCTTCTGCTAGCTGTTTGGCGCTCATGTCAAATAACGCAATTGTCGCATCCCGGCGTCCTAGTCGAATACCAACGGTATGAAAGTGGCGGGTTTCTGTGACGATGGATATAGCCCGACGCCCGCCAGTAGATGCTTGCTGATCGACTTCTTTAATCAGCCCGCGCTCAATTAACTGACGCGTAATTTTTGTCACGCTGGCTGGAGCAAGTTGGCTCTCTTCTGCGATTTGTATACGGGATATTGGCCCGAGTTGGTCTATCAACCGATAGACCACGGCGCTATTGAGCTGTTTGACCAGCTCAATATTTGCGATTTGCTTTGGTGTATTATGGTTGTTCATCAGACACTATGCTCGATAGTTCAGTTTCATTTCCTTTGTTGTTACTATCATGAACGATATCTCCGTTAACTATGGTTTTACAGATTTTGAAATCATGAGTGAATGCTGTCAGGTTTGCTACTTTACCCGCCTCAATTGTTCCGAGGTGTTTATCGGCACCGATAGCTTTGGCGGGGTAAAGGGTTGCCATGCGCAGTGTTTCATCTAAAGCGATACCAACCATCTCGACACTATTCCTGACACACTCAATCATTGTGGCTGAAGAGCCACTTAATGTGCCATTTTCATCGACACATAACCCGTTACGATAATATATCGTTTTATTGGCAAAGGTGAATTGTTCTATATTAGTGTTTTTATCCAGTCCGGCAGGAAGAATAGCATCTGTCACGATGACTAATTTTTCATTTTTCAGTCGCTTGGCGCTACGAATATTGGGCCATGAAACATGCATCCCATCGCAAATAATACCGGCATAAACCTCAGTTGTATCATAAATTGCGCTGACTAACCCCGGTTGTCGGCCAGAAATGACTGGCATGGCATTGTATAAATGAGTGGAGAAGGTAATTCCATTGTGGAATCCCTGTCGCGCCTCTTCATAGGTTGCGTTGGAATGGCCGGCGGAAACAACAATACCCGCTTCAGTTAACTGATGAATGTAATGATTTTCTACCATCTCTGGAGCAAGAGTAATTTTCTTGATTACATCGGCATTAATACACAAATAATTGACCATTTCCGGCGTTGGTTTACGGATATAGGCAGAATTATGTGTGCCTTTTTTTACCGGATTGATGTAAGGCCCTTCCAGATGTAAACCAATCGCCTGATTAGCGTTGTTAGCCAGATAGATACGCATCACTTCTATGGCTTTGATCATCAACTCATCAGGGCCAGTGATAAGCGTTGGCAGAAAACTGGTACAGCCGTATCGCTGATTGGTTTTCTGCATGATATGCAGTGTTTCTTCCGTAATATCTTCTATGCGGTCATTATATTGTGCCCCGCCACAGCCGTTAACCTGCAGGTCAATAAACCCGGGAGAGAGGTTTACACCCCGTAAATCATGCTTTTCAATACCTGCCGGTAACTCATTTTCCGGACAAATATGTTTGATTACCCCACCTTCAATAATAACAGCATGTTCACTAAGCCTGTCGTGTCCGGTGTAGATAATACAGTTGGTTAAAGCGTACATTCTGGACTCCTAAATGCCTGAACCTAAATGCCTGTATAAATATTAACTGGCGAATTCACTCAGAATATCAGCCTCTATCTGGCGAAAATATTTTACGGTTTTTACTCTTAGCTCCATTGTTGCAGGTTCATCACACGCAATAATTGTTTTTGGGTGTATTTGTAGGCAGCTTATTGTCCACATATGGTTAACATTACCTTCAATAGCCGCTTGTAGAGCTTGTGCTTTTTGAGTTCCGGTTACGAGAATAATGATCTCTTCGGCATCCATTAACGTACCCACACCAATAGTTAAAGCATATTGGGGGACTGATTCCACGTCATTATTGAAAAAACGGGAATTAGCAGTTCGTGTTTCCTGAGTTAGCGTCTTAATCCGTGTACGGGAAGAGAGAGAAGACGCGGGTTCGTTAAACGCAATATGGCCATCGTTACCTACACCGCCCATAAACAGATGAATTTTGCCATATGATTTAATTTTATTCTCATAGCGTAAGCATTCAGCATCAACATCTGTCACATTCCCATTGAGTAAATTGATATTTTCTTTTTTTATATCAATATGATTGAAGAAATTCTGATACATGAAAGTGTGGTAACTCTGGGGGTGATCCTCAGGAAGACCAACATATTCATCCATATTAAAGGTTACAACATTTCTGAAACTGACTTTTCCTGCCTGATATAGCGCGATCAGTTCTTTGTAAGTTGCTAATGGTGTACTGCCTGTAGGCAGTCCGAGTACAAAAGGACGTTCTTCTGTTGGTTTGAATTCATTGATTTTACTAACAATATAGTGAGCAGACCATCGACCTACATCACTTGCATTTGTTAGGGGGATCAGCCTCATGATGACCTCTTCAAAAAATTATTCATTTATTAAATTAAAATTATACGAACAGTGGTGGGGCGAAAGTTGCCTATGATACCTGTTCTTTACAACGGTTCTACCTGACATGTATACGATAATGTTATTTTTTATAATAAAATAAGTTTTTGATTAAGGCCATGTTTCGCTCAAAAATATATCAATTTAAGTGATTTTTATCACACATATGAAGGATTTAATTTGCGATGAAAAATAATTTTCTTAAACTTAAAATGATTTAACAACAAATAGATGAGTGATGTTATTACATCGTTTATTCAATAAAAGACTCCATTCATGGGGCTTTAAGGGGGCGTGAGTGAATATTTTAACTTACTTACAACGGATTGGCCGGGCATTAATGGTGCCTGTGGCAACATTGCCAACTGCGGCGATATTGACTGGAATAGGTTATTGGATCGACCCAACAGGCTGGGGTGCTGATAACCAGCTAGCAGCACTGCTTATTTCATCCGGTAACGCTATTCTTGATAATATGGCAATATTATTTGCGATTGGTATTGCCTATGGTATGTCAAAAGATAAAGACGGGGCTGCCGCACTGACCGGATTAGTCGGCTTTATGGTTGTTATGAAACTATGTTCGCCCGCAGTCATCGCCATGATTAAAGGTATTCCGGTTGCTGAAGTACCAGTAGCATTTAGTAAGATCAATAATCCATTTGTTGGTATCTTAGTGGGTGTGATCTCAGCAGAACTCTATAATCGCTACAGTAATGTTGAATTACCTCAGGCACTGTCGTTTTTCAGTGGACGTCGTTTAGTACCGATCCTGAATTCTTTTTTAATGATCCTACTCTCTCTCATTCTGATGTTTGGTTGGCCTGTCATTAATGGCTGGCTGGTGGCATTTGGTGAAAGTATTACTGGTTTGGGTTCAATGGGTGCCGGGCTTTATGCTTTCTTTAATCGCCTGTTAATACCAATAGGTTTACACCATGCTTTGAATTTAGTCTTCTGGTTTGATGTGGCGGGTATTAATGACATTCCTAACTTCATGGGAGGAGCAAAATCCATTGCTGAAGGACTCGCGACTCCGGGCATTACCGGGCGTTATCAGGCTGGTTTCTTCCCTATCATGATGTTTGGTTTACCGGGAGCGGCATTGGCGATATACCACTGTGCCCGCCCTGAGAACAAAGCAATGGTTGGTGGTATCATGCTGGCGGGGGCATTTGCTGCATTCTTTACCGGCGTGACAGAACCACTTGAATTCTCTTTCATGTTTGCGGCGCCTGTACTTTATGTTCTGCATGCTATTATGACGGGTATTTCAGTTTATATTGCAGCGGCAATGCACTGGATTGCCGGTTTTGGTTTCAGTGCTGGCTTTATTGATCTTTTCCTCTCCTCACGCAACCCGTTAGCTGTTCACTGGTACATGTTAATTCCACAAGGCCTGGTATTCTTCTGTCTCTATTATGTTGTATTCCGTTTCACTATTAAAAAATTCAACCTGATGACATTAGGCCGCGAGTTACCTTCTGCTGCGGGAACTGATGCTGATATGAAATTGAAAGCTGGTGGCAAAAACGATATTCAGGAAGAGGCATATAATTATATTGCTGCGATAGGTGGATCAGCCAATTTAACCAATATTGATTCTTGTATTACTCGTTTGCGTTTATCGGTGAAAGACTCCAGTTTAGTGAATGAACAGGCAACTAAACGTCTTGGGGCTTCTGGTGTTATTCGTCTGAACAAAGAAAGTGTTCAGATTATTGTCGGTATGCGTGCTGAACTCATTGCCAGTACCATGACAGATATTATTGCTAAAGGCCCGGTTGCCGCTGCGACAGAAAATAATATGCCAGAGTTTGATACTCCGGCAGAAAAAGGGCATACGCCGGAAAATACAGCAATTCTGACTTTGTTAGCGCCCGTGACAGGTGAATTAGTTAAGCTGGAAGATGTACCGGATGAAGCGTTCTCCAGTAAATTAGTGGGTGATGGTATTGCAATCAAACCGACCTCCGAAACCGTTTTCTCTCCGGTTGAAGGTACGGTGGTGAAGGTATTTGATACTAACCATGCGGTATGTATTGAGGCGAATAATGGTACTGAAGTTATTGTCCATATAGGTATCGATACTGTTTCTTTAAACGGAAAGGGTTTTGAACGCCTGATTGAAGAAGGAATGAAAGTCAAAGCTGGAGATCCCCTCTTGAAGCTGGATCTTAATTATCTGAATGCCCATGCTAAGTCAATGATAAGCCCGATTGTGATCAGCAATATAGATGACTATGCAGGCATTAGTATTATGGCTGAAGGTCATGTAATAGCGAAAGAATCGAATCTTTTTCAGGTTATGAAATAGATTGCTGACTGTTTTTTCTCCAAATTAACGGTGGTCGTTTCGGCGATCACCGAGTTATCTAAAAGTATCCCACCTTAATAATTACAATCTAAATATAAACAAATAAAACTAAAATAACATGTATAGTTCCAAAATAAATTATTTAAATAAAAACATTTATTAATTAAATATAGTATATAATATAATAATTATTATTTAATGTAGTGTTTTATATTTTTTACTCTATATTGATTAGTGCTTTATTAATGTAAGTGTTTTTGGGGTATTTTATTTTTTAGGGTTTAAATTTAATTTCGTTTAAGGTAATTTGTTTTTCGCTGGTTTGGTGTTTGTCTTTATTTTTAATTAATTTTATATTTTTCATGTTATTTGTGTTTTATATATAATGAATTACAAGATTTAACAGCAAACCTAATGATACAAGGTGATGGTGTTTAATTGTTAATTAGGTGGCTAAATGTCAATATCTTCTGCTGAAGAAAGAATAAAACAATATTTGAAAAGTTGGGATGATGATGGTTACATTATTATTAAGTCAGCGATAAGCAAAGAACAAATTGATAAAAGCATCAGGGCGATATTTGAATTTTTAGAAATGAACCCAGAAAAAACTACTGATCTTTATGATGAAAATATTCGTTCCTTATCCGGGATAGATAAAATGGGGCGTATTCCTTTTTATCATCATCAGACGTTATGGGATAATCGGCAAAATCAAACAATTTATTCCGTATATGAAAAGATATTTGGTACATCAGATCTATTGGTCAGTATTGACAGGGTCAATATGAACCCGCCAATTACAGATAAGTGGCAATATGAAGGTTTTATTCATTGGGATATTGATGTTTCAAAGCGCCCCTTAGAAAGAAAAATTCAGGGTTTATTAAGTTTGACCGATGATGATGGTAGTTCTGGTGGCTTTCAGTGTGTACCGGGTTTTCATAAAAGGATTGATCAATGGTTATCTCAGCAGCCGGAAGGTTATAACAGCCGTTTTCCTGATACCAGCGGAATGAAAATTGAATCAATACCGCTTAATGCTGGGGATTATGTAATTTTTGATGGGGCATTACCACACGGTAATCAGCCTAACACGTCTGATAAACCCAGATTAGCCCAATATTTTTGCTGTTTTCCACGAACAGAGCTGACGAATCAGCAGATAGAAGAACGAATTTCAGCTTATAAACAAGGTCAACCGACAACATCAATAACCGGGAAACCTTTTCCTGTTAAAAAGAGTTATCAGCAGAATACATCTGATATCTATCTGACTGCATTGGGGAAACGGTTATTAGGGTATTAATTCAAGGATATTGCGATACACTTCGTCTTTCAAGTTGCCTCTTTGTTGGCTGCATTTATTCACACCTGTTACACAGTGATCTATGCTCTCGGGAATTCATTCCCTTACTGCCGCGATGCATTTTGAAATCCATTGTGTATATGCGTTAATGGAGAGAAAAGATGAGTTATATTGAAGACTCTATCGATATTTCAATTATTCTTCCCAGATATCACGAAAATTATCTGATTATTGAAAAAACACTGCAACAAATTAAACGCATTCAGAAAAAATGTAATGTGCAAGTTATTATTGTAAATGATTCAGATAAAAATAACTTTCACGATAAGGATATAGCGAAGATAAAACAGAATTACCCTGATATTATCGTTATTTCTAATTATGGTAACTATGGGAAAGGGTACAGTATTCGGCGAGGAGTTGATTTAGCTAAAGGGAAATATATCTTTTATACTGATATTGATTTCCCCATAAAAGAACAGGATTTTTTTAATGCTTACAACCAGATTATGCAGAAAAATATCGATTTAGTCATAGGGGAGCGTTTTTCAAACAATAAATCAAAAGCTAATTTCTATCGGAAAATAACCAGCCGAATTTTTCTGAAATTAGTTAATTCTCTGCTAAGTTGTAAAATTTCAGATTCACAGTGCCCATTTAAAATGATGAAATCTGAGTTGGCAAAGGAAATTTTTTCCAAGCAAAGGATTAAGGGCTATGCATTTGATGCGGAAATTATTTACCTTGCCAGAAGGTTATCTAAAAATTTATGCCAACTTTCTGTTGTTTGGGAAGATACAAGAGAAAACTGGGGGCTAATAAAAACATTATTAAATTACAGCATCATGATTTACTCAATTTTTTCTATAAAGGTTTATTGGATTATTAATAATCCTGAAATCGCATAATTGTTTTTCAGTGTTTAACTAAATCTATTTATTTGAAAATATTAAGGTAGAGAAATAATGAAATTTCCACAATGGCCTGATTTTGCCGAAAAAACATTAAAAGATATTCAGCAGCCACTGATATCCGGTGAAGTCAATTACTGGACCGGAAGAAAGGGCATGGAATTTGAAAATAAATTTGCCGATTGGATTGGTGCAGAAATGGCAATCTCCTGTAATTCAGGAACCTCTGCTGTAAATATTGCTGTAGGTGCATTAAATATCGGACCCGGTGATGAAGTTATTGTTCCTTCATACACCTTTATTGCGACTTCTTTTGCTGTATTACAGTGCGGTGCTATTCCCGTATTTTGCGATACAACGGAAGAACACACGATCGATCCGGCTAAAATAGAAGCGCTGATTACCAAGCGTACAAAAGCCATTATCGTTGTGCATCTTTATGGTGTTGTCTGCGATATGGACGCTATTCTTACTGTTGCTCGCAGGCATAATCTCAAAGTAATCGAAGACAGCGCACAATGTCTCGGAGGGAAGTATAAGGGGCAATCGGTTGGAACGATTGGTGATGTTGGTACATTCAGTTTTTGTCAGTCGAAACATTTTACCACCGGTGGTGAAGGTGGCATGGTTGTGACCAATAATCCTGAAATCGGCTGGGAATGCCGCGCTTATCGTGACCACGGGTTTGATGTGAGAACGAAGTTTGACTTACTTGCTTTGGAAGAGGTGTCATGGCATGTGCATAATCGCATTGGTTATAATTACCGCATGACTGAAATTCAGTCGATCATCGGGATTAATGAGCTGGAGCGCTTTGATGACTGGAATATGCATAACCGTAAACAATATGCGAAAATCTATGACGAAAAATTTGCAGAAATCGATTTAATTCATAGCCTGCCGCTGAATAACGAAGACAGGCAAAATGCATATTGGTTATACCCTATTGTGTTTGATCTGGGAAAATTGGATTGTACAGCTGAAATCATTTTACGTGATTTGAAAAAAATGGGTGTTCCTGCGTTTAAGATCCAATGGCCGGAAGCTTATGGTGAGCGGGTTTTCAGAGAACTACGTGGTTTTGGCTCTGCCAATTTCCCTTTCCACTCCAGTGAGTACACATCGCCTGAATCGGTCAATTATTGCGATGTTGTGTGTGAAACAGCCCGTTCTTTATTGCCCCGAACAATCAGCTTGTATTTGCATCCTAGCTGGGATGAAGAGCATATCGTTTATTGTGCAGATCAGTTAATCGCAGTGCTGGAAAATCATCGTACCCGCTGAGCTTACTGACTTCTCTTATAGAAATGGCAGGCCTTTACTCAAAATGGCCTGTCTATGATCCTTTTTTCTCTGAGACTTTCTTTTTTCCTCTATTTCCCACCAACTAAGTGTTGTTTCTCGGTTCAGCTTAATAGATTATAGAGGGTTATATTGAAGCGCTTTTTGCATTGAGGAATAAAACAATGAGTGAGGCAGATACTCGCCCGACAAACTTTATTCGTCAGATTATTGACGAAGATTTGGCAACTGGTAAACATACTTCCGTACATACCCGTTTCCCGCCTGAACCTAACGGCTATCTGCATATTGGCCATGCAAAGTCGATCTGCCTGAATTTCGGCATTGCACAAGACTATCAGGGGCAATGCAACCTGCGTTTTGACGATACGAACCCGGTTAAAGAAGATATTGAATACGTTGAGTCAATCAAGCAAGACGTACAGTGGCTGGGTTTCCAGTGGAGTGGAGATATCCGTTACTCTTCGGATTACTTTGACCAACTGCATCAATACGCCATTGAGTTAATCAATAAAGATCTGGCTTATGTGGATGAGCTGAGTCCTGAAGAGATCCGCGAATATCGTGGTACGTTGAAAGAGCCGGGTAAAAACAGCCCGTACCGTGATCGTAGTGTGGAAGAAAACCTTGCTCTGTTCGAAAAAATGCGTGCGGGCGAGTTTGCGGAAGGGAAAGCGTGTCTGCGTGCCAAAATTGATATGGCTTCTCCTTTCATAGTTATGCGCGATCCGGTTCTGTATCGCATCAAATTTGCAGAACACCATCAGTCTGGTAATAAATGGTGCATCTATCCGATGTACGATTTTACCCACTGCATTTCCGATGCGCTGGAAGGAATTACGCATTCTATTTGTACACTAGAGTTTCAGGATAACCGCCGTCTGTATGACTGGGTATTGGATAACATCACAATTGATTGCCACCCGCGTCAGTATGAGTTTTCCCGCCTGAATCTGGAATACTCAGTAATGTCCAAGCGTAAACTTAATCAGCTGGTGACAGAAAATATTGTTGACGGCTGGGATGATCCACGTATGCCAACCATTTCAGGTCTGCGTCGTCGTGGTTATTCTGCTGCGTCAATCCGTGAATTCTGCCGCCGTATCGGTGTCACTAAGCAGGATAACAATGTTGAAATGGCCGCACTGGAATCCTGTATCCGCGATGATCTGAATGAACATGCGCCACGAGCGATGGCAGTTCTTGATCCGGTGAAACTGGTGATTGAAAACATGCCGGAAGGCGAAGTTATTCTGACCATGCCTAACCATCCGAATAAGCCGGAAATGGGTAGCCGTGAAGTGCCATTCAGCCGTGAACTCTATATTGATCGGGCAGACTTCCGTGAAGAAGCTAATCGTCAGTATAAGCGTCTGGTCATGGGCAAAGAAGTGCGTCTGCGTAACGCTTATGTCGTTAAAGCTGAGCGTGTTGAGAAAGATGCAGAAGGCAACATCACCACGATTTACTGCCATTACGACGAGCAAACTCTGAACAAAGATCCGGCTGATGGTCGTAAAGTGAAGGGTGTTATCCACTGGGTAAGTGCAGTACATGCCGCACCCGCTGAATTCTACCTGTATGATCGTCTGTTCAGCGTGCCAAATCCGGGAGCGGCAGAGGATTTCCTGTCTACGTTTAACACCGAGTCATTAGTGGTACGTAAAGGTTTTGTTGAGCCGGGTCTGGTAAATGCAGTACCGGGAAAAACTTACCAGTTTGAACGTGAAGGGTACTTCTGTGCTGATAGCAAGCTTTCAACGGCTGAACATTTAGTGTTTAACCGCACTGTAGGTCTGCGTGATACCTGGGCGAAAATCTCTAAAGAGTAATATCAGCTAAGAACACATACCTAATAGGTGTCTAGTTGTATCGAGATGGTATGTGAATGGCAAATTTGTCGGGAACGAATCTGCCTAGTCAAAAGCTGATTTTTGGTGAGAGGTAGAAGCCTCTCACCAATCTTTAGCAAAAGGGATAATGGCATCTCTTGTACATTGCAATTAGAATAGGATTCTATTAAGAAATAATAATTATTTCTTAATGTCATTATCATATGGAGTTAATATGCATGGATTAGCCACATCGCGAGATTGGGTATATAGAGCACCTGAAACAAGGAAAGTCGAAAGGATAGAGGCTTATTTTTTAAATCACGGTTATGACCCGCACAGGCATGATACCTATGCAATTGGGAAGACTTTGTTTGGCGTCCAGAGTTTTCACTATCGTGGCAATATGCAACATAGCCTTCCTGGTAATACGATGGTATTACACCCTGATGAAGTTCATGATGGTGAGGCTGGGACAAGTGCTGGTTTCCATTATCAAATGATATATATCGAACCATCAATGATACAAGACATAATCAAAGGAAAACCATTACCATTTATAAAAAATGGTATCACTAATGATCCCAATATTTTTAGGGCAACGAATGCACTGTTACAAAATATGGATTGCAGAATAGATCCTATGGAAGAAGATGATGCTCTTTATGATTTAGCTATTTCATTAGTTGAAGCAAGTGGAGTTGCTTTAAATAAAAAAAGAAATTTTGATTATTTTGCTGCGGAAAGGGCAAGAGAATATATTCACTCAAATTTAGATAAAAATATAACCTTAGACGAGCTTGAACATAACGTAAATCGTGATCGCTGGAGCCTTTCGAGAGATTTCAGGTTATTATTCGGGACAAGCCCTCATCGCTATATGACAATGCGCAGATTAGATATAGTAAAATCCTGTTTAATTGTTGGAGAGTCTATCACTGATGCTGCGCTGATAGCAGGCTTTTTCGACCAAAGCCATATGGCAAGACATTTCACAAAAACGTTTGGTTTAACACCGGCACATTGGCGAAATATAAACAGAAATAATCACCATAAAAACTTTATATGTTAATACAAGTAATATTATGAAGCATCTCCACCTTCAAATAGAAAATAAACAATTCTAAGTCGAATTTTTTTGTATCACCGAAAAGTGAAATCCAGTTTTCATATTATTTAAAGATGGAGAAAATGACGATCACGTCTTATATTAAGTTAATGCCAACAAAAAAATCATAGGCCATAAAAATGGCGACAATAGCCAGTATAGCGCCCATGAATTTATTTAGCTGATTAATCCATGAAGCATTTTTTATCTGTTTACCAATAATTTCTCCAAAGAGTGAATAAAGCCCTGGTGCGCCAGCTCCACCAATTGAAATCAATACTGATACTAAAAATATCATTTGTCCTGTAATATGAGCTGCAGGATACATAATTGTAGTGACCGGCAAGACGACAAGTATTCCTTTGGGATTTAATGCTTGAATTAAAAAACCATTCCAAAATGTAAGGTTTTTATTAGGGGTAATGTTTGTCTCTTTTTCATTCAACTGTATATTAGATGTCGCCATTTTAAATGAGAGATAAAATGTATATAAAGATCCAAGTAGTGAAATATAAGGGAGATATTTATGAGTGATAATGGCTTCTCCTGCATACCCTAAAAAAATAAATAACGTAAGCATTGCACAGCCTACACCAATAAAAAAGCCAATCGTTTTTTTAAATTGACCGGTTAAACCAGCATTCATACCCATAAAATTAACAGGGCCGGGGCTATACATTACACCAAAGGTATAAAGAAATATTTCCATAAAATCTCTCTAAATAAATTTAAATTCTTATAATTTTGCAATAGACTGCGATTAAGCCAAATTTAGATTTTTTCTGGAGTCAGGAGCGTCATCAGTTTAACCAGTAAAAAACCTATTATTTAAACTGAGTCTCGCACGGTAGAACAACAATAATCATTTGTGGAGATATAGTCCTTTTATTGCTTTATCTACCGATTTTTTTGGACCATGCACCGCGAGGCCAACGAAATTCATATTATCCACATCTTCAGATAAAAAAACTTCTCGGTTCGCTTCATCGTGACCTGTTGAAAACATTGTGTAGACATAAGGAACTAGAAGAAGAGACCGCTCCAAGCCTTTCCTATGAACGCGTTGAAGCGCATTAAGATCAGCACCAAAAATAAGCATAGGTTGACCGCACATGCTTCCATATTTATGACCAGAAGAGTCGATATAAGGGGTACCTATAACCTCCGGTGCAGATGAGGCAATGCCCGTTGCGAGGAATGCAACCACATTAAATTTTTGCCAGGTCTGTAAATCATCCCGCACTATGAAAGCAATTTTCGTATCAAACATTTTAAATCATTCTCCATGCGTTGCTATGTGAATAATATATTTAATTAACGGCAGCATATTTGTCTTGTACGTTTGTGCATCGATACGTTTCATACCTGATGGATCTTAAAAAGTCTCGGTTCAAAAGAGGTATTGAGTATGATTTCTATCACTTTTTTTATATAAAAAAGAATCGTAATGAAAATTAAGCCCTTCTACCAAGATTAAAAATTGCCTTATAGTCACATGTTGTGTAGGGTTATTTTGTGTTGATGCTATGTCATTTAAATCGTGTTATTGAAGCCGTATTGCTTAAATGATGTTGTTCATAACATGTTGTTTAAACGCATTTTAATATGTCAGAAACAGCCTTCTGTTCTGGGCGAAAAAATAAACTCGGACGAGGTCATTATTAATGAAAAGCATTAAATTACATACTTTGGCAGCATTTCTCATGGCGGCAGGGTTCAGTGCGGGTACTTGTGCAGAAAACATTCGTACGGAAATGACATCACAGCAGATAGTGGATTCACTTAGTCAATTAAATGTGAATTTCAGTATCGTAGACAATCAGGCCGGAGCACATGGGACGAATTGCGCCATTTTAGGTGCAGACTGGGCAGCTTGTAATCAGGTTAATATCATATTGACTAATGGTGATCAGAATATTGATTCTGCGGATTGGTCTCTCTATTTCCACAGTATTCGCCAAATTCTCAGAATTGATCATGAGCAATATAAAATAACTCATATCACAGGGGATTTGCATAGGCTGGAACCGACTGAAAAATTCAGGGGTATCAGAGCGAATGAAAAAATCATACTGCCAATTATCGGAGAATACTGGCAGATTTATAGCACCGATTTTATGCCGCGCTGGTATGCCACATCCGGTGATGCCATTCCTAAGGTATTGGCCAATACGGATACTGAAGATCTGAGTGCATTTTTATCTCCTTTTCAAGGAGAACAATGGAAACGAACCACAACGGATCATAATATTCTGATGACACCTGAAAACCGTTTTGAGAAAAATCGGCAGATGGTGCTAATCAGTGAAGATAAATTGCGCGGGAAGATTATTCCGACACCTAAAAAGGTGACGATTCACTCACAGGATGTCAATTTGTCCCGTGGCGTAAAATTGGAGCTGGGAGGGTTAAGTGGTCAATCAATCAAGGTGATTAGAGATCGTTTTGCTGCCCACAAGATTAAATTAACCGATAGCGGTTATCTGATTACAACGCAAATTAATGCCGACAAGTTTGCGGGTGACTGGCGGGTGAAAGGTGCTTATTCGCTGGATATCACCCCCAGAGGAACACATATAGTTGCTTTTGATCAGTCCGGCGTATTTTACGGCCTGCAATCGCTGTTTTCCCTGATCCCGGCTAATGGCGTGCCGAAAATTGCCACATTAACCGCACAAGATGCGCCCAGATTTGAGTATCGAGGCATGTTCCTTGACGTTGGGCGTAATTTCCATAGTAAAGAAGCTGTATTGCGCCTGTTGGATCAAATGGCTGCTTATAAGCTGAATAAATTCCATTTTCACTTAAGTGACGATGAAGGTTGGCGTCTGGAAATTCCCGGTTTACCGGAGTTAACAGAAATCGGCAGTAAACGTTGCCATGATTTAAGTGAGGTAAAATGTTTACTACCACAGTTAGGCTCAGGGCCGGACAGTAATAATATGGGAAGCGGTTACTTCAGCCGTCAGGATTACATTGATATTCTCGAATATGCCAAAGCCCGTCAGATAGAGGTGATCCCCGAAATTGATATTCCGGCTCATGCCCGTGCAGCGGTGGTATCAATGGAGGCCCGCTACAAGAAACTGATGGCACAAGGACAAGAACAAGCAGCTAATGAGTATCGTTTGCTCGATCCGACAGATACCTCAAATACAACATCTGTACAGTTTTATGATCGCCATAGTTATCTGAATCCATGTATGGACTCTTCCAAACGTTTTATTGACAAAGTGCTCAGTGAAATTGTCGCCATGCATAAAGAAGCCGGCTCACCGCTGACAACATGGCACTATGGCGGGGATGAGGCGAAAAATATTCGACTGGGTGCGGGATATCAGGATAAAGATGGCCCGATTGAACCGGGTAAAGGGATCATCAATAAGAAAATTGAAGATAAGCCGTGGGCAAAATCTCAGATTTGCCAAAAAATGGTTGCAAAGGGGATTATCAAAGATGTTGATGAACTGGCCAGTTATTTTGCGGTTGAAGTCAGCAAAATCGTCAATAAGCATGGCATTGATACGATGCAGTCATGGCAGGATGGTCTGAAATATGCGAAATCAGCTAAAGACTTTGCTACACGACATGTTGCGGTGAATTTCTGGGATACGCTTTATTGGGGCGGTGCAGATTCTGTTAATGATTGGGCCAATAAAGGCTATCGGGTCATTATTTCCAATCCTGATTATGTTTATCTGGATATGCCCTATGAGGTTAATCCGAAAGAGCGGGGTTACTATTGGGCTTCCCGTTTTAATGATGAAGCGAAAATATTCAGTTTTGCACCCAATAATATGCCCCAAAATGCTGAAACTTCGGTGGATATCAACGGAGACTATTTTAATGCAAACAGCGGTAAACGCTGGCCGGGGGCATATGGGCTGTCAGGGCAGTCATGGAGTGAGACTGTACGTACTGATGAGCAGATGGAATATATGATTTATCCGCGATTATTACCGTTGGCGGAACGGGCATGGCATCAGGCTGAGTGGGAACAGAATTACCAGCAGGGAAGGGAATATAAAGGCGGGATTACACGGTATGTAGATACCGATAAGCTCAATAACGACTGGCTGCATTTTGCCAATCTGATGGGGCAGCGCGAAATGGCTAAACTGGATGAAGCTCATATTGCGTACCGTCTGCCGATACCCGGTGCAAGAATTGTAGCCGGAACACTAGAAGCGAATATCGCCTTGCCGGGCATGACCATTCAGTATTCATTGGACGATGGAAAAACATGGGAAAGTTATGATGATAGACAGCGGCCGCATGTTAATGGGCATGTAAAAATTCGCTCTGTCAGTACTGATGAAAAGCGTTTCAGTCGGGTGGAAGAGGTACCTTCTGAGTAATCCTAAAATAGGACATTAAAAGCAATCTGCCGATTAGTGTCAGCTAATCGGCAGCAGCTTCTCTGACAGGGTCAGACACGAGAAGTAGCAGTAAATGCTGACTCCTTATCGTGCTTTTACATCATGTAACGAACCGTCTTTGCGACAATCGCCTGTAGTGCAGTGACCATACAGGTATAGACTATGATTTGACAGCTTGATTCCATAACGTGTTGCGATATCTTTCTGACGTTCTTCAATGGATTCATCGCTGAATTCAATCACTTTACCGCAGTCGAGACAAATTAGATGGTCATGGTGATGTTGTTGAGTAAGTTCGAAAACCGATTTACCGCCTTCAAAATTGTGGCGTGTAACAATGCCGGCATCATCGAACTGGTTCAACACGCGATAGACAGTGGCGAGGCCAATCTCTTCACCGATATCAATCAGTTTTTTGTAGAGATCCTCCGCACTGACATGATGGCATTCTGGGTCCTGTAGCACTTCCAGAATTTTCAGGCGAGGAAGTGTTACTTTAAGTCCAGCATTTTTCAATGCTTTATTGTTGTCGGTCATGCGGATTCAGTCCTGTAGCTTGAGTTTAGTGAACTTAACAATACATACCCATCGTTTTTCAAATCGCCTTTTTGTTGGCTATTATACCCCTTCATTTCTGTCACATAGTGAGCTATGTTCCAGAGGATGAGTATCCTTGCCATCGTGATGCGACTCAAAATCCATAAGTTATGGGTGTATCGTGAGAGAATCATGATTTAGTTTCACGTTGTAGATTATAGGCATGGATATTGAAAATGAAAACCATGCCTATCGCGCTATCATGACACATTATTCGGGAATTATCCTGTGCAAAAGACGTTTCTTGTGTCTATCAGACGCCAGAAAGTATCTATAAAACGCCAGAACAATTTTATGCGCCAAGGATTTCTGACAGGCTCATTTCAGCCGTGATCTGTTTTACCCAAGTTTCAACACGTTCATCAGTCAGTTCTGGCTGGCGATCTTCATCAATGGTGAGACCAATGAAGTGCTTATCGTCTGCCATTCCTTTTGATTCTTCATGATGATACCCTTCGATTGGCCAGTGACCAACGATAATTGCACCACGAGGTTCGATGACATCGCGAATGGTGCCCATGGCATCACAGAAATACTCTGCATAATCTTCCTGATCACCGCAGCCGAACAAGGCAACTAATTTTCCATCAAAATTGATTTCTTCCAGTGTCGGGAGAAAGTCATCCCAGTCACATTGAGTTTCGCCGTAATACCAGGTTGGAATGCCTAGCAGCAGGATATCGAAAGCTTCAAGATCTTCTTTGCTGCTTTTGGCAATATCGTGGACTTCCGCAACATCAGCACCGCCCAGTTTTTCTTGGATCATTTTGGCAATGTTCTCTGTGTTGCCAGTGTCGCTGCCGAAGAATATACCTATTATTGCCATAAAGTGGATTAACCTCTTGTTTTATGTGTAGTTAAGTTATACACGTCACGCTGAAATCAGCAGGAGAAAAATATCAGTTTTAATAAACGAAAAAACTTTATTTTGACCAAACATCAATGACAAGTCTGTCAGATTTGTGTGGTAGCGCCGTATCACGCTGTTGAATTAAAGCCGTTAATTGGTAAGGTTATTTTCTGTTGCTAACTGAGCCAGCAACATCTGTTCAATCAATTCACTGCGGCTGATATTACGCTGTTTTGCCAGATGATTCAGTGCATCGACAGCATCTTCATTAAGTTTTAGCTCCACCCGGCGAAGTCCTTTGACTTTATCCCGGCGTAGCTGATTACGTTTATTGATCCTAAGCTGTTCATCTCTGGACAGCGGACTTGTTTTAGGTCGCCCAGGCCTGCGTTCATCTGCGAACAAATCCAGTGTGGTGCGATCAGTTTGTTCTTTTGCCATAAATTCAATTGATAAAGGGCGTGTACCAATAATATAGCCGGCAATGATACCTTAGCTG
The DNA here is from genome assembly GCF_037996705.1 of Xenorhabdus bharatensis. NCBI lineage: Bacteria > Pseudomonadati > Pseudomonadota > Gammaproteobacteria > Enterobacterales > Morganellaceae > Xenorhabdus > Xenorhabdus bharatensis. Next base: position 111,914 of record NZ_JBBMXG010000007.1, on the reverse strand, counting down.
GGCGCGTGTCGCTACTGGTTGATAGGAGAGATTATCAGGATTGGGTATAACAATAGTGGTTAATAAAGTATCGTGAAACAGATAATGTGGAAAAGGAACCATTCGTACTGATTAAGGTCATTCCCTTAATCAGTACATGGATACGTGCGTTATCGCATAAAAACCTTTCTTATCATATAGGTAAGAGAATCAAGACGTTGCTGCCATGCAAAATCAGGTTCCATGATTTGCCTGCCGATGGAACCATCAACAGTGATCATCAGCCAGGAAGCGGCCTGTTCAGCATTAATCTGCGTATCAATTTCCCCATTTTCAATGCCTGTGCTGATTAGCTGGGTTAAATGTTCGCGGACTTTTTTCTCATTTTCGATAAATATCTTATTAATAGCCGGGTTCCGGCTTGCTTCAGCAATAATTTCGATACTGAGCCGGGCATAACCGGGTTCGTTATAGAGTTCTACCAGCTTTGCTAACAACTTTTCGATAGTCACGATCACTGAATTTTCATCATAACAGGCAGCCAGAATTTCATCGTAGTCATGGCTATCTTCTTCTGCAATAGCCTCAATAATGGCATTTTTGGTCGGGTAATAATGAAACAGGTTTCCGGGACTCATGCCAGCCGCTTTGCAAATTTCTGCTGTTGATGTTGCATGAAATCCTTTTTCGATAAAACAGGAGATAGCTGCATCAATAATATGCTTACGTTTTTCCCGCTGTTTTTCGGTCTGTTTTTTCACCTTATATTCCTCCAAAGGCTGGGTACAGAATCAGAACGATTCATATCAGTGATAATTAAGATCGTCTTTTGTTACCGATGACAATTTCCTGAGACGTGGAATGATATAATTTTTAAAATCATCCATATAGCTATAAATAACGGGCACAAACAGTAAACTGAGTAAAGTTGAGCTGAGTAACCCGCCAATAACGGCGATAGCCATGGGAGCACGGAAATTGGTATCCGCACCACTGGTCAGAACCAAAGGGATCATGCCGGCAATCATGGCAATTGTCGTCATGATGATCGGCCTGACACGTTCTTTCCCTGCCTGAATGATGGCATCATTGCGTGACATGCCAGAGCGGGATTTTTCGAGAATAAACTCAACCAGTAAGATGGAGTTTTTACTGACAATGCCCATCAACATTAAAATACCGATGATAACGGGCATATCAATCGTGGCATTATAAAGAAGCAGAGCGATAATGGCACCACCGATAGCAAACGGCAGAGCAACCAGAATAGTGACAGGCTGTAAGAAATCTTTGAACAGAATAATCAGGATAGCCAAGACCATCAGGATACTGAGCATTATGGTGGTGAAAAAACGGTCGAACATCTCATTCATGTATTCCACATCGCCATACTCAATTCTTTTGACTTGTGGTGGTAATTTGTCCAGCGTGGGTAACTGATTAATCTGTTCTAATGCCGTGCCGATAGCTATGCCGTCAAGATCTGCTTCAATCACGGCTTTACGTTGTCTGGAGATGCGTTCTATGGCATCAGGCCCTGAGCTGAAGGTAATATCTGCAACAGATTTAATCGGAACATTAATTCCTGATGTACTACTGACATACATATTACGTAACACGTCCAGATTATCCCTGTCTTCTTTGGCTAATAAAACGCGGAGCGGCACCTGCCTGTCAGGTAAATTAAATTTAGCGGTATTGGCGCTGATTTCACCAATGGTGGCGGTTTTAATAGCAGCACCAATCGCATCGGTCGTTACTCCTGCTCTGGCGGCTTCCGCAATATTGGGGGTGATAATTATTTCTCGTCTGGGTAAAGGCTGTAGGATCTGAATATTCTTTAAGCCGTTTAATTGCATCATTTCCTGACGTAACTGCTGTATTGTCTGAGAAAGAACCTCCGGGTAGTCGCTGGCTAAAACAATGGAAACATCTCTATTACCGTTACCGCTGCCAAAGTTATATCGAATATCTGGCGTTGCACTCAAAATAGGTGCTAATGATTCTTCAAATTCCTTTTGTGATAATTTCCGATCATTAATCGGCACTAAATTAATAATAATAGTGCTTTTACTTTGACTGATATCCCCGGCGGTTCCTTCAACCCCTGCAATAGAAAAGATATCTACAATTTCTGGCCGGTCTTTAAACTGCTTAATAATCTTCTGTAAAATTTCATCACTTTTGGCTACCTGTGTGCCGGGAGGCGATTCAATATCTACTTTAGCGATACTGATATCCGATTTGGGTAAAAAACCGGAGGGTAGTAGCTCAATCAGGCTTAATGAGCCCAAAAGGAAAACAAGGGCTAAGGCCAAAGCTGTTTTACGAAATCTGAGTGTTTTATCGAGAATAGCCACATATTTGTTGATCCATTCCGGCGTCCTGACTTTATCTGCTTCGCTATGTTTTTCCGATAAGGCTTTTTTAGCCGACGCCTTTTTCGGTAATAACAGGTAAGCAGACATCAGGGGAGTGACCAATCTGGCCACTAACAGAGATGATAAAACAGCGGCTGAAACAGTAACGCCGAAAGGCACAAAATACTGGCCGACAAAACCGCCAACAAAACTGACCGGCAGAAAAACGGCAACAATCGTAATCGTAATCGCGATGATGGCAAACCCGATAGCATTGGAGGCTTTGATCGCGGCAATATAGGGTCTTTCACCTCTTTCGATATATTTTTCTATATTTTCGATTTCGACTATCGCATCATCCACTAAAATTCCGATTACCAGTGTTAATGCTAATAGTGTGATGCTGTTTAATGTGTAGCCAAATAAATGCAGAATAACAAAAGTGGGCAGGATAGATAACGGCAGGGCAATTGCAGCAATTAAGGTTGCCCGCCAGCTTTTAAGGAAGAAAAATACAACAATGACCGTTAATATGGCACCTTCGATCAGTGTTTGCATCGTGGCATTATAACTGGCTACAGTGTATTTCACATTTGATGAAACGAGTTTGATATTAATATCAGGGTACTCTTTTTGAATTTTTTTTAGTGCTTGTGTGACCCCTTTTTCGACGATGGTATCACTTGAACCTTTGATACGGTAGATTGCAAAACCAATAACAGGTTCACCATTCAGACGTGCAATAGTATTTGTTTCTGAATGCGAATCTTTAATTGTGGCAATGTCACCCAGTGTGACCCAGTTATTATTTTCTAATGGAAATTTTAATTTGCGTAAATAATCAATTTGATTTTTGGCACCTAAAATACGGATAGCATGCCCCTGCCCGGCGATAACCATTTTCCCGCCAGGAATATTGACATTACTCTGGAGTAATAAGCGGTTAATATCGGCAACACTGATTTTTAATGCAGCTAATTTTACCGGATCAGGCTCAACTAATATTTCTCTGTTTGTGCCTCCTGAGCGGCTGACTTTTTGTACGCCGGGAACAGTTAATAAATGCTTACTTAATTTATCATCCACAAACCAGGATAATTCAGTCAGGCTTTTATCCTTTGACTGAACAGCATAATTCAGAATAGAACCACCTTCTACATCAATACGGTTTATCAGAGGCTCATCTATAGTTTGTGGTAATTCTGCCCGTATTTGGGTGATTTGTTCCCGAATATCATTAACGGCGACATTGGGATCAACGGTCAGATTAAATTCAATAATAGTAATAGAAACACCATCAGTAATGGTTGAATTAATATGCCGGATCCCGGGTAAACCAGAAACTGCCCGTTCGATAGGCTGGGTTACTGCATTTTCCATTTCGGAAGGAGACGCGCCATTTTGTGCGGCAGTGACCGTGACTATCGGGAAATTAATCACGGGGTTGGCATTAATGGGTAACTCGGAAAAAGAGAATAACCCGGCAATTGTCAGAGCCAGGAAAATAACAATAGTAGGAATTGGCTTTCTGATGGCCCATTCTGATAATTGAAACTTCATTTTATTTTCCCTGTGGCTTAATAGAAACAGTATCCATCTCCTGTAAGAATGGAGATGCAGAAATAACAACTTTATCGTTTGCTGATAACCCCGATTTTATTTCTATCCAATCACCAAAAATACGTCCTATATTAAGCTGTTTCTTTTCGACCACATTTTTTTTACCAACAATAAAGACACTGGCTTTATTACCGTTGGTAATATTAACCGCACTATAAGGGATGGCATTAATATTTTCAGGTTTAAACTGAAAGAAAGCATAACCGAAATCACCGGGTCTGATATCTGCGGAAACATTCTCAAGAGCGATCCTGATAGTTCCTATCTGAGTAACAGGATTAATTTTTGGCGAAATATACCTGACTTTGCCCGTTATTTTTTCACCTTCGGTGAGCGTTATCGTTGTGGGGAAACCGACCCGGATCTTTTTTAATTCAGTTATATAAGCTTCAGCAGAAAATTCGTACTGATTATCAGTGATAAGTTTAAATAGATAATTAGTATCGGTGGTCATACCCACTGTTGCTACTCGTTCGCTGATAACTCCATTATTAGGGGCAAGGATCGTCGTTTTAGCCCGCTGGCTTTTTTCTTCCTGCAATAGAGCCTGTAACTGACGATATTCAGCTTTTGCTGCATTCAGGGCGGCTAGTGCGGAGTTTGCTTCCATTCTATATCTTTCAAATTCACTGGCTGAAATGACGCCTGAACTGATTAGCGGTTTTACACGCTTTAGTTCAGATTGTGCCTGACTGTTTACAGCTTCGTTCTGTTTTATCAGGGACAGGGATTGTTCGAGTTTGGCGCTGGCCTGCCTGACTTTTTCATCCTGAATGGGTGTTTCCAGCATAGCCAGCACATCCCCTTGTTTGACATGATCACCTTCTTCGACCAAAACATGCGTAATGATAAGTTGAGTTAGCGTAGGGCTAATGACAACCTCATTTTTGGCGACAATAGACCCTAATATATTAACGGTAGGAACAAAGGGAACAGACTGGATTGTCGTGGTTGAAACATACATCTGTTCCGTGGATGTCTGGGCGTTTGTATTGAAAATGAGAATAGAAAAACAAAAGCCAAGAAGGGGTAACAAATTTCTTGCCATTTATCGTCCTTACTAATGAGCAGAATGCTTAAATTAGCGCCTATATTTTTAGATAGATTAGTCTATCTAAAAAATGAGTGCAAACATTTTAACCGCATTCTAATCTGAATTGCTTTGTACGAAATTAACTATAATTTGTGTATGGGATTGACATTTTTGTTCTCTTACCAGCGCCAAAAACAGATAAGAGAACAAAAGAGAAGCAGGGTTATTGTAAGGACAGAAGTTCTTCGCGGCTGAGACCAGTACTTTTCATAACCCGTTCAATATTGGCACTGTTTTTTAAGAGGTTTCGGGTAATGTTAACTGAAGCTCTATTGGGTTTTCATTGAATACAGCACATCAGACATGTTTAAACGTCACTGGCGATCAATAAGTGAAGAGTTAGTCAGCTCTAACGTATTAAACTTATAAAGTTTATTAATTTTTTTATTTTTTAATAAAAAATAATTATTAAAACACCAAAGTTATAATTTGACAAAATTAAAGTTAATACCTATGACTTATATATGGGTGGAAATTTTAATCTGGTACTAATCTTGTAATTATTTATTAAAAAATAACAAGTTGGTTTTTTTAAAACAAAAAATTATATGTAAGGTAATTATTATGACTACGAAAAAAAAATCAAAATGCAATTTTACATCCGTCACTAAGTTTATGAAAAACTATGACATGAAAAGTAATAATGAACATAATATAAATAATAATTTTGAAACTATAGAGAATAGGGATGCAGGAATTGAGGTTTTTTATCAGGAAGTTGGAAATAATGTCAATGTCATTAATATGTATCCCAATACTAATGGAAGTGGATACAGTCGTGAAAAGCTCCCTATTGAAATCAGTAATTATTATAATATAAAAAATATATATTTAACTACATTTGATAATGGTAGAATAATCGTATTTTATATAAATGGAAATTACATGAAATATATTTATGAGAATGAGAAAATAGACGGTGAACGCTGGATTTTTAGTAATGAAAAATATGATTTATCAAAATATTGTGATAATGGTGATGTTAAACATACTCTTAATGAAATTAATATAAAAACCATTGTAAAGGGTGGTAAAGAGATGATAGAAATCAGTCCAGTCTATTTGGTTAAAGATAAGCGGTCTGATAATATAGTAGATTCAAATAATAGAAACAATATTATAAATCGGTTAAAAATAAATAAAGTAGAAGATGATTGTAAAAAATCATTAAATTTTACCAATAAAAAAAGAAGTGATCCTGTTATAAAATTTGAGCCAGATTTCATCAATGTACTTGGAGGATCCGAAATAACTAATTCTATACTTATAGGAAATGATTATAAGGAGCTTGTTAGGTTTTATATAATATATAAACCTAATGATCCCTATCATACTTTTCTATGTTATAGTTGTTCAATGAAAAATAAAGCCTATTCATACGCACGTTATTCTAGTAAGGATTCCATATTAGACGGAAAAATAAAAAAAATAGAGAAGTTAAAACAAATTGAATATGTTGATAATGGGGAGAAAAAAAGTAAAATTTACTGTAAGATTTATACGGAATATCTGCATCAGTATATTATTTCATTACGTATTGATGGTGATAGAGTATTAATTGATAAAGTCATCTCTGAAAAAGATTTAAATATAACACCAAAAGGTAGAGATATCTTTGATTTTAAATTATCACTTGACATTAAAAATAGAACGCATTTATTTCTAGATTATAATGAAGATAAAAGCCGTATACATGAATCTATCCTATATCATATGATGGAGGATAATAAATCGCCTACAGGATGGAGTGATCCGACCCGAATTAATACACAGGTAATGTCATATGATAATACAGTATATAACACACTCTCGATCATATCAGGTGGGGTTAATGTCTTTTTTGTTGATAAAAATAACACCTTTATTCGTTCAATGTGGTCACGTGAAAATGATCAATGGATTATTAGTGATATAACACCAGGCATAGGTAGAACCATAAAGGAAATTATTTCTTATAGCACAGAATTATATATGAAAGATAAAGCAGGATTTCCATTAGTTAATGAACCTGTAGAAATATCATCATCTGCGCAAACTAAGCTGATGGTTAATGGTGATACATATTTCCTTGATAAGGATCAGAAAATAGAAATTAGGACGAATGCCCGTGGGAGTTTTACCATTATACAACCCGCTGAACAGTTAGGTGTAGCAGCATTATCATTTACTTTGCCTCAATGTGATCTTTCTCCTGTTGCTATTCGTCAATATGCTGATATCAAAAAACGTCTGTCTACGTTAACGGGTGATGAATTAGTCAATGCTAAGGATAGTGAAGGCAATCCGTTATTACCTAATAAAATTACGAAAAAAGTTGCAGATTCGGTAGCGGATAGTGTGAGGAGGTGTATGGAGCTTGTTGATACAGCCCCTAAATTACGCAGCACATTTAAAAAAGAGCCTCATGTTGGAACATATCTTACTGAAACATTACTTCAGTTAGAGACATTGAATGTACCTGAACAGTACCAACCATGGATGCTTGATTTAAGTACAGGCATACCCATTTACTGTGAATTAAGCGAGAAAGATATTCAAGATAAACTAACTAATCTATCTGGTCTTTCTGAGTGGTTTGGTAGCATAGGAAATTTTATTTTAAATATAAAAAATGAAATTTTTGAGATTTTGGATTTTTCAATTTATAGAGCCGGTGAATTCGTATTCACATTTATTGAAGATGGCGTCAGGAAAGTTTTTAATGGAGTGGTGAAATTTGCTAATGATGCTTTAAATATAGCATCGGAGATTTTTAATTTTATAAAATTAAAAACGGAATTAGTTATTGAATTTATTGGTTTTGTTTTTAATTGGAAGGATATTATGAGAACTAAAAAGGCTATTTCTCATTTATTATCTATGCAAAAAGGAGCGCTGACAGGAATGATTGAAAAAGAGGGGAGGGAATTTAAAAAAATTTTAAAAAAAACCAATGAAATTGACAACAATAATTTAGATAAGGTGATTAAATGCATTGAGGGTAAAAATGTTAGTTATTACAATGCTAAGATGAAAGTGTATGAGGATAAAAATCCTAAGCTTCATAAAGATCTAGACCAAGCTTTTTTTAATAATTTTTTACTGGAAAAATTTCTTAATAATAATTATAACAATCATTTTGGAATATCATCCAATGAAAATCAAGTTGGACTCTTGGTTGATTCTAGTAATAGGGCAATAGATAATTTCATAAAAGAGACCAAAAAGTACAGTGATAAATTTTTACAATCTGAAGAATACGGATCGTTTTCTGATAAATTAATTAAACATCAAAATATAGATTCTATTTTATCAATGTCAATAATAGAGGTATTTAATTCTTTAAAATCATTAATGGATAAAGGAATAAGAGATGCTGTTGGGTTATTTGAATCAATTATGGAAATAATTAAATCTATAGCTGATGATTTTTGTCATTTTATGGACACACCTTTAGACATTCCTTTTGTGTCAAGTTTTTTTAAATTTATTACAAATACTGAAAATAATCCAAGCTTAAATGATTTTTTATCATTGCTTATTGCTATACCAACAACCATTTTGTCAAAATTAGTATTAGGTATTCAATTGTTTCCTAATGAAGAAAGTATCTCAAAGTTTAAAAAAGAAATTAGTTTGAATAAATTCTTGGATATCATAAACCCAAAAGATAATCATTTAATTGTTCTCACTAAATGTATTTCAAAAATACAGAATGAAAAAAATACTAGGGATTCTGAGATTGTAAAAATACTAAAAATTATTAGCACAGCTTTTTCGTTTTTTTCATCATTATTTGGAATGTTACGTGTAGTGGGATTTACTTTTTCAAAAGGTTCCAGTGGCGCTATTCAGAAAGAGATCGTGGCAATGATAAATGTATGTGATGCTTCGCTCTCTATTGTAAATTTATTTATTCTTGCAATCTATTCTTTCAATGATGAATTTTCGATAATTATTTGGTTAGCATCTTTAGTATTAACCTTAACTTATCTAATATGTGGGTTAATAATTATTTTTAATCCAAACTTACCAGATTTAAAAGTAACTAGTGTAAATATTGTAATTTTTACAGTGAATATCTTAATCGGATTAGTTATATTTATTAATTCTATCGTATTTCTTGTTGCAAAAGGCTTATTTTGGATGGATGGTTTGTCAGGTATTTTACTTGGACTAGGAAAGATTTTTAGTTTAGGTGCTCTTCTGGGTACTCAGGCTGCTATCTTTACTTTAGCTTTTCAATGTACTGCAGGAATCATTGGTGCTTGTCTTAAATTAGCACCCTTACTTAATGAATAAACTTTCTAAGAAAGGTGGCCAGTTGTTTATAGTAGGTTTGCTAAAATAACAATGTACGATGGTATATATACAACTGGCCGAAATAAAAAGATATTAGGTTTTTAGTTTGAAAGACGCTGATGTTTCACAACGAGTGATTTTAATATCACCCAATAGGGAATTAATCAGTATAGCGGTGATACTTCTGTCGATACTCTTTGGGTGTCAGACCATTACAGCGTTTAAACAACTCCCTGAAATAACGGGTATCTTCATAACCCACTTCATGGCTGATCTCTTCAATGGTTTTTTGTGACTTTTCCAGCCAGTGTTTGGCCTGTGACAACCGTATTTTCTGAATATACTGGATGGGGGTTTGTCCTGTAGCAATTTTGAATCTGCGTTTCATCTGCCGTTCACAAAGATGAATTTTACTGGCTAAATCAGCGACGGATAAAATCTCAGATGGGAAAGCGTGCATCCAATCCTGTAACTTGTGAATAAGCAGATCAGAATGCTGTCGGTAAGGGACAAAACTGACCGAATCATACGAACTTTGTTTTTCGCTCTCCCCGAACAGAAAGTGTGCGCAATGCTCTCTGGCACATTTACCATAGAACAGTTCGACAATATTCATCATGGCGCTGGCTGTACCATAAGCGCTGGAAATACAAAAACGGTTATTGTCACAAGTGATTTTTTTATCCGTATACAGGGGAATATGGGGAAATAATGACTTAAATTCAGCAGAGAAATGGGGGTGAATGGTTGCACTTGTTTTCAGTAGCCCGGCTTTTGCCAGCATAAACGTGCCAGAACATACTGAAACAATAGGAATATGTTTTTCATCCATCGCTTTAAGCCAGTCTATTATTTCCGGTGAGCAGTGTTGTGGCTGCCATTTTGGAAAACCCAGTGAGCCTATCAGGATGAGATCAGGGTACTCGACCTGATAAAGGTTGCTGTGAGAAACCGGGGTAGATTCAATCAGCAGATCATGGATTTCGTCCATTTTCTGAGCGGAAGGAGAAATAACATGAACGTGCGGAGTGGGGCCGCCAATAGCATTGGCGGCGATGGTCAGTATTTCAATCGGCATAGTCACCGATGTGACTGATGAATGTGAAAAAACCAGAGCCGTAATAGAGATTTGTTTCATAGTCGTATTCTCTTCCTTAAGAACATCTTACAATGCTGTGTTAATTTCGTTATGAAATTAATTTTAAGATGAAACAATCCCCATCTTCAATGAATTTCCTGCCGTAATAATCACTCAGTTTGTTGATGCCAGAGCTGAGCATAAAGCCCATTTTGTTGTAACAGGTCGGCATGTGAGCCGGATTCAATGATTTTTCCCTGATCTAAGACGAATATTTTATCTGCGTGACGAAGCGTATTCAGCCGGTGGGCAATGCTGATAATCGTTCTGTTCTGACGGATTTCATCCATATTACTCATAATGGCGGCTTCGGATTCATAATCCAGTGCAGAGGTTGCCTCATCCAGAATCAGGATTTTGGGCTCATTCAGTAATGCCCTTGCCAGAGCGATACGCTGTCGCTGGCCGCCGGACAGATTACCGCCTTTTTCCCCGACCTGATGGGCGAATTTATGGGGAAACTGATTGATGAAATCGATGGCTCCCGCCAGAGACGCAGCGCGATAAAGTTCTTCATCGGTGGCATTGGGTTTACACAGGCGGATATTGTCAGCAATGCTGCCGGAAAACAGAATACTTTCCTGCAAAACTACGCTCATGTTACGTCGCAGCGATACCGGATCTGCAATAGCTAAATCCATGCCATCCACCAGAACCTGACCATGTTGTGGAATATAGAGGCGCTGTAATAAACGGGTCAGCGTACTTTTTCCTGAGCCGGATGGCCCGGTAATCCCGATAAACTCCCCCGCACGGATTGATAGTGACAGATTCGCCAGTACTTCAGGGGTATCTTCATGATAGCGGAAACGAATATTCTTAAATTCAATCTGTCCGGCCAGTTCAGGGGAGGAAACCAATCCCTGTTTGCTGTTTTCCATTGGTTCATCAAGAATATCGCCGACACGTCTCAGAGCAATCAGGGTATGCTGAAAATCCTGCCATACCTGTGCCAGACGCAGGATCGGCTGAGTAACATGCCCGGCCAGCATATTAAAGGCAATCAGTTCTCCGGGAGAGAGTTCTCCTGCCAGTACACTTTTGACACCCCACCACAATAATAATGCGGCGACAATTTTCTGGATAAGTGCGATCCCTTGCCCAGCGGCAAGCCCGCTTTTCTGGGCGGAAAAACGCTGGATTAACTGCCGGCTGAGTACGGACTGCCATTGATGCAGAAAGCGCTTTTCTGTTGCTGTGGTTTTGATGGTCTCAATACCGGTAACGGCTTCAGTCAGGAAACTGGTTGCCTGAGCATCTGCTTCATATTCTGCTTCCACTTTATGCCGGATAATCGGGCCGACGGTGATCCAGAGCAGAAAATAGAGAACCAGCGAACCGGTAACAATCCACGTCAACAGGCTGGAGTAATGGAACATGACGCCAAGGAACAGCACAATGAAGATCAGGTCGAGCAATAACATCAGAGTAGAACCGGTCAGAAACTGGCGGATCTGAGCCATTTCTCTGACGCGGGCGATAATTTGCCCTGTCTGACGTTGTTTGAAATAGGGCAGTGGCAGCCCTACCAGATGACGGTAAAGCCGACCGGAAAGTTCCGCGTTGATTTGGCTAGCCATATGCCCGAATACGGTATTACGCATAAACCCGTACAGAGGCTCCGCAATAGCGAGCGCCAGCATCGCCAGACCGAGAACATGCAGGCTGGAAAGGCTACGTCCGACTAATACCTTATCAATGATATTTTCAAACAGTAAAGGTGCTGCCAGTGCAAAAAGCTGCAATACAATAGCCAGCAGGAAAATATCCTTTAACTGTTTTTTCTGCCTGAAAATGGAAGGGTAAAACCAGCTCAGGCCAAATTTGACGTGTTTTTTAGTCAGGTTTTTTTCAGCCACCAACAGGATCTTATATTGAGCACACAGACCCTGTACTTTTTGTTCTCCTGTAATGGGATTGAGTACGGTGAAGTGGTCTGCATTAATACTCAACAATACCCACCAGCACTGCTCCAGCTCAATCAATGCAGGCAGTGGCAGAGTAGACGCAGTTTCTGCTGAGAGAGAATCAAACTTACTGTGTAGCCCGATGGCATCCACTGCTTCCCGTAGCTGCCAGTCTGTCAGTTCCAGCGAATCCAGCCCCAGTGCATGATGCAATTGCCCGGCATCGGCAACTTTATGAAATTGTTTTCCCAGCCAGACGGTACACTCAATAGCATGATTATTGACGTGATTTTCCGTATCCGTACCGTCTGTATCTGAAAACTGTTTAGCGGAAAAAATATTGACCATGATTATTTTTCCCTCAGCGCTTCAGATTGATATTCCCGAATCGGGCTGAGCAGGTAATCAATCACGCGTCGTTGGTCGGTTTTGATATCCGCGACAATGGACATCCCTGCCGTGAGTTCAACCGGCTTGCCGTCAACCATGATATTGTTCTGATTGAGACTGATTTGTGCCGGAAACACCAGCCCCAGCCGTTCGTCTACCGTTGAATCGCGGGAAACACTTAATAACCTGCCTTCAATGGTGCCATAGCGGGTATAAGGGAAAGCATCGACTTTGACGGTTACTTGCTGCCCCGGACGGATAAAACCAACGTCTTTATTCAGGATCTGGATTTCTGCCAGTTGGATATGGTCGTCAGGAACAATTATCATCAGATTTTGGGCCGGTTGAAGCACAGCCCCCAGCGTATGGACACTCAACTGCTGGACGGTGCCTGTTACCGGAGAGCGAACGACTGAAAGCTCTTCCCGTTCTTTCATTTTTGACAGCTCCTGTTTGAGTACAGATAGCTGCATATCCGCCTGCTTGATTTTTTCAAACCATTCGCGATCTTTTTGTGTTTTCAGACTCTTCAGCCGTTCTTCCAGACTTTTGTTCTGCGTCATCAGGACGCCAAGCTCCGCCCTTTGTTGCGTCAGCAACCGTTCAGTCTCCAGAAACTCTTTTTCTTGCTCCAGATATTCCACCCGGCTGATCACCTGCTGCTGGCTTAACGTCTTTCTGGCTTGCAAGCGTTGGCTGATATTCTGGCGCAGGTTGCTCAGCGCCTGAATATCATTCTCTTTGGCTTTCTGGGAAGAGAGATTGACATTCATTTCAGCATAAATATTGGTCACAACCGCATCGAATTCCTGCTTTTCATGCTGGTAATGTGTCAGAATTTTTTTCTGGCTGACAGCAGATTGCTGCTGAAAAAGTTCGGAGGATTCAGGGGCGTGATTATCCAACAATGCCTGATAACGGATCTTTTCTTCGGTGAGATATTCACGCTGTTCCAGCATACGTGTAATGTCCTGATTGACACCGAGTGTATTCAGTGTCAGCAGTTCTGCGCCTTTTTCAACGTGCTGCCCATTGGTGACATGAATAATAGCCAGACGGCTCTGCTCATAGGCCTGAATTACCTGCGAACGACCCGAGACGATCAGGCGTCCGGTTGCTGTGGCTTGTACATCCAGTTTTCCCAGATAAGCCCACAACAGAAGCACCAGTACACCGACACTAAGCGCTATTGCGGTATAGCGGGCAAACGGCGAAGGTGGGCGTTGCGACAATGCCAGATGCGTGGGTAAAAAATCGTAATGTTGAGAAGGAGAACGCAGGCGTTTCAGCCCTTTACGCAAAATGGCCTTAAACATGGGAAGAACCCTCCTGTTCCTGTTTTAATTCCTGTTGCAACTGCCAGAGTTTTTGGTAATGCCCGCCATGTTGTAAAAGCTGCTCATGGCTGCCCTGTTCGATGATCTGGCCGTGATGCAGCACAATAATCCGGTCGCATTGACGTACAGTGGAGAGCCGGTGTGCGATAGTGATGACAGTTCTTCCCTGAGCAATACCCGCCATATTGGTCTGAATAATGGCCTGTGATTCATCATCCAGCGCGCTGGTGGCTTCATCGAGGATCAGAATTCGCGGATCGGAGAGCAGGGTTCTGGCAATCGCCAGACGTTGCCGCTGCCCGCCTGACAGTGACTGACCACCTTCTGCGATAACCGTGTCATACCCTAACGGCAGTTTAAGAATAAAATCGTGTGCGCCTGCCAGTTTTGCGGACTCAATAACATCAGACAGCGGCGCATCAGGCCGTGATTGGGCAATATTTTCTTTGACGGTTTTATTGAACAGGAAATTTTCCTGTAACACGATCCCCGCCTGTTGCCTTAATAATTCTGTATCCAGTTGTTGTAACGGAATGCCATCCAGCCTGATTGTTCCATGCTCAGGGGTATACAGGCGCAGTAACAGACGGGCGAGGGTACTTTTCCCGGAGCCGGATGTACCAACAACACCGAGAGTTTCTCCTGCCCTGATATCCAGCGTGAAATGGTTAATGGTCGGAGGAATATCAGGCTGATAACGGAAAACGACATCAGAGAAGGAAATCGCACCGGTCAGTGTCACCTGTTTCTTCTCTGCCTGTTTTTCTACAGACTGCTGTTCTGTCGGTAAATTCAGCATATCGGCCAGCTTATCGACGGCAATCCGGGTACGGATAAATTGCCCCCAGAGCTGAACCAGTTTGGCTAGCGGCTGTTGGGTATGATTAACCATCATATTAAAGGCAATCAATTGCCCGATAGTCATATGCAGGGAGAGGACTTCGGATGCGCCAAGCCAGATAATAACGGCACTGGTAACTTTCTGTAACAGCATGACCAGATGACTGGAACGGTTATCCCATTGCTGAACCTCATAACTGGTACTGACCATATTTTCAGTCTGGCTGTCCCAGCGGCGGGTAAAACGAGGCTCTGCGGCGAGGCTTTTCAGCGTTTCAGCGCCTGCGACAGTCTCTGTCAGAAACGAAGTATTGAGTGCTGCATGAGTGAACTGTTTTTCTACCGATTTTTCGAGTTTCGGCGTCACCCACCATGCCAACAGGGCATAGAAGGGAACGGTAATCAGGAAAATCAGGGTTAACGTACCGGAAAGCAGGCTCATGACGTAAATGAAAACAAACATAAACAGGACATCGATGCATAATGTAAACATCGACCCTGTTAAAAATTCCCGGATGGTTTCCAGTTCCCGCACCCGCGTGACAATCGCGCCTACCTGACGGGTTTTGAAAAACAGCAAAGGCAGGCCAAACAAATGTTGAACCAGCTTCAGCCCCAGTTTGATATCAATCCGGTTAGCAGTATGGGAATACTGATACTCACGCAGCCCTCTCAGGACAACTTCAGTGATTCCGGCAAATATCAGACCGAATACCAGTACATCAAGTGTGGATAGCGCCTGATGTACCAACACCTTATCCATCACAACCTGAACGAATAAGGGAGAAATCAGGGCTAAAATCTGTAAAACGAAAGAAAATAGCAGTATTTCAGTCAGATTTTTCTTCTGCCTGATAAATTCGGGAATGAACCAGTGGATATTAAATTGGCTACTGTTTTGTTTTATTTTCAGCCAATGACCGTTCCATAAGTTAATAAAGTTTTCCTTATCCAATATTTCCGGCTTTTCCTGATGGGGTTTTTGTATTAATACCCGATGTTCATCGCACTTTGCTAAAATAAAAGGATTTCCATTATTATCAAACAGAATTGCCGGTAAAGATAATGTGTTAAGTTTCTTCTTTATCGAGCGCTTGTTTTTAATGGATACATTGTGTTCTTTCTTTAATTGATGTAAAGCGGTAGGGTAATCATCATTATTGTTTATGTTTTTATCAGATATAACCGAGTGCTTGCCATTAGATATCATTATTATTAATTTAATTAATGATAATGTTGTTTTTTCTATTTCATTCATGCATGGAAGTCTATTTGTAACGAAAGTCAAAACTCAAATTAAAGAAACAACCAGAAAAAGAGTGTGGCATTTCTCGATGAAATATTTTTAATAAATCTAATAACAATTATTATCTGCTATCATTGTGGATATTAGTGTGGGTTATTGGGACAAAATGTGGTGCCTAAACAGACATCTTAATATTTATATGTTGATTTTAAAGAGCAAATAGATATATTTTCGATCAAAGTGGCCGGTAATTTATTTTTTTCTCTCTTATTTTGTCTGCCATTACAGATTATGTTGAATTTTTATGTATGTTTTAAATCTTCATTCTGATTATTTAATCATGATGTAATGGTGTTTCTGATACGCTTTAACTCACTGATTTTTTGTAATCAATTTACGGCAAAAACGGAATTTAATAATAAATGAAACTCTGCGGAGTATCGCATTCATTTATCATTTAATTATTTCAATTTAATATACCTTTAACATTAGGTTAATATTTATTTAATGGATAGTGATATGTCTGAGAAATTTGTTCAAACAATTTCAAGCGTTAATTATAATAAGGGCGTGTTTTCTCTTTATTTTGTTGGTCAGGATCCTAAGCGAATGGCAAATGGTGTACTGGCTGAAAACGATCAGGAACTGGAATTAAAACAAGTTATCCATATGCCGGCATCCGGTTTTATGTATATGGTTTCTATGGTGAAAGGTATGCTGGAAGATCCGCGTATGGAAGCCGAAATCAATAAACTGATTGCCGCCGGTTTTTTGCCGATGCCGGAAATGAATGAAAGTACCGCGACGGCTGAAGCTGAAAATACCGCTACAGAAGCCGAACAGCCTGAAAAACGTGCTGCACGGAATGCTAAAAAATCAAAGTAAAATCAGCCGGATAGTTGCTTTATTATGATGATCACACATCAACCGGCAACACTGAATCAGACTGAAATACAGGCCATCATTGGCGGGGTAATGTTACTTTGCCAACATTCCCCCCTGCATCGCCGTTATTTAGTTGCCGAATGGCAACAACGCATCTTACCGTCATTTCAGCTCAATCAGTTTTGCTATTACGAAGATGAACACCAGCGCCCAGTTGCTTTTTGTAATTGGGCTTTTTTGTCTGACAGCAGCCGTGCTGCAATTCTTTCCGGTGAAAGGGAGATATTGCATGAAGACTGGCGCTCTGGTCAGCATATCTTTTTTCCAGAAATGATTGCCCCATTCGGGCATGCACATGATATCGCCCGGGATTTGCGTCGCCGTGTATTTGCGGCTTGGAAAGGCCAGAGAGCCTGCACTGTCCGGGGTATTTTGGATGTTAAAAACGACCGCTGTATCCGCCGGATACAGTGGTTTACTGTTTAATTTTTTGCCCAACATCAGGAATATTTATGGGGAAATCATCTAACCGAAGTACGGAATACTTCTTTACCGGTAGATATGAGGATGATAATGACGGTAACACAATACATGCGATAGGCGTTGGCGGCGTCATTAATGCTTATGGCGGTAATGACTATATTGTCGTCGGGTCAATCGGTGCCACCGTCAATACAACATGGGGGCATGATACGGTTGTCGGTGGTGCCGGTTATCTGAACATCAATGATACCAGTGGCTCCCTGACGGTCAAAGGTGGCTCAGGGTATACCGCCATTAATAAAACCCATAACGGCACGATAGAATTTGCCGGTGCTGCTGGTGGGCTGAACATCAACCACACCGGTGATAACGGTGCTATCAACTATGCGGGGGTTTCCGGTTATAACGGGATCACCCGTAAAGGTGTAAAAGGGGATATCAGCTTTAAAGGCGCCGGTGGTTATAACAGCCTGTACTCTGATGTAGAACAGGGGAATATCCACTTTGCCGGAGCGGGCGCATATAACCGGATTATCCGCAAAGGCGCTGACAGTGACTTGAGCGGTGAAGGCATGGAGTACGCTGATGCCAAAGAGATTATCCTGAAAAGTGCGATCATGAATGGGTCATGGATTGGCAGCGATAATCAGGTGTCAGGCATTAAGTCAACACGGGAGCCGAACACTTACCTGTTTGCCTTTGCTGACAGCACTTACACTAAAATTCATAAAATCCAGCTTCGCAATGATCCCGTCACCGGAAAACTGACCTATCATTCCACCGCTTGGTATAAAGAGGGTCGTCATCTTCAGGGGCTTGAAAAACAGGATATCTCTGCGCAGAACGGTTTTGTGGATGTGGGCATTGACGGTGCCTATACCCTGTCAAATCTGGTTGTAGAGCACCAGCAATCCACTACGATTCAGGCAGTAGAACAAAAGCTGACAGAAAACGAATGGATGACGTATGGCAGTGGTGTGCGTATTAAGGCTGCCGATGTCATTTTATCCGATGCCAAAATGGGCGGCTATGCGGTGTATCAGGATGGCACTAAAGTTGATGTCAACGCTGTTAAATCCCATCGCATGCCAAACACCTATGTGTATGCCAAAAAACTGGGTGTTTACACCAAAATCGTTGTGGTTGAGTTAAGAAACAATCCTGAAACCGGAATACTGCAATACATTGCCCGCCCTTGGTATAAGGAAGGCGACCATACGGTTAATCTGGCAGATAAAATTATCTCAGAAAGCACCGGTTATATCCCGATGGGAACCGGCGGTTATTCACTGAGTGATCTCCATTACAGTGCCAGAATAGTACAGACAACCACAGAGCGTGTTGCCAGCACACACGAATACAGTGATCAGTCACTGTTTCCGGTGACTGAGCGTCGTGAAACTTCAGGTGATGTCCGTTTTGAAGGTGCGGGTGGCGGTAACGTTATCAAATCCAATGTCACGAAGGGTAGCGTCTATTTCAATGGTGCTGGTATTGCCAATGTGATTGAACATACGTCTGCATTCGGTGACACGGAATTTAAGGGTGCCGGTGGGGCAAACGTTATCACCAAAAAAGGCAAAGAGGGCAACCTGAAGTTTAATGGTGCCGGAATTGCCAACGTGCTTCTTCACCAAGGGAAGCGCGGGGATATGGAAGTCAATGCCGGCGGTGCAGCTAACGTGCTGGTTCGTGTCGGTGACGGGCGTTATCTTGCCCATCTTCTGGCTGTCGGTAATATCTCCATCCACAAAGGGAATGGTCACAGCCGCGTCTCAATGGGCGGGGGTTTCAATACTCATACTCAGATTGGTCATGGTGATGCAGTCTGGTCGGGTGTTGGCGGTGCCAACGTTCTGACTCAGGTGGGGCAGGGAAAAGTGTCTGCCATTCTGGCCGGAGGCGCGAATATTCTGACCAAGATTGGGGAAGGCTCTCTTGAATCCGGCATGCTGGGTGGCGCGAATATTATTACCCATATCAGCCATCGCTCAGAGGCGACAAAATCGGATAATACAAAAGTCATTGCACTGGGCGGTGCTAACGTTCTGACCAAAAAAGGCAAGGGCGACCTACTGTCTGTGATGGGCGGGGGGGCTAACGTCCTGACGCATATCGGAGATGGAAACACTGCCGGCGTCCTGTTGGGCGGAGCGAATATCCTGACCAAAGTGGGTAACGGCGATACCACCGGTATCATGCTGGGGCTGGGTAATGTCCTGACTCATGTCGGTGACGGGCAAACTCTGGGCGTGATGGCGGGAGCAGGAAATATCTTCACCAAAGTCGGTGATGGCGAAACCATTGCCGCTATGCTGGCTTTCGGTAATATTTTTACCCATGTCGGTGAGGGCAATGCGTATGCACTGATGGCAGGTGGCGGAAATATCTTCACTAAAGTGGGGAATGGTGATGCGCTGGCACTGATGCTGTCATTCGGCAACGTATTCACCCATATCGGTGATGGTATGAGTGTTGCTCTGATGATCGCCAAAGGTAACATTGCGACTAAAGCCGGTAACGGTGATGCACTTGCTGCCATGATTGGCAAAGGGAATATCTTTACGCAAATCGGTCATGGTTCCACTTTTGCCGCCATGATTGGCGGAGCCAACATTCTGACCAAAGTCGGTAATGATTTGACTGCGGCATTAATGATAGGCAAGGCGAATATTTATACCCATGTCGGAGAAGGCACCAGCATCGGTTTGTTTGCCGGTACGGCTAACATCATGACCAAAGTCGGTGATGGTACAACTCTGGCCGCGATGTTTGGCAAGGCCAATATCATGACTCACGTCGGTGATGGTATGACGGGTGTACTGGCGCTGGGTAAAGCAAATATCGTGACCAAAGTCGGTAATGACTTTATGGGCGTTGTGGCATCCTCAGAGGCCAATGTAATAACCCATATCGGGGAAGGCACAACAGCCGCCCTGCTGAACGGTAAAGGGAATATTCTGACCAAAGTGGGTGACGGAACCGCTGTTGGCCTGTTGGTTTCCAAAATCGGTAACATCATGACTCACATCGGTGATGGTGACACGATCGGGTTTGCCAAAGGCGAAGCCAACATCATCACTAAAGTGGGTGACGGTACAGGCGTGAATGCGGTCTGGGGTAAAGCCAATATCCTGACGCATTATGGTGACGGAGATCGCTACAACTTCGCCAAAGGAGAAGCGAACGTCATCACTAAAGTGGGTGATGGTCAGGAAATTACCGTTGTTCAGGGGCAGGCCAATATTATTACCCATATCGGCAATGGTGATGATTACACCGGTTCGTGGGGCAAAGCGAATGTCATTACTAAAGTCGGTGATGGGCGCAATGTTGTGCTGGCTAAAGGTGATGCCAATATCGTGACTCAGGTCGGTGAAGGGGACAGCTTCAACGCATTATGGAGTCAGGGTAACGTCGTCACCAAAGTAGGAGATGGCATTCAGGCCACGGTCGCTAAAGGTAAAGGTAATATCACCACGACCGTGGGTGATGGTTTGAGTGTCACCGCTGTTCATGGTGATCTGAATGTTAATACCAAAGTGGGTGATGGTGTTTCTGTCAACGTGGCATGGGGTCAATACAACGTTAATACCCGTGTGGGTGACGGTCTGAATATCTCTGTCATGAAAGGCACAGGTAATGCCAATATCCGTGTGGGTGACGGGCTGAACATCAACGCCTCTTACGCGCGGAATAACGTGGCGGTTCAGGTGGGTAATGGTGACTTTTATAGTCTGGCGGTGGCAACCAGTAATACCCAGAGTAACAAACTGGGCGCACTGTTTGATAACGTCAAACAGACATTGCTTGGTTCAGCAGGCAGTCAGGGTATCAGCTATCTGGTTAATGGTGATGAAGCCAACACATCAGGCACCCACAAAGGGCGCGGAGCCATAAATCTGCCGGAAGTATCCTCACTGGCGGGCTTCAGACTGACAGAAGTGGATGAAGTTACTTCTGAGCTGAGTGAGAGCCTGCAAGGTGCGGTGTCGGAGGTGAATACACCGGATACTGAGGCAATGCAGCGTAGTCTCAGCCATGAAAAACGTCAGGCCGGTAATCTGATTGTTAATGGTGATTTTGAGCAAGGCTCTGCGGGCTGGCAGTCCACAAACGGGATTGAGGCTCACACTTCCGCTGCATCTTATGGATTAAGCAAAGAGGGGCATGGCGAGCGGGTCAGTGAACTTGATGTGGATATCAACACCCGTATTTATCAGGATATCGACGGATTGGCTGAGGGAGAGCCTATCAACGTCAGCTTTGATTACGCAATGCGTGCCGGTCTTTCTGACGATAATGGCATAGATGTACTCTGGAACGGGGAACTTGTTTTTTCTATTTGGGCAGATGATACCGGTAAAGCGGAATGGAAAAATAAAACGTTAACCCTGACGGCACAGGCGGGTAGTAACCGACTTGAATTTGCCGGTACTGGTGTCAGTGATGGCTTAGGCTTTGTGTTGGATAATGTCGTTGCCCGTTCTGAGTGGTCAGACAAAGATATTGCTGATTATGTGGAGCAGGATCAGGCAGCTACAAATGCCTTGCAGGACAAGGAGAAAGCAGAAGCTGATCGCCAGCGGCTGGCACAGGAAAAAGAGAAACAACTGGCCGCCATTTCCGGCACTCAGGCTCAACTGGAAAATACCGATCTGACGGCGTTGAATGCCAACGGTCAGTCGCAGCGTGAAGCCATCAAGGATGAAGCCCAGTCGATCACACAAGAATTGATAGCAAAAACCAAAGGGCTGGAAGCGCTGAATGATTACTCTACGCACCATGGGCAATCCGGTCATCAGTGGCGTGAACAGTATGCTGACGGTTTATTAGGCACCATACAGACTCAGCTCGACAGTGCAAAAGAGACGGCACAACAGCAACTGGAACATTCTCAGCAGGCCTCTGCGGAGCGTCTGGGAGAAGTGAAAGACGCCGTTGCCAAATCTGAATCAGGGGCTGATAAAGGTGAGCAGGATCGTCAGCACTCCATGCAGAAGATTGACGATGCCCGTGCTGATATTGAATTCAGAGAGCAGGAAGCGATTGCTCAGCAGCAGCAGGCTGAGAAGGCAGGCCGTGACGGGAAATCCGCTGCCGAGAAGGCGGAACAACGTGGTCAGCATGCCGTATCTGCCGCAGAGATAAAAACAGCGCAGGTGCAGTCAGATGCCAAAGCGGCAAAACTTGATAGCAACAAACTACCGAACCGTGAAAAAGTGACGGGAAGCGGGTTGTCAGGGCAGATCCCTACTGATGCCGATACTAAAAAACAGGCTGGAAATCAGGCCGGCAAAACGCACTCCTTTATTGATGCTGAATCTGCTGTTCAGACAGAAAATGAATTTGCGCCAGAACTGCAATATCTGGAAGAAGATCTGGGCGAGCTGGATAATGCAAAAGCAGCATTGGAGCGCTTGCAGATTAATGCAGGCATACGAGCCAGAAAGCAGCATATAACCCCGAATTCCGATAATACAGAAACAGCGCAGCCGTCTGTCGGCAAGCCATCATCCCCTGTCAGTACGGATGAAACACCCGCCGCGCCTGTCAGAAGAGAATTATCCATTTCCGGTCTGGATCTCAGTGGGCTGAATGCACTGGGCGCAGGAAAAAGCCAGCCGGAACATACTGATACGCAAGAAAATTCCGGTGCGGCACTCAGAGCACAGAAAGTCGCTAATATTTATCAGTGGCTGGATAGCGATAATAACCTCGCCACCGAAAATTATATCCCGGTGCCGGGTTTTGAGCGTGTGGATGCGGATATTCCCGATGTTCTCAGGCAAAAAATGGTGACTTTTGTTGAAGGCTACCTGAATGGCACGGAGAACAGCATCCCGAAAGACCAGAGAACCTCACTGGCAAAACTGTTCGTTGATGCCACCATTGATTATAACTGGGATAAACGGGTCGAATTCGTCTCAAGGCTGGAACATTATGGTTACAGTTTTGAGCCTGTGCATGGCGATAAAAGCATTGTCTCGTTCTGGTCGGGCAGAAATTTCAAACAGTATCGTAATATTCTTGATGCTGCTCAGACGGATGGCAAAAAAGTTATTTACGATATTGACGTAAAAGGCAACGCATTTGCCATCGAACTCAACAAAACCCTGATGCGCTGGGGAGGCATCTTCCTTGACCCGGATGTTGCCGAACAAAACGCGCTGAAATCAGTGATTAACGCCTCGGCACGGAGTAATACCGGTTTCTGGAGTTCCCTGTACGCGACCGGCTCACGTGATGATGTCTACGTCATTGCAGAAGGTGGCCTGCGTCTGGGTAACTATTTCTGGAATGTTGAACTGCCGGTATTGCGCCAGTTGCAGCGTGAAGGGCTGGTTGGGGAAATTCGTCTGCTGGACAAAGCCGCCAAAGAATATCAGGGCGTATTACCGGAAAATATCGGGCGCAGGCTGACGGATGCCGGTGTTTCTGTCAAAGCACGTTTTGATTCGCTCAGCGTTGACGAACAGGAAAGGCTGCTGGCACAGAATCCTACCGGCTATAAGCCGGATACCCTGATTGATCTGGATATCAAAACCAGTGCCATCGATACACTGCTGAATCAGGCATTGCCATTCTACGGGTTGCGTACTGAGCGTAATCTGCTGGTGCGTGAATCGGATGATTACGATGGTTTTGAAATCCGCCCGTGGCCGGGCAGGAACAGCGATGGCTCTGAAGTGACCGGTTTCAAAAGCATTATTGTGGAAGACACGGATAATACCGAGCAGGTCAAAGCGATTGAACGTTTTATCCTCGCCAATTATGACAACTACCAACAACTGCCTGATACGCTGTATCTGGTAGAAGACCGTGTTGTTTCCCATGATAACGGTCGCACCCGTATTCTGGCTGAAAAATCGGGCGGTAGCTGGCACTATAAGCCGAAAACTGAGCTGATGTCTGCTGATGAATTACAGGCCGCGGCATACGTTAAAGGTAAAATCCGTGGTGACAGCTATCAGCGCGTACTGGATGCACTCGCAGGTTATGAAAGCGAACTGAAAAACAGCAGGGACTATGATCTGGAAGCGATTGAAAAGCTTTCTGGTCTGCGTCAGCAGGTGGAAGGTTATCTTCTGGGGCATCCTGATTCAGAACGGGCTCCGGCACTGAAAAATCTGTTATCACAAATTCAGGTGCGCCTGAACGAAACACTGACGATTGCTGAATCCGCTGTAGAAAGCACCGCGAAAGGCAGTTTCAGTGATCTGTACAATAAACTGAGCAATGCCAGCCTGAAAGAATCCAAACATCTTTATATTGATGAACAGGGGAATTTCGTTACCCGTGGAAAATCCAATATTCAGACGGTGGTGAAAACGGAATGGGCGGAAAAAGCGCTTGAGCAGGTTAAAACCTCGGTTGCTAAAGAGTATGGTCAGTCAGTCGCGGAAACGGTTTTCACCAATCTGCATCCCCGTGATTTGGCGAAAGACGGTAAAGGGCTTGATATTTCCGGCCTGAAAAAAATTCACAAGGCAATTGAACAGCAACTGTCTCCGGTCAGTGCCACACTGTTTATCTGGAAACCCAGCGATCACAGCCGATTAGGGCATGCAGCCCTGCAAATCGGGCACGGTCGTATGGAAATTACGGCTGAAAATGCCACCGATTTCAATGAAAAACACTATGTCAGCTGGTGGCCGAAAGGCGGAAAATCAACCAGTGTCCGCCGTATTTTTGATGTTTCCACCGCAGAACATCCTGATGTAAAACTGCGCTGGCGTGATCTCAGCCAACCGGCAGGACAAAATGACGCGCTGGAGCTGGATGTTGCTTCCGAGGAGAAAGATAACTTCGGCCTGCACGATGGCTCACGTAAGCTGGAGCGGTTTATTGAAAAATTACAGGCCGCAAAAGGCGTTGATGCAAGATTTGAAGAGATCAGTGAAGGTTTTGCGATGGCAGCCCTTGCTAATCCTAACCTGCTGAAATCTGCCGGTATACCGGAAGATATCTCCCGCCCGTTCATGAAGCAATGGGAAGACGGCAGCATAGATATGCTGGAAGTGGGTAAAAACTTTGCTGAGGCATTGCGGACAGCGGCAAAACAGCAGACTCCAGAACTGATTGAAGAACGCGTGGCTAATGTGATCCACCAGTTTGCCGAACGTGAACTGAGCAATATTCAGGATTTCAAGGCCAGCGAACCGGAGCAGGGGCGTGTTTTCCGCATTAATCTGGCGGGGCTGGATGTGGCAGCGATGCAGGCTGAATGGCATAAAATCAGCCAGAACCCAGACGCCCGTTACCAACTGTTGACCGGTAACTGCTCAAGCATTGTTGCTAAAGTGCTTAAAGCGGGCGGTGCGGATCAGGTTATCGGGCATAAATGGCAACCTCATTTTGGCGTCTGGACACCAACCGAGCTGTTTAATTATGCGCAGTCCTTACAAGAAGCACAGGCAGAAAATACTGTCAGGAAGCAAAACCGTCATATTGGCGGGGATCTGACAGATCAGGCCGAAGGTAACGACAAGAACCAGATACCGGAAATCGTGGAAGCGAAAAGCGTGGAAAAGGTGGCTATTGAGAATGATGGTACACCACCACAGGATCAGGAACCTTTTAACCCGGTGAAACGCTTCCTGAATCATGAGCTTTTCGGGGCCAAAGAGGCCCGACGCAATATCAATGAAGATACGCAAATCCTGCTGGATTATGCAGTAGAAAGCGGCACAGCGGAAAAAGTCACGCTACGTGGAAATGCCGGGCGCCTGACAGGTTATTACCACGTATCTGATCAAGGGCTGGCTGAGCAAGGGAATGATCCCGCCACTAACCAGAATCCATCCAGAAAAGTGGTGCTTTTCATTCATGGTTCCGGTTCATCAGCGGAAGAGCAGTCAGGTGCTATTCAGAATCATTACCAGAAACAAGGTATTGATCTGCTGGCAGTGAACATGCGTGGCTACGGCTCCAGCGATGGCAGCCCGAATGAAAAAGGGTTGTATCAGGATGCCCGCACGATGTTCCATTATCTGGTTAATGATCGTGGTATCAAACCAGAAAATATCATCATACATGGCTACTCAATGGGGGGCGCGGTTGCGGCTGATCTTACCCGTTATGCAGAACATCATGGCCAGTCGGTATCCGGTTTATTGCTGGATCGCCCAATGCCAAGCATGACCAAAGCGATAACCGCTCATGAAGTACCAAACCCGGCGGGTATCACTGGTGTGCTGGCAAAAGCGGTGAACGGTCAGTTCTCAGTTGAGAAAAACCTACAGGGAATCTCGAAACAGACGCCAATCATGTTGCTGACGGATAACGAAGGGCTGGGTGACGCGGGTGAAAAACTCCGCACTAAACTGGTTGCAGAAGGTTATCAGGTATCCGGTGAACAGACGATCTATGACCATACAGCCAGCAACCGATTAATGAACCAGTATGCTGAACAGATTGTGTCAGGTCTGCTTCCGGCAAAAGAACATCACGATCCGGTTATCCACGATCCGGCTATCAATGAGGTGAAAAAACCGCTTAAAGATAATACGCCAGAAGTTGTTGAACGTGTGGTTAACAATCAGGATGTTGAAACATGGGAAAAAGTTGCGGTTAAACCTCATGCTGAAGGCGGAGAAAGCCGCTTTAACGGTCAGATTATTATTCAGACCGAAAATGATCCTGTTGCTTCGCAAGCCGCTGCGAGTCTGGCAGGGAAACACCCTGATACCAGTGTCATTGTACAGCTTGATGCTAACGGTCAGTATCGTGTGGTTTATGGCGATCCTGCTCAATTGTCCGGTAAATTACGTTGGCAGATAGTCGGGCACGGGCGTGATGAATCCACCCGTAACCTGACCCGCATGGGAGGATACAGTGCGGATGAGCTGGCGCTTAAACTGAAACAGTTCAGGGCAGACTTCAGGCAGGCAGGGACGCCTGAACATATCAGTCTTGTTGGCTGTTCATTGATTGGTGATGATAAACGTGATGGTTTTGCCCGTCGTTTTGTTTCCGCGCTTGACGAGCAGGGACTGCGTACCACGGTATCAGCCCGCAGCAGCGAAGTTGCGGTAGACAGTACCGGTCGCAAACATACACGGGATGCACAGGATCAGTGGGTTCACAAGCTGGTGGATAACAAAATTGTGTTGGGCTGGAATGACAAGGGTGAGCTGGAGTCATATTCCGAACATATTCGCCGTGGTATCTCTGAAAATGATATTGCTTTGTCGCTCGTGGGTCACACCGGGACTGAAACCGAAGCGAAAGGAGCAATAGCCGAAAATACCGAGACATTCCATGCACCCGAGCCGCGTGAAAAAGAGAATGACAGTGCCCCGAATAGCAATGCTCCGAATAATACGGCTTCTGACCGTCATCTGAGTTATTCCGGCAATATTCAGGTACAGGTAGGTGAAGGTGAATTTACCGCTATTAACTGGGGAACCACGAATGTGGGGATCAAGGTGGGAACAGGTGGTTTCAAATCGCTGGCTTTCGGTGATAACAATGTGATGGTTCACATCGGGGACGGAGACAGTAAGCACAGTGTTGATATCGCCGGTTATCAGGCACTTGAAGGCGCACAACTGTTTGTCGGGAACCGTAACATCAGTTTCAATCTGGGGCGCAGCAATGATCTGATTGTGATGCTGGAAAAATCCATTCCGACCCCGCCACTCATTAATCCATTTGATGGCGCAGCACGTATTTCCGGGGTATTGCAAAATATTTCGTCACAGAACATTTCGTCACAAAACTCGCTCGGTCTGTTTGGTTCAGCAGACTGGCTGACGGCGCAGGATCAACAGTGGACACTGGAGGGGGCGAAGAAATACGTCAGTGATTTATCCGGTCTTGATCTAACCAGTAGTGTCAAATATGAAACTCTGACGGAACTTAACACAGAGAATGTGCGCAGCAGCCGTGGGCTGAAAAATGATCTCGAAAACACGCTGAATAAGAAATACAACCAATGGCTGGGAGGAGCAGGTAATAAACCTGAACTGAGCCAACTGAGTCGGGCGGATAAATTCCGTCAGGCGAATGAGAAACTGGCCTTTAACTTTGCCGTTGGCGGGCAGGGGGCGGATATTCAGGTGACAACAGGTAACTGGAATTTCATGTTCGGTGACAACATTCAGTCGATACTGGATACCAATCTGGGTTCAGTGTTTGGCTTGATGACGCAGGAATACACTGCTACAGGCATGGCAAAAACCACGTTTACATTCAGTCCGGCAGATTTGCCGCGTCAGATTAAAAATAAACTGCTGGGCAATCTGGCGGGTGTCAGTGCGGATACTACGCTGGCGGATATTTTTGGCGTTGATTATACAGCGGACGGACGTATTGTTTCCCGCAGCGGCCAGCCTGTGGATGGTGTTGCCATTATGCGGGAACTGCTGGAAATCATTGGCGAATTCAGCGGTGATCAGCTGAAATCATTTACTGATCCGCAAAAGTTACTCGACGGCCTGAAAGCGGGGTTGAACACCGGTACTGATGGCATTAACTCCTTTGCTGAAAGTCACGGGCTGAAAGCAAAAGCTCCTGATGAAACTTCAGAAGATAAAATAGCGCTGATTGAAAGTGATAAACCCACAGAGCAAACTGAAAGTGAGCAGCCGGAACGCGCATTCGGATTTAATGCCCTGAACCTGCCAAACCTGTTTGCGACGCTGTTCAGTCAGGATAAACAGACAGAAATGCAATCATTGGTGAGTAATCTGAAAGAAAACCTGACGGCAGACCTGCTGAACATGCAGGATAAAACGTTTGATTTTCTGCGTAACAGCGGGCATCTGCAAGGTGATGGTGATATTCATGTCTCCCTCGGTAACTACAATTTTAACTGGGGAGGTGATGGTAAAGATCTGGGCGCGTATCTGGGAGATAACAATAACTTCTGGGGGGGCCGTGGTGATGATGTCTTTTACTCAGTAGGAACCTCCAATATTTTTGCTGGCGGCGAAGGTAATGATTTCGGTGTTCTGATGGGGCGTGAAAATATGATGTTTGGTGGCGCAGGTAATGATGTTGCTGTGCTGGCCGGCCGCATTAATTACGCCTATATGGGCGATGGCGATGATCAGGTTTTTGTCTTTGGTGAAGGTGGGGTGATTGAAGGCGGTAAAGGACGCGACTATATCGTGGCTTCCGGTAATTTCAACCATATTGATGCGGGTGAAGATCAGGATTATGTTGTCGCCATCGGTAATAATAATCAGGTGGATTTGGGAGCAGGTGATGATTTTGCAACCGTATTCGGTAACTACAACCGGATAGAGGGTAATGCAGGCAATAACACCATTAAGCTGATGGGCTATCACGCTGTGATCAACGGTGGGGCAGGTGATGATCACTTGATTGCAGATGTGGTTTCCAAATTCAGCCGGATTAACGGTGGTGAAGGTAATAATCTGTTGGTGTTGGGGGGCTATCAGAACCATTTTAAAGGCGGTTCTGGCGCCAATAGTTTTGTCGTCAGTGGTGATGTGATTGATAACGTTGTTGAAGATATCAAACTGGGTGACAGGATTATTTTCAACAATATCCACTGGCAGAACCTGTGGCTCCAGCGCAGCGGCTATGATCTGGTATTGCTGACCAATCGCAATATTCGGGAGACATCGGGACAAGGGCAGTTTGAGGCGGTGGGATCTGTGACATTCACTGATTACTTTAATGGCAACCGTGCGGATATCATCACCCGGATGGGGAATAAAGATACACAGGGTGAATGCGAATATACCGTCCTCTCAGCCCATGCGGTAGATACATTAGTACAGGCTATGAGTGGGTTCGCTCCTGATATCGGTGACAGTGGTTTTATTGATTTGTTGGATAGCCAGACAAAATCAACCATTATCACTGCTTGGGCAGACACAACAAACGGGAAATCTAAGTTGACCTGATGGCGGGCAGGATTTTATTGTTGAGGTGTTTTGCTCATCCACCTGTTAACAGTGGCAATTAATAACGCTTTACTAGCCAGAAAAATAAAGTCCTAAACGAAATATACACAATGGATTTCAAGATGCGTCGTGGCAGAAAGGGAATTCATCCCCGGGAGTATAGATAACCGTATGTTTATAAGATGATCGGGTTTAGTCAACGTAGCCAGCAAAAAAGAGGTAACTTGAACGAAGAAGTGTATAGGGCTGATGTAAACGAGTACTCAGGTCAATATATCTTTATTAAAATGGCTCACATTGGTGAGCCATTTTATTTTTAGATTTAAAGCGATAGAAGTGGCAGAGACTTGTTTTTAGGGATTTTAGTACACCCCCCTGAGATGAAATCAAAGTCATCTTCTATAATGGTGGATTTTAATTTTCGTCGACATAGAAAACCCCTTTATCACCTGCTTCATTATTATATACTCCCCACAAACCAGTGAGACCAGCATCAGTAAATCCCATATTCAGCGCACTACTGTTCAGACCTTCGAATTGCCCCGTAGCGCCACTAAAATATATTTGCGGTTTTGTAAAAGCCTGGCCTATGCCGTTTAATACAGTGGATTTAAGTACGTTTCCTTGCAGCGCAGCTACTTGATTGTCTTGAAGATAAAATCCACTGTTTTTAGTAAGCGTACCTATGTAATCTCCATGGGGTGTGAAGTCAATACCTATCTTGGCTTGTAAATTAATCGGGTCTTTTCCCGCATTGGTGTGTATAACTTGTCCGCTATATGTTGGTGTCCCGCTGCGTGTTGAATGCACCGGGTTGACGACTCTGGTAGCTATGAATATTTCATTACCTATAGCACCTATGGCTGAGTTACCATGTTTGCTGGTATATAACAGTTGTTCGGGTAATTTAGTATCTTCTGTTATACCGGCGAACTTATTGCTGCCCTTACCCAATTCAATATACTTATACATTGCCATGTCTTGTGTGTTTTGATCCCACTTGTTTTTGTCGTCTTTCATTTGGCTTGTAAAGGTTCCGGCAGGGGCATTAAAAGCAACATATGTGTTATCTGCCGAACCTACCCCCCACGAAGAACCCTCCGAATTTCTCTTCAGCCATTCTGTTTCGCTTCCCTTATAAGACATTAAGGTGTTGTCGGATGTCGGATTGGGAAGTTCGGGGATGAGGCCGGGGGTTTTGGGGATACTCGAATGGGAGCCCCCTCCTTTAGAACAGGCTGTAACAGAAAGAACTAGAGCGAGAGCTAAAAATATTTTAGACTTTACGTTCATATAATGACTCCAATCTGTTTTTAGAAAAGCTAAGGAGATACTGTTAACCTTAAGTTTAAGTTAAATGTTTTTTTTTTCAAATTTTGTAAGTATTTATTTTTTTATTTAAAACAATTAGATACCCGTGAGTTAAACTTTGCTCCAAATTTATCGTTGGTTTTTTTCCTTATTTACACGATGATAACTCATGATTGTGATGTAAATGGATTACAACGGTTGGTTATTTGATTAAACCGCCGCGTATCTGCCTAAGTACCTGTGTTCAGTTAAAGCATTAAAAGTTACTCTTGAATTCCAGAAAAATATCTTTTTCATTGTAAGAATAAAAAGGATGGTTACTTTTGTTTTTTATATAAGAAAAAGTGAGTTTCGGGTAAATGCCAAATAAATTAATATTCTCATTTGAGAGTGAAAGGGTGATGGAATCAGTAATATCTTCTCTTTTTATTTTACGACTGTCTAAAAACTTATATCCAGGAATAGGAATGCCTATTATTCTATGGAAATAGGTATTGCCTTGATAATCAGTTTTCATCTTTTGATAGCGTAACTCTACTAAATAGTCATCTAATAACCGGCTGCTGATTAGAAAACTCCCCCCTATGTCATGGTGACTATCTGCTTTAGATTTTCTGTCTGTGATATTATAACTCCCGGATAAGGACATATATAAATCTTTAAAAGGGACAAAAATTAATGAACTACTAACGAAGTTAACATCGCCGTTAAGCTCTTTTCTCTTATTATAATATTCATTCCTATTTTCATAGAAAACAGTATATTTGAAATTTTCATTTAAACTCGATAATTTAAACAGGTTAAATCCGATTGCATCATAATAAGGTTTTAAACTTGCATTTTTATGTGATGAACTAGAGCCGCCACCATAAAAGGCCTTGGCATAAAAAGGGTTGAAGTATAAATAATTTGAATAATCTTCAAACCCGAATTTATTGCCTATTCTGGTGTTCAGGTAATCAAATCTTTTTTCTTTCTGGTAGTTAATCCCATAAGCATCAATCTCAAATTCAGAAAATAAGCCAGAGTCAAAAAAATATTTTTTGCTGATACTTGGCCGGTAGGAAAATCCGGTATCTTTTACCTTGTCATTTCTAAGTGCACCATTTATATTTATCCCATTGACTTTGGTGATATTTGAATCTCTCTTGAATGAAAAATCCATATTAAATTTAATTTCTTTTCCCTTTTCAATATGTTTTATATAGTTATTTATAATTTTCTTTTCCTGCTCATTCTGGGTGAAAATTAATAACTCATTGAAAATATTTTCGGATTGATTGTATTGTTTATTGAGTAAGTACAATATGGCCAAATCAAATTTAGCGGTTGGGTTATCATACCTATTGGTAAATTTCTCTAACTTATTGATAGCCTCTTGGTATTCTTCTTTTTTCATGAGGACTTTCGCCTCAGCCCAAAGAATCAGGTAGGGATCTTGACTGTGTGATTTTTTATAGAGGTTAAGTATTGCCTCCAGATTATCATTTTGTTCATAAATGAAAGAGATAATTGCATTTTCAAGTAATCTGGGTTGCCTCAATATCTCTTCTTCCGTATAGACATTTGGAGGATTTGGGATTATTTCTTTAGATTTTATTTCTGGAGCTTTTGCTTCTTCGGCTATTACGACGGGACTTATAGGAATAAGTAGGGTGGTAACAGCAGTTATAAGGATGGATTTGATTTTTTTCATAGAGTTTTAACTGATAATGATAGAGTGTTAAGGAGAAAAAATGACCTTTGCCTTAATTGTAGTGAGGTACAGCATCTACAACACCGCTAATTACTGTCATTTACCGAATAATCTAGAAAAAGGGGTTTCCCATCAGAGAAATAACCACCTGATTGCGTGAACCATTCAGGTGATGTTGCTGTACCACTGTGAACTCCACCCAGATAAGATGACTTTAGGTTTCATATAATGATCCTAGCCTGCTTAATTAATATTAATGGGATATTTTTAAGCTTAATTTAAAATTATTTTTTTTCAAACAAAGCGTAAATCTGAATAAAAGCATACGGATGTTTTCAAGAAGGGCTGGATATAATTAGGCCGTGATAACTCACAGCAGTAATATGCATGGTTCACTATGGTGAGCCATTTTATTGATAGTTGTCACTCATAAAAATAATTAATATATAAAAATATTTAATAATGTGATGGTTTTTATTTGAAATATTTCCATTGTGTACTATATTTAAAAAAACACCTATTACCAGACGGATATTCAATAATAGAAACTCTGAGGCATGGTTGTTTTTTATTTTTTAAAACTTTTGTTTTTTTAAAATAACGTAATAAAATCAACAAGCTCATTTTATGTTATTGGTGTTTGATCTGTTTTCCTGTTTTTTCCGAATTTGGTGAAATTGATATATTGGAGTTTAATATGATTACGGTAACATTATTATGTTTCTCGGGGCGAGATAACTATGTATGGCATTATAATAATATTTCTCAAATTAAGAAGTTGATGCATATATTCTATGCGAATATTGAAGGTGTTAACGTTAAACAAAGTGAAGGAGAGCTGGGTTTTGACGGGTTTCTTGTTGAACTGACGGGTCCTGAACAGGAAGTAGCACAGGAATATAATCTGGAAAGTACTTTTTATGTCTGTGATGGGTTTGCCCCAAGTCTGGAGAAAAGTAAAGCCATCGGGTTAAATTTATTAAGAGGATTTAAAGAAAATGCTGAGCTTAGGGAGATAATTATACAAACCATAAAAGAGATGAAACCAAAACAGGCTCACATTTCTGAGAGTAATGTTCCCGATGAGGAATTAGATGATGAGCCAGATGCGCTATTTTATTCAGTACAAGAAGACAATAAATTACACGATACAAAATTTGAGGATTTAGTTTCTATTGATTATAGAAGCCCAATTGACGGGTTACCATATCCGGTACAAGTTGCCTTATTTAATAAATCTTTCTGGAATAATAATTCCAGAAGATTAGTCTATGATAACTGTTATTCTTATGCATGTAATTATGCCATTGGTGCCATAAATAAAAAACGTCCTCGTCCGGGGCGATATGCCGGTAAGACATTAAAGTGTAATCAGAGTTCTGTTATCGAAGCCGCGCTGGCGGATGGGCTGGTTGAACTGGATAAATATGACTATAAACATGAAGCGGCTCATAAACCGAATTATATTGTTGCCCTGCTCACTACTCCTGATAGCCCATCTGGTAAATGTGAAGGGTTTTGGGATTACCACTGGTATAGATTAATTGTCGGTTCGAGTAAAAGACACCCTAGAATCTGGGGGCATAAAATAGGCAGGCAGACGGCAAGAAAAAGAGATCAAAGTGGTAAAATTATACGTGATATTTGTCTGGCAGATCATTTCAGATATAACCAATTCGGTGGGTATTTTGTTGTAAATGGCGATGTGAAAATAAAATAACATATCGATATGAAATTCCCTTTAATATATATTCTATAAGGTGATTAAAATGATTAAGGTAACATTATTATATTTTTCTGGGCGGGAGAATTTTTCATGGGATTATTATTTTCAAAATTATACCAAGAAATTAATATCCTTGTTTGTAGAGAATAAAAATGGCATTAATCTCAGTAAGCATGATGAAAAACTCGGTTTTTCAGGGTTTCTTGTTGAATTTTCATATCCTGAGTCACAATGGGTTGCAGAATATAATCTGCCAGACAAGTTTTATATATGTGATGGTTCTGCGCCAAATTTAGAAGAAAGTAAACATATCGCTCTTGAATTAATTAAAGGTTTTACTGAATCGCCAGAACTTCGGGAGAGAGTAATACAGGATATCAATCAGATGACATCGCAATCAGAACAGTTTGATGCTGATGATGGGCATCTTCCTGATGAAAAAAATCCTGATGAAAAAAATAAAGAAAGCCCGTATTTACAAGCAGCAGAAAAAACAAGTCACGATACTGATGATAAACATATTGTCACGACAGACTTCCTCAGCAGGAAAAAAGGGAGG
The DNA here is from genome assembly GCF_037996705.1 of Xenorhabdus bharatensis. Lineage (NCBI taxonomy): Bacteria > Pseudomonadati > Pseudomonadota > Gammaproteobacteria > Enterobacterales > Morganellaceae > Xenorhabdus > Xenorhabdus bharatensis. The sequence continues at coordinate 76,182 of NZ_JBBMXG010000007.1, read as the reverse complement.
GTACACCCTGTACAGGCCGGCCCGTATAACCCGGCGTTTTGGAATGATACTTCGGTAATGCTTCGTAATAATTGTTACGCTTATGCGTGTAATCTTGCTACTGGTAGTTTTCCTCAACCCGGAAGGAAGGCGGGCGTATATTATAGTTGCAGGCAGAGTTCGGTCATGGATGCGGCCCGTGCTGATGGGCTAATTGATCTGGATCGTTATCCTTTTAAAGAAGCAAATCTTCACAAGCCAAACTACGTTGTTGCACTTGTCACTACGCCGGATGCTCCGGACGGAAACTGTCTGCTTAGTTTATGGGACTATCATTGGTATCGGTTAGTTCTGGGTGACAGTAAAGATGGCAGAACCCCCCAACTTTGGGCACATAAACCCGGTCATAATGATGTCAGGAATAAAGATAACGAAGGGCACACTATCTATGACCTGTGTCGCGCCAAGCATGGCATTTATACAAAATTCGCTGGTTATTTTATAGTAAACAATCAGGTCAGCATAAGATAAGAGTTTAATATTAAATTAGTATACTCATTAATCCGTTTTATACACTTCGTCTTTCAAGTTGCCTCTTTGTTGACTGCGTTCGTTCATCCCGGTCACCGTTTTTATAAACATACGGTTATCTATGCTCCCGGGAGTTCACTCCCTTGCCGCCGTGATGCATCTTGAAATCGATTGTGTATAGCTATTTGAAAAATCTATTAAAAAAATAGAATGTTTTTTATTCTTATCGGGTGAGGTTATTCGGACTCACTATAGTGGTTAAACGGACTTTGTTTCTGCTATCTGTTGATTTTAAATATTAATTTAAGATATTTTAATTTTAAGTGATAAGTTCACCATTCTTTATTCTGGTTGTTATCAATGATTGAATCAGAGCTTATCCTGTCAGGCTCTGTGTAAATTGATACAACTAAATGTGGTTAATTATTAACTGATATTTAAACGTTTTAAAACCTATTTAACGGTATTTAGTTGTATGTCTGAAAAATTTGTTCAAACCATTTCCAGCGTCAATTATAACAAAGGCGTATTCTCGCTCTACTTTGTCGGGCAAGAACCGAATAAAATGGCAAATGGTGTATTAGCTGGAAACGATCAGGAGCTGGAATTAAAACAGGTTATTCATATGCCTGCTTCTGGTTTTATGTATATGGTTTCTATGGTGAAGAATATGTTGGAAGACCCTCGCATGGAAGCTGAAATCAATAAATTAATCACTGCTGGGTTTCTCGCTGTTCCTTCTGAGACTGTCGGGCTTTCTGATACAACGATTCCTTCCAATATCGAAGCCAAATAAATGGCTGTCGAGTATTTTTTCATCTTTTTAATTTAACCTGTTTTATTAACACTGAGATAAACATCAACGCCCAGTTGCTTTTTGTGATTGGGCGTTTTTGTCTTTAATTCTGGCATTTAATTTAGAGATTGAGCTATGGGAAAACCGTTCTGGCGAAGTGTTGAATACTTTTTTACAGGAAACTACACCGCTGATAATGGTGATAATAATATTGTTGCCATCGGATTTGGCGGTCAAATTCACGCGTATGGTGGTAATGATCATATCGCATTAGGTTCAATTGCTGCATCGGTTTATACCGGTTCAGGTAATGATACGGTAGTTGGTGGTTCAGCCTACCTGAAAATCAGTGATACCAGCGGGAACCTGAATGTAACAGGGGCATCCGGGTATGCGGAAATAGAAAAAGAAGGTGAAGGTAATATTGTTTTTTCCGGGGCAGCAGGTGGTGCGGTTATCCAGCATAATGGGCGTTCCGGTCATCTGAATTATTCTGGCGCGGGCGCTTACAATAGTCTTAACCGCCATGGCGAAAATGGCAATATCACATTTACCGGAGCTGGCGGTTATAACCATTTCTATTCCGATGTTACTCACGGCAATATCCATTTTATGGGTGCGGGTGGCTATAACCAGATCACGCGGAAAGGCTCGGATGATAATTTCGGTGGGGAAGGTATGGCCTATGCAAAAGCGGAAGATATCGTTCTGATGTCGGCAACGCTGGCGGGTAACTGGGTCCAGAACCATCAGAAAGTCACCGCTGTTAAATCAGCGCGGGAAACCAATACCCACCTCTTTGCACTTGTTGATGGAAACTTTACCAAAATAAACAAGATCCATCTGAGCAATGACCCGGAAACCGGCAGGCTGAAATATTTCACGACGTCTTGGTACAAGGAAGGTAATCACCTTAATAATTTGGTATCACATGATATCTCTGAGCGTAACGGTTTCCAGATTATCAACCTTGATAACGCCTATACCTTGTCTGGTCTGAAGGCTGAATATCATCAGGCATTTACGATACATGCAATAGAGAAAGAACTGCCGGAAAATGAGTGGGTCACTTATGCTGATGGTGTTCAGATCGCGGCAGAAAATATTACGCTGTCAGATGCCCGAATGGGGGGATATGCCATCTCAACCGATGGCTCAACGGTCGATGTAAAAGCGGTGAAATCCAACCGGATGGAGAATACTTATCTGTATGCCAAGGTGTTGGGGGAATACACCAAGGTTGTGGTCGTTCAACTGAAAAACGACCCTGAAACAGGGAAGTTGCAATACATCGCCACACCGTGGTACCAAGCCGGTGATCAAACGGCAGTGATGGCGGATCAATTTATCGGCCCTAATTACGGTTATTCCTCTTTGGGCAAAGGCAGTTATACGCTGAGTCATGTCCATTACAGCGTGAATACCGTCAGAGTAACATCCGGAACTATTGCCGATGTGAGCAGTGTCCGTGAACAGGCATTATTCACGTCTGACACAACAAAGAATGACAGCAGTGGTGATGTCCGGTTCGAAGGCGCGGGGGGCGGCAATGTTATTAAATCCAATGTCGCCCGTGGCAATGTTTACTTTAAGGGAGCGGGTCTTGCGAATGTCATTCTGCACAACTCAGAAATTGGCGATACTGAATTCAGAGGGGCTGGTGCGGCAAATGTTATTTTCAAGAAAGGCAAAAAAGGCCATCTGAATTTCAACGGCGGCGGTATCGCCAATGTTATTACCCATATCAGCACATCTCATCTTACATCTGATTCATCCCCGCCTGATGTATCGCCAACTAATGACAGTCATAGCCGGGTTATCGCATTGGGGGGCGCTAATGTGCTGACCCGCAAAGGTAATGGACGGGTCTTTGCCGTGATGGGCGGCGGGGCAAATGTGCTGACTCATCTCGGGAATGGCGAAACGACAAGTGTCATGATGGGCGGTGCCAATGTCCTGACCAAAGTGGGTGACGGAGAAACCACCGGCTTAATGTTTGGTCTGGGCAATGTTCTGACCCATGTGGGTAACGGCAGGACACTGGGTACGATGGCAGCTGTCGGTAACATCTTTACCAAAGTGGGTGACGGGGAAACTATTGCCGCCATGCTCGCCGCCGGTAATATTTTCACTCATATCGGTGATGGTGAAGTCTGCGCCATGATGGCGGGTGGCGGTAATGTCTTTACCAAAGTGGGTAACGGTGATGCGCTGGCACTGATGGTGGCACTGGGCAATGTGTTCACCCATGTGGGGGATGGCCTGAGTGTTGCCCTGATGGTGGCGAAAGGCAACCTTGCCACCAAGGTAGGGAATGGTGACAGCCTCGCTGCCATGATTGGGGTGGGTAATGTGATGACCCATATCGGCCACGGTAATACCTTTGCCGCCATGGTGGGGGAAGCCAATATTTTCACCAAAGCGGGTGATGAACTGACCGCGGCGGTGATGATTGGCAAAGCTAATATTTATACCCATGTGGGTCAGGGCACCAGTATCGGGTTGTTTGCCGGTAATGCCAATATCATGACCAAAGTCGGCGATGGCACAACACTGGCTGCAATGTTTGGTCAGGCTAATGTGATGACCCATGCTGGCAGCGGGCTGACGGGCGTACTGGCATTGGGTGAAGCCAATGTGGTGACAAAAGTCGGTCACGATTTTATGGGGGTTGTAGCCGCGGCTAAAGCTAACGTGACAACGCATGTTGGTCATGGTGTGACTGCCGGTGTCTTGCTGGGTAAGGGGAATATGCTGACGAAAGTTGGTAACGGGACAACGGTCGGTCTGCTTGTTTCCAAATTCGGCAATATCATGACTCATGTCGGGGATGGGAACACCGTGGGTTTTGCCAAAGGCAATCTGAATCTGATGACTAAAATTGGCGAGGGTCTGGCGGTCAATGCCGCTTGGGGTGATGCCAATATCATGACCCACGTGGGAACCGGGGATCACTATAACTTTGCCAAAGGGAAAGCCAATCTGGTGATCAAGATCGGCGATGGACGTACGGTGAGTGTTGTACAAGGCTCGGCTAACCTTTTGACTCATTTGGGTCATGGTGATGATTACACCGGCGCGTGGGGTAAGGCAAATGTGATCACCAAAGTGGGTAATGGTCGTCAGGTCACACTGGCTAAAGGTGATGCGAATATTGTCACGCACATAGGTCAGGGTGACAGCCTGAATGCGCTGTGGAGCCAAAGCAATGTTGTCACCAAAGTGGGTGATGGGATGCAGATTACCGCTGCGAAGGGTAAAAGTAATATCACCACCAGCGTGGGGAATGGCCTGAGCGTGGTGGCTGCCCACGGTGATTTGAACGTGAATACCAAAGTGGGGGATGGTATCTCGGTCAATGTGGCGTGGGGTAAGCTCAATGTCAGCACCAAAGTGGGTGACGGTCTGAATGTTTCGGTCATGAAAGGCACCGGCAATGCCAATGTTCATGTCGGTGACGGGATGAACATTCATGCCTCCTATGCCCGCAATAACGTCGCCATCCAAATCGGAAACGGGGATTTTTACAATCTGGCGCTGGCCTCCAGCAATACGGAAAGCCATAAACTGGCAACCCTGTTCGGTAATATCAAACAGACGTTACTGGGAGCTATGGGCAGTCAGGGGATTAACTTTCTGGTTCATGGTGATGAGGCCAATACATCGGGTAGTTACCGAGGGCGGGGAGCTATCAATTTACCGGAAATTAACCGTCTGAAAGGCTTTGAACTGACGGAAATCAGTGAAGTCAGCTCCACGCTTTCCACGGATCTGCATGCCTCGGTGAGCCAGCTGAAAACACCGGATGTCGGCAGGCTGGAAACCATCATGAATGGGGAAGAACAACCCACGAAAAATCAGAAACCTAATCTGATTGTCAACGGGGATTTCGAGGCTGGTACACAAGGCTGGCAAGCGACCAACGGCATTGAAGCCCAGCATCCGGCGGCGTCTTATGGGCTGGATAACGCAGGTCACGGCAGCTATGTGACTGAGTTAGATGCTAATGCCAACACCACTATTTATCAGGATCTCCGCCAGCTTAAAGCGGGAGAGGTCATTACCCTTGACTTTGACTTTGCACCGCGTGCAGGCAGCACCGATGATAACGGTATAGAAGTGCTCTGGAACGATCAGGTTGTTTTCTCATCTTCGGACGATAGGATCGCCTGGCAGCATAAACAGCTCGTATTGATTGCACAGGCTGGCAGTAACCGGCTGGCATTCAAAGGCACCGGCAGAAGCGATGGCAGAGGTTACATTCTGGATAACATTGTTGCATGCTCAAATCGTTCTCAAAGTGTAAAAGTGAAGCAGACACCACAAAACTCAGTGGCTGGTGACGTACTGGATGATAAGGCGAATGCCGAAGCTGACAGTGAACGTCTGATGCAGGAAAAAGAGCAACAACTGGCGGCGATTGCCGATACTCAGAACCAGTTAGCCGCAACCGATCTTGATGCCCTGAATGCGAACGGGCTGGCACAGCGTGATGTCATCAGGCAAGAAGAACAGGCTATCACGGATGATCTACTGGCGAAGGCAAAGGCACTTGAAAGTCTCGATAATCAGACAAACGAGCGTCATCAGGGGGATTCCGGTGCTCAATGGCGTCATGATTATGCGGGCCGGTTGTTGGATGATCTTCAGTCACAACTGGATAAAGCCAAAAACATTGCCGGGCAGCAACTGGAATCTTCGGATTCATCTATTCTGCAACACCGGAAGCAAATCGATACGGCTCTGGAAAAATCAGAAGCGGGTATTATCAGAAGCGAACAGAATCAACGGAATGCGCAGCAGGATATTACCGATGCCCGCAGCCGGGCAGAATTCCGGTCGCAAGAAGCACAGTCACAGCAGAAACGGGCTGCACAGGCTGCCTCTGATGGATATAACGCGGCTCAGCAGGCAGAGCAGGATGCTGCCATTGAAGCGAAAAACAGCAGCCAGAAACCCGTTCGCCGAGAAAATAAGGGAAGTGGCTTATCCGGCCCGGCTTACGAGCCAAGTGGCGCAGATCATACAGGCAGCCATATTGCTCAGGATATAGCAGCGCAGGGTAATGGGCGTTTCCGGCTGGAACGCCCGGAGTCAGACGATAATCTGGCGCCCTTGGCTGAGGCAAAACAGGCACTCGACCGTTTACAAATTAAAGCCGGGATTATTTCCAGAAAGACAAACATTATGCCCACCGGACAGCAGCCGAATGAGCAGCCCCGTAATATAGCGTTTCCTGATGAAGTTAATCACGGCATTGATGCGTCTGAAACACTGAGCAGGGCATTACCTGATCTTTCAGTTGCGGTGACAGATCAACTGGAAGCATTGGGAAATGAGCGTTTAGCTGCGGATTATGGTTTACCGCAAAACAGACTGATACCGTCAAACTCTGTTGCATTATCCACGATTGCGGCAAGAGCACAAAAAGTCGCGGATATCTATCGTTGGCTGGACAGTGACACTGAACGACTGATGGATTTTTCAGCTGATGATTATATTCCCGTACCGGGAATTGCCCGTATTGATACCGAGTTTTATGAGAGTAACCGCCAAAAGATGATCGATTATATCGAAGGTTATCTCAACAGCATTAAACACACTATTCCCAATGCTCAGGTGTCTTCACTGGCAAAACTATTTGTAGAATCCACCATTGATTATGACTGGGATAAACGTGTCCGTTTCATGACCGAACTGGAGCATTACGGCTACCGTTTTGATCCGGCTGACGGTGAACAGAGCGTGGTGACATTGCGTTCGGGGAATAATTCCCAGCCATACCGTGAATTGCTGAATGCCGCCCAGACTCATGGCAAGAAAGTGGTTTATGACACGGATTTACCGGGGCATGCGTTTAGTCACACATTAAGTGAACGATTGTTGGATTGGGCCTCACACTCGCTTGATGCCCATGATCCTCGTCAAAAAGAGCAGCAATCAGCGATAGAGGCTTTTGTGCGGAGCAATAGGGGGCTTTGGAGTTCGGTGTATGCAACTAAAGCCCGCGGGGATGTTTATGTGATCGCAGAAGGTGGCTTACTGTTGGGCAGTACTTTCTGGAACCTCGAATTACCGGTACTCCGCCAATTACAGCGTGAAGGCATGGTCGGCGAGATCCGGTTACTGGATAAACCCGCTTCCGAATATAAACATCTGCCATTGAAACAGATTGGCAGCCGACTGGCAGATAAAAATATTGGCATGAAAGTACGTTTCGATGCCCTGAATCCGGTTGAACAACAAAAATATCTGGAGATAAATGCTAACGATTATCAGCCGGATACATTGGTTGATTTGAATGTCAGGCTGGGTGCTATTGATAATATGCTGAATAAAGCCCTGCCATTTTATCGTCTGCGTTCAGAGCTGAATATTCTGATTCGCGAAGGGGCAGATCAGACTTTTGAAGTACATTCATGGCCGGAAAACCGCCATTCTCCGATTAAGATGATTAAGCTGGAAAACCCGAAAGATCCGGCACAGCTTAAAGTCATTGAACAATTCATTCTGGCTAACTATGAGAGCTATGATCAGTTCCCTAAAGAATTACATCTTATCGAAAATAACATTGTTTCTTATGATCAACAGCGTACGCGGATTCTGGCTGAAAAAATTAACGGTCGCTGGAGTTACCGCCCATCGACGGAATTGATGTCAGCCGATGAATTGCAGCAAAAGGCTTACATCAAAGGTAAGCCAATGGGTGAAAGTTACCGTAATGTCATTGATGCGCTGCAACGTTATGAGCAGGCACTGATGGAAGACAGGGATTATTCACTGGATGCTATCGAAAAACTAACCTACCTCTGTCAGCAGGTCGAAGGCTATGTGCTTGGGCATGCAGATTCAAAACGGACTCCGGCGATGCAACAGCTGTTATCCCAGATTTATGGACGCCTCTCCGAATCCATGACTCTGGCGGAACCGACACTGAGAAGTTCAGGTGAAGGCAGTTTCAGTGAACTGTACAACAAACTGTCCAACTCCAAACTCAGCGATTCCAAACATCTCTATATTGATATGCAGGGTGACTTCGTTACTCAGGGCAGATTCAGTGTGAAGATAGCCAAAGACACGGCGGGCAAGGGTGTCAGACTGGTTATGGAGGCCGTTACCCGAGAATATGGGCAGGACGTAACTAATGCCATTTTCTCCAAACTGAAAGCCAGTGATCTGGCAAAAGATGGTATCGGGATTGATATTTCTGGCCTTAAAAAAGTTCACCGGGAAATTGAGCGTCATGTATCGCCGGTCAGTGCCACCCTCTATATCTGGAAACCGAGTGATCACAGTAGTGTCGGGCATGCCGCCCTGCAAATTGGTCAGGGCCGCGTGAAAGTCAGCCCTGAAGAAGTCAGAGACTTCAATGATATGAACTATGTGAGCTGGTGGCCTGCCGGCAGTAAATCCCTCAATTTGCAGGAACTGCTTGAGACAAATAATAGTCAGTCTGATTTTAGGATCCGCTGGCGTGACCTGAGTATGCCCGCTCATCAGAATCCGGCGTTGAGATATGACGTTGCCTCTGAAGAAGATGATGATTTTGGCTTGGTGGATGGTTCAGATGAACTGAAAGAATTCGTTGAGAAACTGAGAGCCGTAAAAGGCGTGGATGCGAAATTCAGGGATGTCAGTGAAAGTTTCGCGATGGCGGCACTGGCTAATCCGGAGATGCTTAAATCGGCTGAGATCCCGCCTCATATTTATCAGCCATTCCTTGCCCAGTGGCGGGATGACAATATGGATATGCAGGAAGTGGCTCAGCGCTTTGCCGAAGTGCTGCGGATGGCCGCAGAATTGCAGAATTCTAAACGCATGGAGCATCTGATTGGCAATGTTGCGCGTCAGTTTGCTGAGCGTGAATTGGCAGACATTAATGCCTTTAAAGATGGTAAAGCCGATCAAGGCCGGGTATTCCGCATCAATCTGGAAGGCCTTGATGTGGCGGCAATGCAGGCTGAGTGGGAAAAAATCAGCACGGATCCGGATGCGCGCTATCAACTTTTTGCCAAAAACTGCTCAACGGTTGTGGCCCGTGTACTGAAAGCCGGAGGTGCAGAAAAAATCCTCGGCTATGCATGGCGTCCCGGTCTGGGGGTCTGGAAACCGAATGATCTCTTTAACTATGGTCAGGCCTTGCAGAAGGCAACGCAGGCTGAGCGGGTCAAAAATAAATATCGTCGTTTGAACAGTGATGGTGTGGGACGCATCCTGAACCAGCCGGATGATTTTTATGAAGAGATACTGGAAAAAGTCGCGATTGAAAATGATGGCTCACCATTACGTGACAGTGAGCCACGTAACCCGCTGGCACGTTTTATGAATAATGAGCTGTACGGGATGAAAGATGATCGCCGGCGTATCAGTAAAGCGGTGCAGATAGGACTTAGCCGGGCAATTGAACGCAAGATGGCAGAAAAAGTCACGTTGCGAGGTGAGGCGGGGCGTCTGGAAGGTTATTACCACCTGAGTGCTGCGGAGCCGTCAGACAAAGTCGTGCTGTTTATTCACGGCTCAGATTCTTCTGCGGAAGAACAGGCCAGTAAAATCCAGACTTATTATCAGCAGCAGGGTGTCGATATGCTCGCTGTCAGTATGCGCGGTTACGGCACCAGTGATGGTCGCCCCAGTGAAAACGGCCTGTATCAGGATGCACGTACCATGTTCCGTTATCTGGTCAATAATCGTGGTATTAAACCAGAAAATATTGTTATTCACGGCTATTCAATGGGGGCACCGATTGCGGCGGATCTGGCCCGTTATGTTGGGCGAAGAGGGCAACCTGTTGCCGGCTTACTGTTTGACAGACCAATGCCCAGTATGACCAAAGCCATTACGGCTCATAATATCCTGAATCCGACAGGCGTCGTTTCTGTACTGGCAAAATCGGTTAACGGAAAATTCTCAGTTGAGAAAAACCTACAGGGTATTAGCAAAAAGACCCCTATCATGGTGCTTACTGGCCGGGACGGGCTGGGAACCGAAGGCGAAAAACTACGCACTAAACTCATTAGCGCCGGTTATAACATCTCTGGTGAACATACTTATCTGGGGCATGATTCCAGTCGCCGGATGATGGAGCTGTACGCTAACAAGATCGTGACTAACTTGTTTGAAAGCAACTTGTCTGAAACCAACGTGCGAAAACAAGAAAGTCTTGTTATCAAAGGCATCAAGAACGATTTGAAGCGTTATATGCAGTTTCTACAATCCCATACGGATAAGACCGGCAGGGTGTACGATCTGCGGGCAACAAAAAAATTCCTGTCAGGCTACGGGCATAATCAGGCTGAGCGTATGGTTGAGGGTTTCCATGCCGATATGGGGATCAAGCAGTTGGTGGATCTGCTGTTGAAAGGCAACTGGACAGCGGAACAGAAAGGCGCGTTATCCTGGGAAATTGAAAACCGGGCGCTGAAACTCAGCTTACGGCCAAGAATAGAAAAACACAGCCGTCTGTTCCGGGATGTTGCTTCCACGGGAATTGAAGACTCACAGGCAAATGAACATCTGGCGCCTCAGCTGATGTTGTTGAACCTGTCCAATGATGGTTTCGGCGGGCGCTGTATGCCGCTGTCAGAGCTGGTTCTGCTGGCAAAATATCTTGAGAATGAAGGGCAGGAGAATGTCAGCAATGATTTTCTGAAAAAACTCTACTCAGCGGCTTCCGTCCTCAGTCATCCGGAGTTGTACGCCGAATCCGAACAAGCGAACGCCAGTAAATTGCTCGGCGCACTCTCTGCACTCTATATCCGGGCACCGATGTATGACAACACGTTCAGGGCATGGAAGAAAAAACTGTTTGGTAATCAGGCATTAACAGTGAAGGATGTCATTGACGAAATTACAGTACCCAATGCGGATGGTCAGTCGATTTTACTTGAGCTGAATACCTCGGATCATGCTATGGCTGCATGGTCAAAAGACAACAGCGGAACACGGATGTATGGGTTCTATGATCCTAATGTCGGCATTGTGGAATTTTCCTCAGTAGAGAAATTCAGCGCTTATGTTAAGCGTTTCTTCAGCCGTTCTGGCATGAATATGGCGCAATACTACGGTATGCCTAAAAATGAGCATCAGGAAAGTTTTTTCAATCAGGTCATTGTCGTGAATGGCCGGGCGCTGGCTTCTTATCGTCCGGTCATTGATGACAAAATGAACCTGAAAGATATTCTGGCAATGGAAATCTTTGATGACTCACCCATGAAAAATGCTTTAGGTACAGAACGCCCACTGCATAACCAAAATGTCGCTTCGTGGGATGAAATGACAGTCACACCACAACCGGAAAGCGGAACCAGCCGTTTTGACAGCCAGATCATTATCCAGACTGAGAATGATCCGGTTGTTGCCAGAGCTGCGGCCAATCTGGCAGGGAAACACCCTGATTCCAGTATCGTTGTTCAGTTTGATTCTGCTGGTCAATATCGGGTGGTATACGGTGATCCAGCCAGACTGACAGGTAAACTACGCTGGCAGATTATCGGTCACGGGCGTGAAATGACTGAATTAAATCATACCCGCATGGGCGGCTATAACGCGGCTGAATTAGCGATCAATTTAAAACAATTCAGCCGTGAATTCCGGCATGGCGGAACACCGGAGCATATCAGTCTGGTGGGATGTTCTCTGATCAGTGATGACAAGCGCGATGGCTTTGCCCGCCATTTTATCACTGAGCTTAAACAGCAGGATATCCATGCTTCTGTATCTGCGCGCAGTAGTAATATTGCCGTGGATAATACGGGCCGTAAATATGCCAGAAGAGATGCGCAGGAACAGTGGGTACATAAGCTGCATGACAATAAAATGGTGCTGAACTGGAATGCTGACGGTGAACTGGAAACCCGTTCAGAGCGGGTACGTCACGGTATCGCTGAAAGTGATATCGTGCTGGCGCGTATAGGCAGCCGGAATACCAATGCAGCCGCTACCGGCGCGATTGCTGATAACAACGAAACCTTTCACTCACCACGTAAGCGTCTTGTTCAGAATAGCGATGACGCGAGCAGGCCATCAAAAAACAATCAGTTAAGTTATTCCGGTAATGTGCAGCTGCAAATCGGTGATGGAGAATTTACCTCCATTAACTGGGGAACCACGAATGTCGGCCTTAAATTAGGAACGGGAGGCTTTAAGTCTCTGGCGTTTGGCGATAATAACGTCATGGTTCATCTGGGAGACGGTGACAGCAAACACAGCGTGAATATTGCCGGTTATCAGGCACTGGAAGGCGCACAGTTGTTCATCGGCAACCGGAACATCAGCTTTAATCAGGGGCGCAGTAACGATCTGATTGTCATGATGGATAAATCTATTCCGACACCGCCAATGCTTAACCCGTTTGACGGCGTATCCCGTATGTCAGGCGTTTTGCAGGATATCTCCGGTTCGTTCTCTTCTCCGGGCTGGCTGGCCGCTCAGGAAGAGCAATGGACAATCGCCAGTGTGAAAAAATACCTACAGGATATGTCAGGGCTGGATCTGACCAGCAGCGTGGATTACCGCTCACTGACTGAGATGGATTCTCAGGAATTACGCAGTGGCCGTGGCCTGAAGAGCGATATCGAAAGCGCACTGAACAAAAAATACAACCAGTGGCTGGGAGGCGAGGCGCAAAAAGTCAGTCACCTCAGCCGGGCAGACAGATTCCGGCAGGCCAATGAAAAACTCGCCTTTAACTTTGCTGTTGGCGGGCGCGGTGCTGATATTCAGGTGACAACCGGTAGCTGGAATTTTATGTTCGGTGACAATATTCAGTCGCTGCTGGATATTAATCTGGGATCGCTGTTTGGCCTGATGACTCAGCAGTACACAACAACCGGGCTGGCGAGAACGACATTCACTTATAGTGTTCTGGATTTACCGCGCCAGTTAAAAAACAAACTGTTGCGGAGCCTTGCCCGTGTTGATGCAGATACCACTCTGGGAGACATTTTTAATGTGGATTACACGGCGGAAGGCCGCATTATTTCCCGAAACGGTCAGCCTGTGGATGGCGTTGCGGTTATACAGGAAATGCTGGAGATCATCAGCGGCTTTAGCAGTGATCAGTTAAAGGCGCTGATTGATCCGCAAACCCTGAAAGATTACATCAAAGAGCACTCGGCGGCAGATACTGACGCCCTGAATTCTTTCCTTGAAAATCATGGCCTGAAAACCAAAGCCTCTGTTGATGCTCAACAAAAGCAAGCTGAAGAACAATTAAGAGATGAACAGCCCGGAGATAATGTACAGCCAGAACGCACCGCCGGTTTTAACGCATTTAACCTGCCAAACCTGTTTGCAACGCTGTTCAGCCAGAAAAAACAGCAGGACATGCAGGATCTGGTCACCAGCCTGAAACAGAACCTGACCGCAGATTTACTGAATATGCAGGATAAGACATTTGATTTCCTGCGTAACAGTGGTCATCTGCAAGGTGACGGTGATATTCATGTTTCTCTGGGTAACTATAACTTTAACTGGGGCGGTGACGGCAAAGATATGGGCGCTTATCTTGGCGATAACAACAATTTCTGGGGAGGTCGTGGTGATGATGCATTCTACTCGCTGGGCACTTCCAATATTTTCACCGGCGGTGAAGGTAATGACATGGGCGTTCTGATGGGACGGGAAAACATGATGTTCGGCGGAGCCGGTGATGATGTTGCCGTGTTGGCGGGTCGTATTAACTATGCCTATATGGGCAAGGGTAACGATCAGGTCTTTGCCTTTGGTGAAGGTGGCGTCATTGAAGGGGGGGAAGGGCGTGACTATATCGTGGCCTCCGGTAACTTCAACCAAATTGATAGCGGGGAAGGGCAGGATTACGTCGTTGCCATTGGTAACAACAATCAGGTGGAACTCGCGCAAGGCAACGATTTTGCCACCGTATTCGGCAACCATAACCGGATTGAAGGTAATGAAGGCAATGATTCCATCAAACTGATGGGCTATCACGCCCTGATCAATGGTGGAGAAGGAAACGATCACCTGATCGCCGATGTGGTTTCCAAATTCAGTCAACTGAATGGTGGTGACGGTGATGACTTGTTGGTACTGGGGGGATACCAGAACCGCTTTACGGGTGGTTCAGGTGTGAATAGTTTTGTCGTCAGCGGTGATGTGATTGATAACCTCGTTGAGGATATTAAATCCAGCGACAAAATTATCTTCAATAACCTGAACTGGCAGAACCTGTGGTTCCAGCGCAGTGGTTATGATCTGGTACTGTTGACAGCCCGTCATGTCACCGATACCTCTGCTCAGGGCCAGTTCGAAGCCACAGGCTCGGTCATCTTCAATGATTACTTCAATGGCAATCAGGCGGATATTATCACCCGGATAGGAGATAAAGATGCGAGAGGAGAACGCGAATTTACCGCGCTGTCAACTCACGCGGTAGATTCACTGGTGCAGGCCATGAGTGGATTTGCTCCGACAGTCGGAGACAGTGGTTTTATGGATTCCCTTGATAATCAGACGAAATCCGCGATTGTCACGGCTTGGTCAGATACCACAATCGGAAAAGACCGACTGATTTGATTTTTTCCGTGAGTAAAACGTAATTCGCAATAATGGCTCATATTGAGTGAGCCATTATTTTTATCAATAATAAATTTCTATAAAAATACATATTATATTTTTTAGATTTTATTTTATTTATATTAATTGATTTTGTTTTGTTGGATTTTTAATGGGGAAATGGCGATATTAAACTAGAGTTTAATGTGGTTTTGAATAAAAGTATTAATCCAAAAGAGTTAGTTTAAAAAATTCATCATTTCTTGTTGGTTATGATAACTGTATGGTTAAAATCCCTGCGCTGGGATTTTCATCTGTATAAATTAGGCCCGCTTACTTTGTATTTGAATGAGGGGATTGGGACTAAATATAGTGGTTAAACAGACTTTGTTCTTTTACTATATTGATTTTGGAAATAAAAACAGGATACTTTTCAATAGACAATTTCTATCTGCCTTCTGAATTTATTTTTCTATGCCTCAATTCAATAAATTGACCCGATTAAATATCACAAATTTCAATTTATTCTTGGGTGCTGTTTTTTTATCTATTCAAATACAATGTTTCAAATACATGTTGATGCCCGGTTATTTCCTTTAACTGGGCTTTTTTGATCTTCAATTTTTAAATTTATTCCGGGATTTATTTATGGGAAAACCATTTTGGAGAAGTGTTGAATACTTCTTTACAGGTAATTATTCCGCTGATGATGGTGATAATAATATCGTGGCGATTGGATTTGGTGGGCAAATCCATGCTTATGGTGGTGATGATTACATCACACTGGGTTCGATTGGCGCTTCTGTTTACACTGGCGCGGGCAACGATACGGTAGTCGGTGGCTCAGCTTACCTGAAAATCAGTGATACCCGCGGTAACTTAAACGTAAAAGGTGCTGTCGGATACGCCGAAATTAATAAAGAAGAAGAAGGTTCTATTTCTTTCGCGGGTGCGGCGGGTGGTGCTGTTATTCAGCATGATGGCCGTTCCGGTAATATACATTATTCAGGCGTCGCGGCTTATAACAATTTATATCGTCGCGGGCACAGTGGTGATATCACATTTAAGGGCGCGGGGGGATATAACCATCTCTATTCAGATGTGGTCAACGGTAATATTCATTTTATAGGTGCTGGCGGTTATAACGAAATCACCCGTAAAGGTTTAAATGATAACTTTAATGGTGAAGGTATTACTTATGCGAAAGCGGAAGAGATTGTACTGACGACGGCAACACTGGGCGGCAGCTGGATTAAAAAAACACAGCAGGTTGTTGGTATTAAATCCACGCGCGAGATAAATACTTTTTTATTTGCTTCTGTCGATGATAAATACACCAAAATCAATAAAGTTCGTATTCATAATGACCCTCAAACTGGCAGACTGAAATATTATACGACCTCTTGGCATAAAGCAGGTAATCATCTCAAAAATCTGGCATCTCAGGATATTTCTGATATTGGCGGTTACCAGTTGGTTGAAGTTGATGGTGTATATAAATTATCAGATCTGACAGTTGAGCATCATCAGTCATTTACGATACATGCATTGGAAAGTGAATTACCTGAAGATGAATGGGTGACTTATGCTGGCGGTGTTCAGATTGCAGCAGAAAATATTACGCTGTCTGATGCCCGGATGGGTGGACATGCTGTTTCGATGGATGGCAGTACTTTTGATGTAAAACCCGTGAAATCCAACCACATGGCGAATACTTATTTATACGCCAAATTCGTGGGGGGAATTACCAAAGTTGTGGTCGTTCAACTGGCCAATGATCCTGCAACGGGTGAACTGAAATATATTGCGACACCGTGGTACAAAGCCGGTGACCAAACGGCGGTTATGGCAGATCAATCTATTGGTACACGTTCTGGCTATAAAGTTATCGGTAAGGGCAGCTATACGCTGAGTCATGTGAATTACAGTGTGAATACTGTCCGTGTGACATCTGAACGAATTGGCTGTATGCATGAGTTCAGTGAGCGGGAGCTGTTAGACCAAAAACAGGATGACAGCACGGGTGATGTCCGGTTTGAAGGTGCAGGGGGCGGTAATGTTATTAAATCCAATGTCGCCCGTGGCAATGTTTACTTTAAGGGAGCGGGTCTTGCGAATGTCATTCTGCACAACTCGGAAATCGGTGATACCGAATTTAGCGGTGCGGGTGCGGCAAATGTTATTTTCAAGAAGAACAGAAAGGGAAACCTGATTTTTAATGGCGGGGGTATTGCTAATGTGATTACTCATATCAACAGCACTCATCCGGCACTTGATTCATCTGGGGAAACCGACAATGGTGATACCCGAGTTATCGCACAGGGAGGCGCTAATGTGCTGACCCGCAGAGGTAATGGCCGGGTCTTTGCCGTGATGGGCGGCGGGGCAAATGTGCTGACGCATAGCGGAAATGGCAGAACCACCGGTGTCATGATGGGGGGAGCCAATGTCCTGACCAAAGTGGGTGACGGAGAAACCACCGGCTTAATGTTTGGTCTGGGCAATGTTCTGACCCATGTGGGTAACGGCAGGACACTGGGCGCGATGGGGGCTGTTGGTAACGTCTTTACCAAAGTGGGTGACGGGGAAACCATTGCCGCTATGCTCGCTGTCGGTAATATTTTCACCCATACCGGGCAGGGAAATGCATACGCCATGATGGCGGGCGGCGGTAATGTCTTTACCAAAGTGGGGAACGGTGATGCGCTGGCACTGATGGTGGCACTGGGTAATGTGTTTACCCATGTGGGGGATGGCCTGAGTGTTGCCCTGATGGTGGCGAAAGGCAATCTTGCCACCAAGGTAGGGAATGGCGACAGCCTCGCTGCCATGATTGGGGTGGGCAATGTGATGACCCATATTGGCCACGGCAATACCTTTGCCGCCATGGTGGGGGAAGCCAATATTTTCACTAAAGCGGGTGATGAACTGACAGCGGCGGTGATGATAGGCAAAGCTAACATTTATACCCATGTGGGTCAGGGCACCAGCCTCGGGTTGTTTGCCGGTAATGCCAATATCATGACCAAAGTCGGGGATGGCACGACACTGGCAGCGATGTTTGGTCAGGCTAATGTGATGACCCATGCTGGCAGAGGGCTGACGGGCGTACTGGCGTTAGGTGAAGCTAATGTGGTGACGAAAGTCGGCCACGAGTTTATGGGGGTTGTAGCCGCGGCGAAAGCTAATGTTATCACGCATGTTGGTCATGGTGTGACTGCCGGTGTCTTGCTGGGTAAGGGGAATATGCTGACGAAAGTCGGTAACGGGACAACGGTCGGTCTGCTTGTTTCCAAATTCGGCAATATCATGACTCATGTCGGGGATGGGAACACCGTCGGTTTTGCCAAAGGCAATCTGAATCTGATGACTAAAATTGGTGAGGGTCTGGCGGTCAATGCCGCTTGGGGTGATGCCAATATCATGACCCATGTGGGAACCGGGGATCACTATAACTTTGCCAAAGGGAAAGCCAATCTGGTGACTAAGATCGGCGATGGTCAGGTTGTCAGTGTCATGCAGGGAATGGCAAATATCATGACTCATGTAGGCCGTGGTGATGATTACACCGGCGCGTGGGGTAAAGCGAATGTGATCACCAAAGTGGGTAATGGCCGTCAGGTCACACTGGCTAAAGGCGATGCGAATATTGTCACGCATGTGGGTCAGGGCGACAGCCTGAATGCGCTGTGGAGCCAAAGCAATGTTGTCACCAAAGTGGGTGATGGGATGCAGGTTACCGCTGCGAAGGGTAAAAGTAATATCACCACCAGCGTGGGGAATGGCCTGAGCGTGGTGGCTGCCCACGGTGATTTGAACGTGAATACCAAAGTGGGGGATGGCATCTCGGTCAATGTGGCGTGGGGTAAGCTCAATGTCAGCACCAAAGTGGGTGACGGACTGAATGTCTCGGTCATGAAAGGCACCGGCAATGCTAATGTTCATGTCGGTGATGGGATGAACATTCATGCCTCCTATGCCCGCAATAACGTCGCCATCCAAATCGGAAACGGGGATTTTTACAATCTGGCGCTGGCCTCCAGCAATACGGAAAGCCATAAACTGGCGACGCTGTTCGGTAATATCAAACAGACGTTACTGGGGGTAATGGGCAGTCAGGGGATTAGCTTTCTGGTTCATGGTGATGAAGCCAATACATCGGGCAGTAACCGTGGGCGTGGTGCCATCAACTTGCCGGAAGTGGATGGTCTGAAAGGCTTTAAGCTGACGGAAATCAGTGAAGTCAGCTCCACGCTTTCCGCCGATCTGCATGCTTCGGTAAGCGAGCTGAAGACACCGGATGTCAGCAGGCTGGAAACCATCATGAATGAAGAGGAGCAGTCCGGGAACATTCAGAAACCTAATCTGATTTCCAATGGAGATTTTGAGGCGGGTACTCTGGGCTGGCAAGCGACCAACGGCATTGAAGCCCAGCATCCGGCGGCATCTTATGGGCTGGATAATACAGGCCACGGCAGCTATGTTTCTGAATTGGATGCACAGGTTAATACCACCATTTATCAGGATTTGAAGCAGCTTAAAGCGGGCGAGGTGATTACCCTTGACTTTGATTTTGCCCGCCGTGCAGCCAGCACCGATGATAACGGGATAGAAGTGCTCTGGAATGGTCAGGTTGTCTTCTCATCTTCGGACGATAAGATCGTCTGGCAGCATAAACAACTGGTACTGGTTGCACAGTCCGGCAATAACCGACTGGCGTTTAAAGGCACCGGTAACGATGACGGCAGAGGTTATATACTGGATAACATCGTGGCGACATCGGATCGCTCCGGTGACAGTAATGGTGACGAACGCCCATCAAAAAATGTCGTGGCTGAAAGTGTGTTAGCCGATAAAAGCAGTGCTGAGGCTGATCATAAACGTCTGGTGCAGGAAAAAGAGCAACAACTGGCAGCGATTGCAGGTACTCAGAATCAATTGGAATCCACGGATTTTGATGCTCTGAATGCGAACGGACTGGCACAGCGCGATATCATCCGGGAAGAACAGCAGGCTGTGACGGATGAACTGCTGGCGAAAGCCAGAGCACTGGAACTTTTGGATGAACAGACCCACGCACACCATCAGGGGGGATCCGGAGCACATTGGCGTCATGACTTTGCTGGTGACTTACTGAATAAGTTTCAGACACAGATAGATACGGCAAAAGCAACAGCCGGACAGCAACTGGATAACGCTCTATCTACGGCTCTACAGCAACAGCAGAAGATCGAAAATTCACTGGATAAATCAGAAATCAATGTTGCCAAATCTAAACAAGATCAGCTCAGTGTAGGTAAAGATGTTGAGGATGCCCGGATTAAGGCCGAATACCGGAAAGAAGAAGCAGAAGCGCAGCAAAAACAGGCGGATCAGGCTAAACGTAGCGCCAGCAGGACACTTCAGGATATTGAAGCTGAAGCCGATGAAATAGCTAAAAATAGTGGTTATACACCACGTTTTAGTCAGGTTGGCAGTAATCGTTCAGGCAAAGCCTATGAAGCTGAAAGGATGGGTGACACAGTCAGCCACATTAATTCCACGACTTTGATGCAGGAAGTCGGGAATTTCAGTAAAAGGCTAGAGGAAGCGGAGGGGGATTTATCAGCCCTTGCCGATTCTAAACAAGCGGTGGAGCGTTTACAGATCAATGCAGGTCTTCGTGCTACACAGGCAAATTCTACTCATATGCCGCGTTCACCGCGTACGCAGCAATTACCGCATAGCCATATTTCACCTGAATCCATGCCGAATATCGCTGAACCGGAGAACAGAAAATTATCGTCTGTGTCGGGTCTGGATCTGAGTGGTCTGAAACCTTTGGGAAGGTCAGATTCCCGTACCGATTCACGCGGTAGCTCCCAGCGGAGTCATTTATTGCAGAATAGTCTTTCGAAAGGGGATTTTCCGAAGCATAGCCGTTCAACCTATCCTTTCATCGGAGAAAGAGCGGAGAAAGTTGCGGAAATATACCGTTGGCTGGATGGTGGCCGCCATCAGTTAAATGATCATTCAAAGAGTAACTATATTCCTGTACCGATTCCTGTACCGGGGGGTGTGCGTCCTAATATTGAGATTAATGACAATATCAGAGATAGGTTGACTGATTTTATTGAGAATTTCTTCAGTATCATCCGACACACCATTCCGAAAGATCAAATTGCGCCACTGGCGAAGTTGTTTGTTGATTCAACCCTTGATTTTGACTGGGATAAGCGCGTTCAGTTTATCACTAAGCTGGAGCGTTTTGGTTATAGCTTTGAACCTAATCATGGTGAAAAAAGTATCGTTTCATTCTGGTCAGGTCAGGAGTTCAGTATCTACCGCTCTGTACTGGATGCTGCGCAGCAAGATGGTAAAAAAGTCGTTTACGATATTGATGTGAAAGGAAACGTACTTGCCCTTGAACTCAATAAGAAGTTGATGGATTGGTGTAATACGTCCCTTGATCCTGATGATTTCCAACAGGAAAAACTGCACACCGCCATCAGCGAAGCGACACGGAGTAATATCGGTTTCTGGTGTTCTGTTTATGCGACGGGTGCGCGTGATGATGTTTATGTCATCGCACCGAGCGGGGTACGTTTAGGCAATTTCTTCTGGAATGTTGAGTTGCCGGTCTTGCGCCAATTACAGCGTGAAGGTCTGGTCAATGAAATTCGTCTGCTGGATAAACACGCCTATCATTATCGGGGGAAACCGCTGGAGTCTATAGGTCATCGGCTGACAGATCCGGGTGTCAGAGTGAAAATGCGCTTTGATTCACTGAGTCCGACTGAACAGTTGAGATATCTTGAGCGGGATCCTGATGGTTACCACGCGAATACACTGATTGATCTGGATATTAAAGTCAGTGCTATTGATAGCATGTTAAACCAAGCGATCCCATTCTATCGCCTGCGCACTGACCGCAATATTCTGATACGTGAAGGCTTAAATAATAGTTTTGAGGTTATGCCTTGGCCGGGGCTTCGTTCTTCCGGGTCGAAGGTGATTAAAGTCGAAAACCCGCAGGATCAGGCGCAGATTAATACTGTTGAGCGTTTTATTTTTGCTAATTATCAGAATTATGAACAGCTCCCGGCTGAATTACGTCTGGTGGGAAGTCACATTATTTCCCTTGAAGAGGGTCATACCCGCATTCTTGCCGAAAAAGTCAGTGGCTCTTGGTATTACTCGCCGAAGACCGAACTGATGTCCGGTGATGAATTGCAGAAAATGGCTTATATCAAAGGCAAACCATTGGGTGAAAGCTATCGTAATGTCATTGAATCACTGCATGCTTATGAACAGCTCTTACAGGAAAAACCGGATTATTCACTGGATGCCATTGAAACATTAACTCACCTGCAACAGCAGGTGGCGGGGTATCTGCTCGGGCATTCTGAATCAGGGCGGGCATCTGTAATGAAACGGCTGCTTTCCCAGATTGATATCCGCCTGAAAGAGTCGCTGGTTCTGGCCGATCCGACCTTGAAAAGCGCAGGGAAAGGCACTTTCAGCGAGCTATATCATAGGCTCGATAACGCTAACCTCAAAGAGAGTAAACATCTCTATTTAGATCCTCAGGGCGATTTTGTCACTCACGGTCAGTTCAGCCTGCATATGGGTAAAAATACCGCAGATGCCGGGCTGAAACAGGTGATGGCAGCGGTAACCAAAGAGTATGGTCAGGATGTTACGAATGCTGTTTTCGCCGGACTGGCGGCCCATGATCTGGCGAAAGATGGCAAAGGTATTGATATTGCGGGCCTGAAAAAAGTTCATCTGGCGATTGAACAACACTTGTCCCCTGTCAGTGCCACACTGTATGTCTGGCGGCCGAGTGAAAACAGTACGCTGGGCCATGTTGCCATGCAAATCGGTCAGGGGCGTGTTCTGGTTAATGCAGAAGATGCCACTCATCTCAATCAAATCAACTATGTGAGCTGGTGGCCGGCAGGAAATAAATCGACGGATATACGAGAACTTCTGAATATCGCCACGCCGGATCAGCCTGATCTGCGACTTCGCTGGCGTGATCTGAGTCAGCCTGCTTTTCAGGCTCCGACCCTGACATTTGATGTTGAGGCTGAAGAAGATGATGGCTTTGGTTTGACGGATGGTTCGGCTGAACTGAAAGAGTTCCTTGAAAAACTGAAAATCGCCAAAGGGGTGGATGTTAAATTCAGGGATGTCAGCGAAGGCTTTGCGATGGCGGCACTTGCCAATCCGGAACTGCTCAAATCCGCAGAAATACCGCAATACATTTATCGCCCGTACCTTGCTCAATGGGCTGATCCCGGTATGGATATGCATGAAGTCGGCCGGAATTTTGCGGAAGCCTTACGTCTGGCCGCTCGTCTACAGAACTCCGGACGTATGGAGAGCGCCATCGCCAGTGTGATGAGCCAATTTGCTGAAAGAGAGTTGGCAGAGATTGCTAATTTCAAAAACAGCACCGTTGACCCTGATCGGGTCTATCGCATCAATCTGGAAGGCCTTGATGTAGCGGCAATGCAGGCTGAGTGGGGCAGAATCAGCAGTGACCCGGATGCTCGTTATCAGCTTATGACGCAAAACTGTTCAAGTGTTGTTGCCCGTATCCTCAAAGCTGGCGGAGCGGAGAAAGTGCTTGGCAAAGCATGGCGGCCTGGTTTTGGTGTCTGGACACCAAGCGAACTGTTTGATTTCGGTCAGTCATTGCAGGAAGCGACTCAGAGTGAGCGGATTAAACAAAAACATCACCGTTTTGATACGGCGTTAAATCATGCTGGAACCGGACAACAACCGGAAAGGGCAGAGAAAATTGCCATTCCTAATGACGGTTCATCACCGCATGAGAGAGCGCCGAAGAATCCTGTCACCCGCTTCATGAACAGTGAGCTGTACGGCACAAAAGAAGAGCGTCGCCAAATCAGTCAGGAGGTGCAGAACAGGATCAACTTAGCCACCAATCGCGGTGTGACCCAAAAAGTGACTCTGAAGGGAGAAGCCGGACGTTTGGTGGGCTATTACCATCAGGGGCAAAATGTATCGCAGAGGGATACTTCGGATAAAAAAGTCGTCTTGTTTATCCACGGCTCCGGTTCATCGGCTGAAGAGCAGGCGGGTAAAATTCAGCCACATTACCGACAACAGGGTATTGATGTGTTGTCGGTTAATATGCGGGGTTATGGCACCAGCGATGGGTATCCGAATGAACAGGGTATGTATCAGGATGTGCGTACCATGTTCCATTATCTGGTTAATGAACGTGATATCAGCCCGGAAAATATCATCATCCACGGTTATTCGATGGGGGCACCGATAGCGGCTGATCTTGCCCGTTATGCGGACAGTAAAGGAATGACCGTTTCCGGTTTACTGCTGGACAGACCGATGCCGAGTATGACCAAAGCGATCACGGCTCATGGAATATCGAATCCGTCCGGCCTTACTGGAATACTGGCAAAAGCCGTCAATGGTAAATTTTCCGTGGAGCAGAATCTGAGTGGGATCTCGAAGCAGATGCCGATTATGTTGCTGACAGATAATGAAGGTCTGGGCAAGGAAGGTGAAAAACTGCGAACCCGACTGGTGGCCTCCGATTATAACGTTTCTGGTGAGCATACATACTATAGCCACGCATCCAGTTATCAGGTCATGGTGAAATATGCCGGACAAATTGTTGCCAATCTGTCTGAAGCCGGTTCTCCAGTGCGCGAGCAGGAGAGTCATATTCTCAAAGGCATCAAAAATGATTTGAGGCGTTACACGCAGGCGCTGAAACCTCAGGTCGATAATCAGGGCAGAGAGCAGGATTTGCGAGCGACAAAAGCCTTCCTGTCAGGTTACCGGCATAATCACGCGAACCAAATTGTGGATGGTTTCCATTCGGATATGGATATCAGGCAGCTGGTGGATATGCTGGTTAAAGGAAACTGGACGGCGGAACAGAAAGGTGCTCTGGCGTGGGAAATTGAACACCGGGCACTGAAAATGACGCTGCGACCGAAAGTAGAGAAATATAGCCGCCTTTTCCGTGATGTCACTTCTATGGGGGCGGTCGATGCAAAAGCCAGCGAACATCTGGCTCCGCAACTGATGTTACTCAACTTGTCGAATGATGGTTTTGGCGGGCGCTGTGTACCACTGTCAAAACTGGTTCTGCTGGCAAAGCAGCTTGAAAATGACGGTCAGGAAAATGTAGGACGCAGTCTGCTGAATAAAATGTACTCTGCGGCTTCAGTGCTCAACAATCCTGAATTATATTCCGAGGGGGAACAGGCCAACGCCAGTAAGTTACTGGGAACACTATCCGCGCTCTATGCCAGAGATCCGATGCTGGACAGCACCACTAAAATATGGAAAGAGAAACTGAGCGGGGAACAAGCGCTGAGTGTGCAGGGTGTGATCGAAAAAATCACGGCTGCCAATACAGGGCAAAAACCGGTTCTGCTGGAGTTGAATACTCTGGGCCACGCGATGGCAGCGTGGTCAAAAGGCAGCGGTGAGAACCGGACATACGGCTTCTATGATCCTAATGTCGGCATTGTGGAATTCTCTTCGGCAGAGAAATTCAGCGATTACGTCACGCGTTTCTTCGGTCAGTCCGGCCTGAACATGGCAAAAAGCTACAACATGGCTAAAAACAATGAGCGGGAAAGAATGTTCGGGCGGGTCATCGTTCTGGATGGAGAAGCACTGGCCGCTTATCGTCCGGTATTCGGTGACAGAACAACCATGAAAGATATTCTGGCAATGGAAATCTTTGATGGCTCACCGATGAGAAATTCATTGAACAGGCTTCATCCGCTGAATAACCACGATCTGAGTGAGTGGGAAGAGATTGAGGTGTTACCGAGATTAGAACGTAAAAAAATGCGTTTTGATGGTCAGGTTATTATTCAGCTCGAAGATGATCCTCATGTGGCTGATTCTGTCTCTTATCTGGCGGGTAAGCATCCGAAAGAGAGTGTACTTGTCCAGCTTGATCGCAATGGTCAGTATAAAGTGGTATACGGCGACCCGAGTCAGTTAAGCGGCACAATACGCTGGCAGGTTGTTGGTCACGGCGGCGATGAGATTGATGGCTACAACAGCACGACAATGAGTGATTATACCGCGCCTGAACTGGCAATGCGGTTAAAGCAGTTCCAGAATAGTTTCCAGTATGGCGGAAAGCTGGATTATATCAGTCTGGTCGGCTGTTCTCTGCTCAGTGATGACAAGCGCGATGGTTTTGCTTATCGCCTGATTTCTGCCCTTGATGAAAATGGGATCCGCACTACAGTCTCTGCCCGCCGAACCGAAGTTGTGATCGGTAAATCAGGTCGTAAATATACGCGATCTGAACACAATAGAGCGGAAAATAAGATCACAGAAAATAAAATCGTTCTGAGCTGGAACGAGAAAGGCGAAGTTGAAGGCAATGCCGAACATATACGCAATCATGTTTCTGAAAACAACGTTTCACTTGTCCGTGTAGGCAGCCTGCGTAGCAGTACCAATAGCCGGAAACATCGTCCACATGAGGTGATGACGGAGAAAAATGCGATTGCAGGCAATACCGAAATTTTCCATGCGCCGAAAAAACATCAGTATCAGCCTGAGGATTATCCGATCGGAACATCTTCTGATAACCGACTGAGCTATTCCGGCAATGTGCAGGTACAGGCGGGTGATGGCGAATTTACCTCCATTAACTGGGGAACCACCAACGTGGGGATTAAAATCGGTACGGGGGGATTCAAATCACTGGCGTTCGGCGATAATAATGTCATGGTTCATCTGGGCGATGGTGACAGCAAACACAGCATCAATATTGCCGGTTATCAGGCATTGGAAGGCGCACAATTGTTTGTCGGTAACCGGAACATCAGTTTTAATCAGGGGCACAGTAATGACTTGCTGGTGATGATGGATAAATCCATCCCGACCCCACCGATGCTTAATCCGTTTGACAATGTTTCCCGCGTCTCGGGCATTCTGCAAAATATTGCCGGCTCGTACTCCACTTCTGACTGGCTGTCTGAACAGGACGCACAGTGGACAACCGAAAGCGTGAAGAAATATCTACAGGATATGTCAGGGCTGGATATGACCAGCAGCGTGGATTACACATCGCTGACGGATCTCGATTCTCAGTATAAACGCAGCGGTCGTGGCCTGAAGAGCGATATTGAAAGCACACTGAACAAGAAATATAACCAGTGGCTGGGTGGGGCAGGGAATAAGCCGGAAATGGCTAACCTCAGCAGAGCCAATAAACTCCGTCAGATGAATGAAAAACTGGCCTTCAACTTTGCCGTTGGCGGGCAGGGTGCTGATATTCAGGTAACAACCGGTAACTGGAACCTGATGTTCGGTGACAATATTCACTCGATTCTGGATATTAACCTCGGTTCACTGTTTGGCCTGATGACTCAGCAATACACGTCAACCGGGATAGCAAAAACCACATTCACCTTTAATCCGGCGGATCTGCCTCGTCAGCTTAAAAATAAGCTGCTGAGAAACCTTGCCAGCGTGAATGCTGATACCACACTGGGTGATATCTTTGGTGTGGATTACACCGCAGATGGCGCTATTATTTCCCGTTCGAATCAATCGGTAGACGGCGTTGCTATTTTGCGGGAAATGCTGGAGGTGATCAGCGAATTCAGTGGCAACCAGTTGTCGGCATTTGTTGATCCGGAAACACTGCGTAATGGCCTGAAAACCCATCTGGCAGCCGGTGCCGATGGGGTGAATTCGTTCCTTGAAAGTCATGGCATCAAAGAAAAAGCCCCGACAGAACAGATTGCGTCAGCTGAAAATACCAGCGAAGAAAATACACAATCAGAGCGCACCTTCGGCTTTAATTCCCTCAACTTGCCAAACCTGTTTGCAACCCTGCTGAAGCAGAATAAGCAGGAAGAGATGAAAGATCTGGTTTCCAATCTGAAACAGAACCTGACAGATGATTTGCTGCATATGCAGGAAAAAACCTTTGATTTCCTACGAACCAGCGGTCATTTGCAAGGGGATGGAGACATCCATGTTTCCCTCGGTAACTATAACTTCAACTGGGGCGGAGACGGCAAAGATCTGGGGGCTTATCTGGGAGATAATAACAACTTCTGGGGCGGTCGTGGTGATGATGTTTATTACGCTCTGGGAACCTCCAATATTTTCACGGGCGGTGAAGGCAACGACACCGGTGTTCTGATGGGGCGTGAAAACATCATGTTTGGTGGTAAAGGCAATGATGTGGCCGTAGTTGCGGGACGCATAAACTACGCCTACATGGGAGAAGGTGATGATCAGGTCTTTGCCTTTGGTGAAGGCGGAGTCATTGAAACCGGTAAAGGGCGTGATTACATCGTGGCGTCCGGTAACTTCAACCGTATTGAAGGTGGAGAAGGTCAGGATTATGTCGTTGCTATCGGCAACAATAATCAGGCCGATTTGGGGGATGATCATGACTTTGCCACGGTTTTCGGCAACTATAACCGGATCGACGGCGGGGCAGGTAACGATGCTATAAAACTGATGGGTTACCATGCACTGATTAACGGCGGAGCCGGTGATGATCACCTGATTGCAGATGTTATTTCCAAGTTCAGCCAGTTTGACGGCGGTGATGGCGATGACTTGCTGGTACTGGGAGGATACCAGAACCGCTTTAAAGGCGGCGCTGGCGTGAATAGCTATGTGATCAGCGGAGACGTGATCGATAACGTGGTTGAAGATATCAAACACGGTGACAAGATTGTCTTCAACGAACTCAACTGGCAGGATCTATGGTTCCAGCGCAGCGGTTACGATCTGGTGATGCTCACTAACCGCCATGTGGAAGACCGTTCTGAACAAGGGCAGTTTGAAGCAATCGGCTCTGTGACATTCACCGACTACTTCAATGGCAACCGCGCGGATATTGTTACCCGAATGGGCGATCAAAATACCCACGGTGAGCGTGAATATACCGCGCTTTCTGCCAATGCAGTGGATTCACTGGTTCAGGCAATGAGCGGTTTTGCACCGACAATCGGTGACAGTGGCTTTATTGACGCACTGGATGGACAAACGCAATCTTCCATTATGATGGCATGGTCGGATACGACAACGGGTAAATCCAGACTGGTTTGATGGTTTTATGAACTGAATCTGATTAATAAAAATGGCTCACGTTAGTGGGCCATTTTTATACTATAATGGATAAAGAAGTATGGTATTAAAAAGTGTCAGATAACGTATTTGTTGCTATTATAGTTATATCAAATTATAAGTTATAATAGCATTGGTTTTTTGTTAAATAAATTTATAAATAATGATGGTGTATTGTTTTATTGATATGTATATAGACGTTTGGCCCATCCATCCTCACAGTCTAATTTAACTATGTGATCATGGTTTCTGGCATCTATTAATAGATTGAGCATTATATTTTTTTGTTCATCATTGTTTGTTGCCTTTGGGTTGATGACGTTTATAGTATAATTGGGTTCATTTGTTAGAGTAAAATAAATATATGGAGAATCATAGACGATCATGCCTACGTATCCCTGCATGGTATTATGTCCAGGGGGACAAATGCCACTAGTATAGGCAGAGCCAACTGAAAATGCTAATAAAAACACAATAGTTTTAAGTAGATTATTAAATCTCATAATATTTTCCTTTTTTGCTTTTTATTTTAAAATTTAACTTTGCTGTGTGTGTTTTTAATTATAGCACTTATATCAATATGTCAATATTATCTAGAAAGTGTTTTATAATTAATTATATATTTTCATTTTATTTTTTTCTTTTTGTTTTTTTAAATTAAGGAAAGTGTGATGATTTTTTTATTATTTAAATAAATGATTATTAAATAATAAATCATTCAAATGAGTATGATGTCAAAGCCCATTTCACTTTCTTTTTTATGTTTTTTATTTTCTTAATATATTTTTATTTTTCTGTAAAATAGGTTTTTCACAAGACATAATTATGGCCTTCATCATAGAATTGCCAAGCTGAAATGACGTTAAACGATACCTTAAGGAGTGACAAAAAGATGCTGGAAATTGCCCTTGAAGCAGTAAATACAATCAGAAAGCGGACTCAGGATGCGTTTGACGGAGCCGGACAATTTGACTACAAACCGGATCGCTCTGTTGTCACTCAAACTGATTTAATGCTGGAAACAGAGATTCGTAACATACTGGAAAAACGTAGCCCGGGTGTTCCTATTCTGGGAGAAGAGTTTGGGTTGGATGGCAGTGAAAAATTCGAATCAGGCTGGATCATTGATCCCATTGATGGGACAAGGGCGTTTCTGTATGGCGTCCCCTTGTTTAGCACGTTGCTGGCTTTTGTCGAAAATGGTGAACCCAAACTTGGGGTAATCAGTTTTCCGGCAATTTCTACGGTTGTTTATGCTTCACAAGGGGAAGGGTGCTGGATGAGTGTGGAAGGCAAGCCGTTACGCCAGCTTAAAGTGATGGATAACTCACCAATATCGGTTAACCATGCTGTGATTTCAGCTTCTGGTATACACGGTTCCGGTTATCATCTGGAAAATGGCACAGTGGCTTATAATCTGGATGAGTTAGTGAAATCTGCCCGTGATTTTGTTTTTGTCAATGATTGCTACCAGCACACGATGGTTGCAGCCGGCAGGTTGCACTGTGCGATTGATACAATAATGAAACCGTGGGACAGTGCGGCAATTCTGCCCTGTATTAAAGAAGCGGGTGGTGATTTTTGTGCCCTGAATGGCAGCCGGAAAAGGGCCATGTTTGGTGGCAGTCTGGTTTCGGCCTGTAATTCAGCATTGCTTGATCAGGTGGTGGAGGTCATGAATTCTCCTGCTGAAAATTAAATATACACTTCGTCTTTCAAGTTGCCTCTTTGTTGGCTACGCTCACGTCCCCCGGTCACCGTTTTTATAAACATACGGTTATCTATGCTCTTGGGGATGAGTACCCTTGCCGCCGAGACGCATCTTGAAATCCATTGTGTATAATATATGCAACCTGAAATAGAAAATCCCGGATGTGGTAATACATCCGGGGGCTATGCAGTTTAGTTTTTCAAAATCTGTGACAGAATTTGCAATGCCTTACCGAATTGAGCATCCGGTATCGTCAGCGGGTAGAGGAAACGGATCACATTACCGTGCGTACCACAGCTCAATAATAACAGCCCTTCGCGTTTAGCTCTGGTTTGTACTTCGCGGGTAAATTCTGGCGATGGTTTACCGGTTTGTGGATCGTTAAATTCCACCGCAACCATAGAACCCAGAGCGCGAATTTCAGCGATTGCCGGGCACTGAGTACGCGCTTGTGCCAGTATTTCCACCAGCTGCTGACCAAGCTGATTGGCTCGTTCGCACAATTGTTCTTTTTCGATGATGTTGAGTACGGCATGGGCGGCAGCCACCGCCAATGGATTGCCCGCATAAGTGCCGCCAAGCCCTCCGGGTGCTGGTGCATCCATCACTTCTGCACGTCCTGCTACGCCGGAAAGCGGCATTCCTCCCGCGAGGCTTTTCGCCATCGTGATCAGATCTGCTTTTACATTATGGTGCTCCATCGCAAACAGTTTACCTGTGCGGGCGAAGCCGGTTTGCACTTCATCCGCAATTAACAGAATGCCATGCTCATCGCACAGGGCGCGTAGCGCCTGCATAAACTCGGTAGGCGCCATATTAAACCCGCCTTCACCCTGTACTGGCTCAATAATAATAGCGGCAACCTGATCCGGTGCGATATCGGCTTTGAAAATATGTTCCAGACTTGCCAGAGCATTATCGACTGATATGCCGTGGAGCCCGTTCGGATATTTGGCGTGGTAAACAGAACCGGGGAAGGGACCAAAGCCGATTTTATACGGTGCGACTTTGCCGGTGAGTGCCATCGCCATAAAAGTACGGCCATGAAAGCCACCGCTGAAAGTAATCACTCCCGGCCGACGGGTATAAGCGCGGGCAATTTTCACGGCATTTTCGACAGCTTCCGCTCCGGTGGTGAAGAACGCAGTTTTTATCGGGCCGTTGATTGGTGCCAGCGCATTAATACGTTCTGCCAGTGTCACATAGCTTTCATAAGGCACAATTTGATATGCGGTATGGGTGAATGCTTTTAGTTGTTGTTCAATTGCGGATACGATTTCAGGGTGGCGATGACCGGTATTCAGTACAGCAATGCCAGCCGCAAAATCAATGATTTCGTTACCTTCTACATCCCACAGAGTAGCATTTTCCGCCTTTTGCGCGAAGTAGTCACTCAGCACACCTACTCCGCGTGGAGTAGCATTCAGACGACGTTGATTCAACTCTGTATTTTTCATCAATTATTCTCCTGAAAATGGCATAAATTTGTAGGGTTACTAGGATAGTGCGGTGACCAGCCGTTGCAGTTTTTTCTGAAACGTATGCCGGATAGCCAGCGCTTGTTGTAATGTCACTTGGGTAAATTTTACTTTGGCACCGGGAGGTAACTGCCCGAGGATATCCAGATCGCTGCTGACGACGGTGCCCAGCGTCATGTAGCCACCCCCGGAAACGGCATCCCGATGTAAGACAATGGGAGTCCGCCCCGAAGGAATTTGAATAGAGCCAATAGGATAGCAGGCATCCACAATATTGGAGGGATCAGAACCTGCGCCAAACGGTGGCGTGCGCTCCACAAAATTTAGTGGTCGCCCATCCAGAAAGCGGTAACCGATGCGATCAGATTCAGAGCTTATTCTCCATTCATCGCTGAAAAAATTATCAACGGATTCTGCTGTCAGGCGATGAATATACATCCCGGGAACCACCCGAAGTTCGGCATGTTTATGAAACTCCGGTTTAAACTCTTCCGGCAAGTGATGACCCACAGGGCCTTGCCCACAATACGCGGTTACAGGAAGGGTATCTCCGGCCTGCAACCGGCGGCCCTGATATCCACCCAATGAGCCGAGACTGTATGTGGAGCGGCTACCCAGTACCAGAGGTACATCGATACCCCCTGCGATGGCAAGATAACTACGGGCACCTAAAGATGAGCCGGTGATTTTCAGTTGCTGCCCTTTTTGCGCCAGCAGGCAGGTATTAAGAGGAACGGACTGCCCGTCCAGTTGTATGCCCATTGGTGCCCCGCTGACAGCGAAAACGGTTTCCTGCTCAAAAAGCAGTTCCGGCCCCATCAGAGTGCATTCTAATCCTGCCGTATCCGGTGCATTCCCTACCAGCAGATTTGCTACTGCCAGCCCAAAACGATCCAGCGTACCGGAAGGCGGAATACCTAAATGATAATAGCCTTCCCGTCCAGCGTCCTGTACTGAACTTGACAGCCCGGGTTTCAGCACCTTAATGCCATATAACACTTCAATTGACATATAACACCTCAATCGTCATATAGCCCCTCCTGCAAATTTGCAGTGCAAGATTGTGGGTCAGCTTCAAAGGCCGCAAGGTCAAACTCAACAGGACGAATGCGCAGCGTAAACTCTTCTCGTTCAACTTGTGCAATAGCCTGATCATACTCATCACGATTGATAGACCTGAACTGAACGATATCGCCTGTGCGGAAAAATACCATAGAATCTTTAAGATAAGGCAGACGCTGTTGGGTATCGTAAATGGGGGCCGGAGTGACACCAAAGAGCTGATAACCCCCCGCACCCCGTACAGAGTAGATGCAGCCGAAACAGCCGCCGTGTCCCAGCGAAAGCTGCGGGGTATCAGTGCGTGGGATCAGATACTTAGGCACCTGAATTTGCTGTTCTTGTTCCACCATCTGGTACATGAAAGGTAATCCGGCAACAAATCCGACCATAGAAACAAACCAGGGAGCGCCACTGTGCTGGGCAATAAATGCATCAGTATCAGGCAATCCGTTGATTCGCGCTGCGTATTCCAGATCGGTGGCGTGTGGATCCTGATGGCGTTCCCGAAAACGCATCAGGGTTTCATGCGTCCAAGGATCGTTGTAAAGCACCGGGATTTCAATAATGCGCGTAGAGAGTTTTTCTCCGGTGTTTTCTTGTTCCGCTACGGCCTGAACTTTCTCCAGTAATGTCAGGGGAGGCAGAATATCCGGGTTAAAGCGTATCTGGCATGATGCATTTGCCAGACAAATATCGAGTATGCCCGGTAGTGCAAGGTTTTTAATTGCTTTTGTTAACGACATACTGCGAAAGAATGCCTTCAGAGACATGGATTCGCTGATTTCAATAAAAAGATGTTCGTCGCCGCCGAAGGTGTAGCGTAAATCTGAGTCAGACATATCAGCACTCCTTCTTTCAATTTATACACTTCGTCTTTTAAGCTGCCTCTTTGTTGGCTGTGCTCACTCACCCCGATCACCGTTTTTATAAACATACGGTTAGTTATGTTCGTGGGGATGGCCTCCCTTGCCGCCGCGACGCATCTTGAAATCCATTGTGTATTGTATATGCAATCATTTATGTGGAGGTGTAATCGTGATGCCTGCATCCTGTAAACGGGTGACTATTGCCTGAAGTAATGGAAGTGCGCCGGGGGTATCGCTGTGCAGGCAGACAGAGGAAAATTCAATGTCAATATCGCCTCCTTCTACGGTACGGACTTTTCCCTCTTGGCAGGCGCGTAACACTTTGTCTGCGACTCTTTCAGGATCGAGCGGCGCAACCCGGCGGGTGAATACAATAGAACCACTGAGATCGTAATCGCGGTCAGCGTAGAATTCACAAACCACCGGATGACCGAGTTTGGTTGCCTCACGCCAGATAGCTGAACCGTGCATGCAGAATATGATCAATTCCGGAGCATGTTTATGCAGCGTGGAGACGAAATAATGTGCGGCATCGTTGTCACGAGCCAGATGCATGTATAAGGCACCATGTGGTTTTATATGTTGTAGCGGCAGGTTATACAGCGCAGCAAACTCGCGTAATGCACCGAGCTGATATAACACATCGTTGGTTAATTCCTGTGGGGTCGTATTGATATGGCGGCGACCGAATCCGACAAGATCACGGAATCCGGGATGGGCACCAATGGACACGCCTTTTTGCTGTGCCAGCGCCACGGTTTTGCGCATAATACAGGGATCGCCCGCATGAAAACCGGTGGCAATATTGGCTGAGCTGATTAACGCCATAATTGATTCATCCACATTATCGCCGATAGTCCATGGGCCGAATCCTTCGCCAATGTCTGAGTTGAGATCGATATTTGTCATGGTTATGTGCTTACATTGTGAGCTGAACGTTAAAAATATAATATGGTATGACAAAAAGAAGAAATTTTTTTCTGATGCCCATGCGATAAATATTGAACATCCATTGAGTATAGAACATGTGTTCGTTTAAACGGATACATAATCTTGCTAAATACCATGGTAAATCCATTGGATGTATTATGAAATTAATCAGATAGGCATAATTTCACGGAATTGACTTTGGTTTTTCCACATGAGAGTGTGTTTTGGGATGGTATCAATAATGTGAAAGGTGACTTCAGAATACTGAAGTCCGGCTTGCTCAGTGTGACATTTTTTCAAAAAATAATATTTCAGGAACTTCATTCATGTTCGTTGAGGGTTAGTTAGTTTTTGAAGATGGTTTGAAATATATAGAAATAGTTGATATTAATTTTATAATAAAAATATCCTTATGGATTGATATTTAAATATAATACCTCAGCATTAAATAAGTATGAGTTTTTTATATTTTCAGTTTATAACTGAATTGTGTTTTAACAATATTACCTGCAATAGAGATGCAGCCTGTTGCATTACTCTTCATCCTTCAATTTGATATGGTATTGGTACAAGTCGAAAGATGAAGAGAATAACTAACGGAGATTAGCGGAAGTGGCAAACAAGCGCTGTTTCATGGCAGTTATTTTGGTAAGTGTCCCAAAAACCTGCTGGTTGGTTATCAATATCGCTTTGTAGCAGCATGGGCTTATGCCATTCAAGCTGTAAACCGGCTTTTTGACTTGCTTCTGCAAAATGCTCACGGCTCCAGCTATACATGGTAAAAGGAAAAGTAGAATGATGTGGGGGAGCCATAAATTCAGCTTTAAAGAACAGGCCTTCGCCGTAGGGTTCTTCGCTAAGAATATCGCAGAGATAATTGGTACAGTTGCCTTTTGCTAACCGATAGTCAGGCGAAAGTGTATATGCAACTAATTTCCCGGAAGGTGCCAGATTATCAGCGATTACCCGGAACATGATTTCAAGTTCTTCAAGTGAGACTGCGTGGCAAAATAGCCAGGATGCGTTAATGATATCAAATTTACCCAATGACTCCATCTTGCAGACATCTCGGACATGATACTCAATACCATCACCGTGTTGTTCAGAGATGTTTTTTGCAACCTCAAGCATATTTGCTGAGATATCGACACCGATAACTTTTGATGCGCCATGGCTTTTATAAAGCCGGCTAAAAAGACCTTGACCACAGGCTAAATCTAATACTGATTTTCCTTGTATATCACCCGCCAGCTCAAGGACTGTCCTGATCCCTATCTCAACCTGAGGAGCTGCATCTGAAAAACTTTCGTAAACATCGGCAATAGGGTCATATAATTTTTTATCATTCATTATTTTCTGTCCTAAACTAAGATAAAAGAAATAAGCGGAAACGTTTTGCTGTTTTTAAAAATGAAATCTATTATTGTTATAATGTTGGGATGTTTTATTTTAAGTGCTTTATATTAATTTGTTGGAAATAAATTTGATATGATCATTTTTATTTTGCTTGTGTTGTTTTTGGTTAACATGAAG
Source organism: Xenorhabdus bharatensis (assembly GCF_037996705.1). Lineage (NCBI taxonomy): Bacteria > Pseudomonadati > Pseudomonadota > Gammaproteobacteria > Enterobacterales > Morganellaceae > Xenorhabdus > Xenorhabdus bharatensis. Next base: position 39,675 of record NZ_JBBMXG010000007.1, on the reverse strand, counting down.
TTATTCAAATAAAACTTACTGCTCCTATACTCGGTAAACTTCAAGTTACCACGGGGATATATAACACGCATATTGAAATTGAATTCGTATATTAATGGTAATCTTCTATTTTAGAAAGAATATCAACCCATATTCATATCAGGGTTGATATTATATTTTAGATTTTATATTCAATAGTGAGATTGGACAGTACGTTATCGTGATGAATACCGTTTATATTCTTCACCCTCCAAAGTGCCATTTTGATGAGCCTATGTTGAAAAGTGAAGAATTTGACTGACTGATATTATAGGAATTTACAAACAAACGCGGCTTCATGGCAGTTATTTTGGTAAGTATCCCAAAAACCTGCTGGTTGCTCATCAATATCACTTTGTGAAAGCATGGGTTTATGCCATTCGATCTGCAAACCCGCTTTATTACTTGCCGCTGCGTGTTGTTCACGGCTCCAGCTATACATTGTAAAAGGCGCAGGAGGCAGAGGAGGGTTACGTGAAGGAAGGGTAAATTCGGCTTTAAAGAGAAGCCCGTCTCTACAGTGCTCTTCGCTCTGAATATCGCAGAGGTAATTAATACAGTTACCTTTTGCTAACCGGTAGTCAGGCTCAATGGTGTAAGCAATTAATTTACCGGAAGGTGCCAGATTATTAGCAACTGTGCGGAACATCATTTCAAGTTCTTCAAGTGATATCGCATTACAAAATAGCCAGGATGCGTTAATGATGTCAAATTTACCCAGCGATTCCATTTTGCAGACATCTCTGATATGAAATTCTATATTATCACCATATTGACGAGACTTGTTTCTGGCAATTTCAATCATGTTAGTTGAGATATCAGCCCCGACAACTTTTGATGCCCCACGACTTTTGTAAAGCCGGCTAAAAAGGCCGTAGCCGCAAGCTAAATCCAATACTGATTTGCCCTGTATTTCACCTGCCAGCCCAAAAACGGTCCTGATTTCTACATGGATCTGGGGAGCAGAATCTGAAAATCTTTCATAAACATCAGCGATAGCATTATATACATTTTTTTCATTCATTACTTTCTGTCCTTAACAAAGATAAAAGAAACAAAACTAAGGTAAAAAATAAGCGGAATTTTTTTGCTGTTGTATAAGAATTAAATTTGTTATCGATATAATACTTGATGTTTTTTATGGGGTTTACCTTAATATATAAACATTCAGTTTGATATGATTATTTTTATATTAGGCATGTTGTTTTAATGAATATGATAAATAAATAGTATGGTTTATTTTAAGACTATTATTATTCTGTAGTAATATCAGGTCGTTTCAGTAAAGATATCAACCCATACATTAAAATGAATTGATATCCCATTCTTTTTATTCAGTACCTAAAAATCGGTAAATTGCCCGGAGTACAGCTTCAGGTTTCTCTGCATGAACCCAATGACCGGCTCCTGCCACAACCCAGGCCGTGGCTTGTGGGAATTGATTAATAATATCCTGCCGGTATTCTTCCGTAATGTAATCGGAATTTCCGCCACGAATAAACAGGGCTGGTTTATGCCATGCAGGAATCGTTTCCCAGCCGATAATTTTTTCGTATTCTTTTTGTAGAACCGGCAGGTTAAATCGCCACTCTCCCTGACGGAATGATTTTAGTAGAAACGGGATCACGCCATCTTCTTTAATATCCTCAAGCATGATGTCTGTAGCTGCCTGTCGGGTTTGTACACCCGCTTCCGTTACTTTATTCAGTGCTGCAAAGATACTGTCATGACGCCTTGCCTGATAAGCAACCGGAGCCATGTCAATCACCACGATTTTTTCAATGCGCTCCGGGGCAATGGCTGTCATGCTCATGGCAATTTTACCCCCCATGGAATGACCTATGATGATGGCTTTTGCTATATCGAGTTCGTCAAACAGGGCCAGCACATCTTGTGCCATATCACGATAATCCATATTTTCCATGCGGGGAGAAATACCGTGATTTCGTACATCAATCTGAATCACCGGATAATATTGCTGTAAATCACGCCCTAATATTCCTAAGTTGTTTAAATCACCAAAAAGCCCATGGATAAGGATAATGGGAGTGGAAGACTGCGGATTTTCGGGTTTGTGTAAATGATAATTTAATTGATTGTTTGACTTCATAATTTGCCTGAGTTTAATGACGTTCATACAATGTTTAATATTGTAGAGTTTAATATCATGACACATCAGCAGAGACAAACAAAATGAGGAGATACTGGCTGTAACTGATTGATTTATTTTAGGGGAAAAGTTTCTTTTTTTGCAATTCTCAATTTAAGAAAGAATCACTTTAAGTTATTGAAAGTTTAATTGTTTTGTTTTGTTGCATTATATCTTATAATCTGAGGATAATTTTTTCATTAAGAACAGTACTGGATAGAAATGAAAACGATAGAAGTTGATGAAGACCTTTACCGCTTTATTGCAAGCCAAACCCTGCATATCGGTGAAAGTGCATCTGATATTTTACGGCGCATACTGAAGTTGGACGCCGGGCAGCCAGTACAAACTACACAGCCTGCCAGTGAACCTGTACCCGTCAACAAAATACCAGCTGTACGTCCCCGAGATACTGTCCGCGTTATACGTGAGTTACTGCTTTCCGATGAATATGCCGAAAAGAAAAAATCCGTTGAGCGTTTCATGTTAGTGCTATCGACACTGTATAGTCTGGATAGTGAAAGTTTTGCCAGAACAACAGAAGCGATGCATGGGCGTACCCGCACGTATTTTGCCGGTGATGAACATACGCTGCTGGCCAGCGGTAAGCAGACCAAACCTCGCCATATTCCCGGCACACCTTTTTGGGTGATCACCAACACCAATACTGACCGTAAACGCAGCATGATTGAGCAAGTTATGCAGGATATGAGTTTACCGGTAAATTTGATTGAAAAAGTGTGTGGCACTATTTAGTTTTAGTTTTTAAGTTCGGCATTTAGATTGAGTCAGCAGTCTGCTGTTAATCAATTAACTCTCTAAACCGTTCAGCATATCTGTTTTATACTGCACTGGCGATTGTCCGGTGCAGCCTTTCAGGAGAAATAAAGTGGCGATTCATCCTAGGGCAGGGCAGCTGGCCCAGCAGCATGATCTGATCAATGTTGCACTCCTCACATCACAGTATTACACCTTACAACCCAATCCCGAAAATCCGGCCCATAAAGTCAAGTTTGGTACTTCGGGCCATCGTGGCAGTGCCGGGCGTAATAGCTTTAACGAAGCACATATTCTGGCAATTTCTCAGGCGATTGCAGAAGTACGTAAGCAATATGATATTACTGGCCCGTGTTATATCGGGAAAGATACGCATGCACTTTCTGAAGCTGCTTTTATTTCTGTACTGGAAGTATTGACAGCGAATGGTGTTGATGTGGTTGTGCAGGAAAATAATGGTTTTACACCTACGCCTGCTATTTCACATGCTATTTTGTCTTATAACCGTCAGGGAAAAAATCTGGCGGATGGTATTGTGATTACCCCTTCCCACAATCCACCGGAAGATGGTGGTATTAAATATAATCCGCCTAATGGTGGCCCGGCGGATACGGATCTGACGTCTGTTATTGAGAATCGGGCTAATGAATTGTTGGCAGATAATCTGAAAGGCGTTAAACGCCAGCCTTACGAACAGGTATTAAAAAGTGAATATCTGCACCCTCAGGATTTAGTTGATCCTTATGTCATCGCATTAGGTGAAGTTGTCGATATGGCTGCTATCCGGAAAGCGGGGCTGAAAATTGGTATCGATCCCTTAGGTGGCTCAGGTATTGCTTACTGGCAGCGTATTGGTGAGTACTATAATCTCGATCTGACGTTGGTGAATGATAACATTGATCAGACTTTCCGCTTTATGACACTGGATCGTGATGGTGTGATCCGGATGGATTGTTCATCTCGCTGGGCGATGGCTGGGTTGCTGGAGTTACGGGATAAATTCGATTTGGCATTTGCCAATGATCCTGATTATGACCGCCACGGCATTATTACCCCAGCCGGCCTGATGAACCCTAACCATTATCTGGCGACAGCGGTGGATTACCTGTTCCGCCATCGTCCGCAATGGTCTGAGAAAGTGGCGGTAGGTAAGACGCTGGTTTCCAGTGCCATGATTGATCGGGTTGTGGCTGATCTGGGGCGTGAACTGGTGGAAGTTCCTGTCGGTTTTAAATGGTTTGTTGACGGGCTATATAAAGGTGAACTGGGCTTTGGTGGTGAAGAAAGCGCGGGTGCATCTTTCCTGCGTTTTGATGGTACTCCGTGGTCAACAGATAAAGACGGCATCATTCTTTGCCTGCTTGCAGCGGAAATGATGGCAGTGACCGGTGAAAATCCACAACAACGCTATGACAAATTGGCAGCCCGTTTTGGTACACCGAGTTATAGCCGTCTTCAGGCTCCGGCAAGTCATCAGCAGAAAGCACAGCTATCTAAGTTGTCACCGGAAATGGTCAAAGCTGACACGCTGGCTGGTGATCCAATTACGGCTCGCCTGACAACCGCTTCCGGCAATGGTGCTTCCATTGGTGGCTTGAAGGTGATGAGTGATAACGGTTGGTTTGCAGCTCGCCCTTCGGGTACTGAAGAAGCATATAAAATTTATTGCGAGAGTTTCCTTGGTGCGGAACACCGTGAAAAAATCGAGCAGGAAGCTCAGGAGATTGTTAATCAAGTATTTGCTGCGGGTTAATTGACGCGGATGCTGATTAAAAAAGCCGCTGCTTTTGCTGCGGCTTTTTTGTTAAAGCAAACATTATTAAAGCAAACATTATTGATGTGCATGTATTATATCTCCCCGAGACGTGGGGAGATATAAGAATTGACTTCATATTACCCGTTGTAACTTGAAGTTTATCGAGTATAGATTTCTTTAAGATAAAATTCATATTTTTCAGGGTGCTTTCTTTATGGTTTATATGAAGCTGAGTGTCATTTTTCTCGGTTATCATTGGTGGAACAAATCGGCAGGGAAAAATGGAAACTGGCCCCGCCTTTCTCATTATTTGTCGCCCATATCCTTCCATTGTGAATTTCGATGATGTGATAACAAATCGTTAGTCCTAATCCGGCATTCGGCACCGTGGGTGTGCGATGTTTGCGGGGGATAGGTGAGAATTTATCAAAAATGGATTTTTCCTTTCCGCCCGGTAGCCCTGAGCCGGTATCCCAGACTTCGATATTGACCTGTTTTTTTTCAATTGTTGCTTTGATGCCCAGTGTTGAGCCTTTCTCTGTATGTTTGATGGCATTTTCCAGTAGATTGACAAAGACACGTTCTAATAAAGGAGCATCGCACTGTAGGGACAAATCAGCAGGCAGGAAAAGATCTATCTTATAATGACTTAAGGCATAATCGAGTGAGCGTAAAGCACTATCGATGATTTCTTTCAGTGAATAACAGCTAAAATTGGGTTGAAGGCTGCCTGATTGGATACGCACGATATCCAGCATGTTATTCACCAGATGTGAAATATTCAGGATTTGCTGATGAATATGCTGAAATTGTTTAGCATGCTGCGAGTTTGTAACGGGCAAATTTTGTCTGAGTACTTCGGTTTGTTCAGACAGATGAGTCAATGGCGTCAGCAAATCATGTGACAGCGCAGTCATAAATGAATTACGTAATTGTTCCCACTCACTCTCCAGCTTGGCGGATTCTGCACCACGGGCCAGATGTAAGCGCTCCAGTGCGTTAGCAATAATTCCGGTGAAAATCTGTAGTAACCGTTGTTGCTCAGGCACTAATAGCTGCCGGGGATTCGCTGATTCAATCGCAAGCACAGCAAAAATTTGTGACGGGGTGGCGATGGGAATTAACTGATAAGGTACGCCCGGCAGAGTATCCGTTCCTGCTCCCGCGGGCTGTTTTTTATCAAAACACCATTTTGCGATGGCTTCATCAACTAACATCTGCCCACCGTTGTAGGATTTCACCTGATAAAGATGATTATTGCCATCCGGCAGTAATAATCCTGTTTTTGCCAGAAAGCTATTGGATAAAAAATGGTAACTGATACGGGCAACGTCTTCTTCATTCAATGCCCGGCCGAGTTCTCGTGTGATTTCATATAAATGCCGTGTCCGCTGCTCCCTGTAGCGCGCAATTCTGGCTTGATAACGTATACCTGCGGCCAGATTCCCGACGACCGCCCCCACGATCAGCATGACAGTAAAGGTAAGCAGATATTGCATATCATTAACAGCCAGTGACAGGTGGGGTTTAACAAAAAAGATATCAAAACTGGCAACGTTGATAAAAGCAGCAAATACGGAGGGCCAGCGCCCGTAAAACAACGCAATGACAACAACGCCCAGCAGATAGAGGGTGATCAGGTTGGCTTTATCGAGAGGGAATAAAACTGTGCGAGAAAATAAGGTAATAAAGGTGCACAGTATAATTGCGATCAGGAACCCCTGAAGCTGGTTTATCCATTTGTCATTGGATAAGCGATGCTCAGCCTGTTCTTTGCTACCGTGCTGTTTTTTATCTTCGAGGGCAATAATAATGATATCCAGATCAGGCCCTAGTTTGCCTAAGCGTTCGACAAAATCAGAACGCCATCTATGGCTGAAGAGTGTGGAATATAAACTATGATAGCGCCCGACGATGATTTTTCCGAGGTTGTGTTCTCTGGCGTAGCGAAGGATCGCTTTTTCTTTATGAGGCTCCGAAAGTGTGGCAGTTTCTGCACCGAGTTCCTGCGCCAGCATCAATGTTTTTAAAATAGTCCGACGTTTGATTTCCGGCAACCGGTGTAATTTAGGCGTTTCAACATAAACAGCATGCCAGGTACAATCTAACTTCGCGGCAAGCCGGGCTGCTTTGCGGATCAATTTCTCATTACCATGATTATCGCCGATACATAACAGCAGGTTATCCCGCGTATGCCAGACCGGCTCTTTTCCCCGCGTATCGCGGAAAGCGCGCATTTGATCATCCACACGATCTGCGGTACGGCGCAAGGCCAGTTCACGCAGAGCAATCAGGTTTCCTTTACGGAAAAAATGTTCAATTGCCCGTTCAGCCTGAGCCGGAATATAAACCTTACCTTCGTGAAGCCGCTGGCGCAGGTCATCAGGAGGCAGATCAACCAGAACAACATCGTCGGCATTATCAAAGATATGATCAGGAATAGTTTCCCTCACCCGGATACCGGTAATACCGCCGACAATATCATTCAGGCTTTCCAGATGTTGTACGTTAATGGTAGTCAGGACATCAATACCGGCTTCCAACAGTTCTTCCACATCCTGCCAGCGTTTAGGATGGCGACAACCCTTCGGATTACTGTAGGCTAATTCATCCATCAGGATGACGGCAGGGTGACGGGCAATAGCCGCATCAATATCAAATACCGCGACCCGGCGTTTCGCTGAGTAGATATATTTTGGCGGTAACTGTGGCAGGCCTTTTAATAGAGCGGCAGTTTCCTGCCGTCCGTGTGTTTCAACGATGCCGACAATAATATCCAGCCCCTGAGCCAGCAAGCGTTGAGCTTCCTGTAACATGGCGTAAGTTTTTCCTACGCCGGCACAGGCTCCGAAGAAAATTTTCAGTTTGCCCCGTGGTTTTTCATTTACCAACGTCAGTAAATTGTCTGGATCGGGACGTTGTGGCTCTGTTTCAGTCATCGCTATTTGCCTTGTGCTCGCTGGTTATCTAATGCCAGATTGAGTTTCAGTACGTTGACAACAGGCTGACCTAAGTAGTGTATTGGCGGAAACTCAGTGTTTTCCTCAATCAGCTTATTGATTAAATCTACCGGCAGATGCCGGGCTGTAGCAATGCGATGAGCCTGAAATACAGCAGCTTCAGGTGAAATATGGGGATCAAGTCCACTACCGGATGCGGTGACTAAATCGACAGGAATAGGATGATTTTCCGGGTGGTTAAATAGACGTATTTTAATAATGCGCAGTTGTATTTTCTGGAATAAAAGCGGGTTAGTTGGTGCGAGATTACTTCCCCCGGATGATTGTGCATTGTAAGGCAGTTCAGCCGTCATTGAAGGCCGTCCATGAAAATAGCCCGCTTTGGTAAATTCCTGACCGATTAATTCTGAACCGAGTAACTCACCATCCTGTTCAATGAGTGAACCTGTCGCCTGATGGTGAAACAAGGTTGTGGACAGACCTGTGATTAGTAGCGGATATGCGATCCCGGTGATCAGGGTGAGAAATATCAACAGAACAATGGAAGAACGTAACCAAGTCATTTTTTCACCTTACCTGATAGTCAAATCCTGAGAGGATGATGATCTGCAAGTGATCGTCTTCAAAAAAGCACGTGTTATTTAAAGCCTAATACAGTGAGTAGCATATCGATCAGTTTGATCGCCGCAAAAGGCAGCAGCAACCCACCCAGACCATATATCCATAAGTTACGCCTCAGCAGTGACAGAGCATTCATCGGACGATAGCTGATGCCTTTCAGAGCGAGCGGCAGTAAAAAAATAATGATAATCGCATTGAATATAACCGCTGACAGCACTGCTGATTGTGGTGAATGGAGGTGCATGATATTCAGCGCATTAAGTTGCGGATAAGTGACAGCGAATGCGGCCGGAATAATGGCGAAATACTTAGCAATATCATTAGCAATGCTAAATGTGGTTAGAGAACCTCTGGTCATCAGCATCTGTTTACCAATACGTACCACTTCAATTAATTTCGTAGGATTGGAGTCCAGATCCACCATATTACCGGCCTCTTTTGCGGCCTGAGTTCCTGAGTTCATGGCAACGGCCACATCAGCCTGAGCCAGCGCGGGAGCATCGTTTGTACCATCGCCGGTCATGGCAACCAGACGCCCTTCAGATTGATACTGGCGGATCAACGTCAGTTTTGCTTCGGGGGTCGCTTCCGCCAGAAAATCATCTACACCGGCCTCAGCAGCAATGGCTGCCGCTGTCAGATGGTTATCGCCCGTGATCATCACCGTTTTGATCCCCATTCTGCGCATTTCACTGAAACGCTCCTTTATGCCGCCTTTAATAATATCTTTCAGGGCTACGACACCCAAAACCCGCTGATTTTCAGCGACAACCAGCGGTGTACCTCCTTTGCTTGCAACCTGTTGCACTAGCAGATTAATGGCCTCAGGGAACTGGCTGCGGTTAGCTTCAATATGGCGTCGGATGGCATCAACAGCACCTTTGCGGATCATGCGATCGTTGATGTTGACTCCGCTCATGCGGGTCATGGCAGAAAAAGGAACAAATGTAGCATTTAATGTACGCAGATCACGTTCGCGCATATTGAAGCGCTGTTTTGCCAGAATGACGATACTGCGACCTTCTGGTGTTTCATCTGCCAGAGAGGAAAGCTGTGCAGCATCAGCCAATTGTCGTTCTGTCACTCCGGGAGCGGGCAGAAACTGAGAAGCCTGACGATTCCCCAAAGTGATTGTTCCGGTTTTATCCAGTAACAGCACATCGACATCACCTGCGGCTTCAATGGCACGTCCGCTGGTGGCAATGACATTGGCTTCCAGCATACGGCTCATTCCTGCTACACCAATGGCAGAAAGCAGCCCTCCAATGGTAGTGGGAATTAAACAAACTAAAAGTGCAATCAGCACGGTAACTGTGATAGGTGCGCCAGTGTGGTTGGCTTCAACACTGAATAGGGAAAAGGGGAGTAAGCTGGCACAGGTTAGTAGGAAAATGATGGTGAGTGCGGTAAGTAAAATGGTCAGGGCAATTTCATTCGGTGTTTTTCGCCGCTTGGCTCCTTCAACCATTGAGATCATCCGGTCGAGGAAGGTTTCTCCCGGATTGACGGAACATTCTACAATTAACCAGTCTGACAATACTTGTGTGCCTCCTGTCACGGAAGAAAAATCCCCGCCAGATTCCCGTATCACTGGTGCTGACTCACCGGTAATGGCGCTTTCGTTAACAGAAGCTCCGCCTTCAAGGACTTCGCCGTCACAGGGGATAATTTCACCCGCTTCTATCAGTACAATATCGCCTTTGCGTAAACAATCGGACGTGACTTTTTCTTTTGCCGCATCGCGGTTGGGGGATGAAAGCCTGATTGCCCACGTTGTTTTTTTGACACCTTTCAGACTGGAGGCCTGAGCCTGACTGCGTCCTTCCGCCAGCGCTTCTGCAAAATTGGCAAACAGCACAGTGAACCACAACCATAAAGCAATGGAACCGGTAAAGAGGGCATCCCCCGTTGTTTGGCCGGTCAGAATACTGAGCCACAATAAAGTGGCCAGACAGCTACCGAGGTAAACGACAAACATAACCGGATTATGCCATTGGACGGCAGGGTGACATTTTTTTACTGAATCGATAATTGCCTGACGAACGAGTTCGGATTCAAATAATGCCTGCTTTTTATTTCTCATCACTTATCTCACTATTTATTTCACAACTTCACTTATTGTGATAGTTGCCAAAGCTGTAAATGCTCTGCAATAGGACCAAGAGCCAGTGCGGGTATGAAAGTGAGTGCTCCAATCAATAAGATGACTAAAATTAATAAGCCAATGAATAATGTAGTGTGAGTGGGTAGGGTTCCGCTGCTGATAGGCTGCCGTTTTTTACTGCTCATCGATCCGGCGATGGACAGTACAGGCAGAATGATGCCAAATCGACCGAGGAACATGATGATGCCTAACAGCAGATTGTAAAATACACTGTTGGCTGCCAGACCGGCAAAAGCACTGCCGTTATTATTAGCCGCAGATGTAATAGCATAGAGTATTTCGGTGAAACCATGTGCCCCCGGGTTTGCCACGGCACTTCTTCCTGCTGCAAATGAAACTGATAGCGCGGTTCCCAGTAGGATAAGGGAAGGCGTGACCAGAATCGCCAATGCGACCATTTTCATCTCATGAACATCAATTTTTTTACCCAGATATTCGGGAGCACGGCCAATCATCAGGCCGGCAATAAAGACAGCCAGCAGGACAAATAACAATATGCCATAAAGCCCCGCACCTACGCCGCCAAAGACGACTTCGCCGATTTGCATTAGCCAGAGCGGTATCATGCCACCCAATGCTGTAAAGGAATCATGCATTGCATTAACCGCCCCGCAAGAGGCTGAAGTTGTGACTACACCATAGAGAGAGGAGGCAAGAATACCAAACCGGGATTCTTTTCCTTCCATGTTGATATTGCTGTTAATGCCCGCTTGCATGAAATGGGGATTTCCCATCGTTTCAGCGTACATCACGATTGCGACAGAAATGACAAAGATAATGCCCATTGCCCACAATAGGGAGTATCCTTGCCGATTGTCCCCAACAACCAGACCAAAGGCGAAACACAACGCACTGGGGATCAAAAAGATGGAAATCATCTGTACGAAGTTACTCATCGTATTCGGATTTTCAAAAGGATGAGCTGAGTTCGCGCCAAATATACCCCCTCCATTTGTTCCTAATACTTTGATGGCTTCTTGAGAGGCAACGGGTCCCATCGGAAGTAATTGCTGATGCCCTTCAAGGGTGTGAACAGAAATATATGGAGAGAAGTTTTGGATCACCCCCTGACTGGCAAGGATCAACGCGATAATGGTCGCCAAAGGAAGTAGCAGATAGAGTGTAATGCGAGTGATATCAATCCAGGCATTTCCCAGTGTTTTCACTCCTTGTCGGGAAAATGCCCGTATCAATGCGAAAGCGATGGCAATACCTGTAGCCGCAGACAGAAAATTTTGTACGGTCAACCCCGCCATCTGGCTCAGGTAACTGAGGGTATTTTCGCCACTGTAGGCCTGCCAGTTCGTGTTGGTGACAAAACTGATTGCTGTATTGAGTGCTAAATCCCATTTCATACCCGCAAAATGCTGAGGATTGAGAGGAAGATATTTTTGGCTTATCAATAGGATAAATAGTAACAATAAACCTACGAGGTTAAAGGCAATAATGGCAAAGGAATATTGCCACCAGTTCATTTCTTTAACACTGTCACCCGGCTTTTTTAAGCCACAACAACGCCATAAAATCATTTCAGCATGGGTGATCCGGTGAGGTAAGTCGCCCTCAATGAGATGTGCGATTAAATTCCCAAGAGGCTTACTTAATATAAATAGTAATAGTAAGAAAGTAGCGATAAGTAAAAAAGCAGAGGTTTCCATTTAGAAATCCTCCGCATTCAATAATGCATAAACCAGATAGAAGAGTAATAAAACGACCAGAATAGCGCCAATAATAAGTAAGTTATTCACTATTTATCTCCTCGTTACTTCTTAATAACAAACCGGTTTAGAATAAAAATGACCAATCAAGAAGTGATAAAAAGAGAACCTGAAATCACAAAGTAAATATAAGTAATATTAATTAATTTGGCTCTGTGAGAATTAAGTTTAGCAAAACCTGATAGGTTAATTTTATGTTTTTAATATGTTGGTTTTGTTTCTGTTTAGATCGTTAATTTGTAATAAAATTACGCTAAGATGAAAAAAAAGTGATTTTAAGCCTTAAAAAAGTGGTCGGATCAGTAGTAAATTTTCATTTTATCGAGTAAAATTTGTCAGGTCTTACAGTTATTGAGTTATTGCCCATTTGAGGAGGTCTCTATGTATCGTGAATATTCTCGGCATCAGGTTCTCTTGCGGCGCATCGGTGCCGTCGCATTAGGCGTTATTGCACTTCCTTTCATGTTGTTTAGTCGGGAACGTGCCCGTTTCTACAGCTACTTACATAAAGTATGGGTAAAAACCAGTGATAAACCAGTTTGGCTGGAACGTACAGAAATTGCTTCAGATACGTTAAATCCCTAAATTTCCCCGCTTGGCAGAGTCCTGTTCCTCGTTTTTCTGCCTGATATAGTTTTCCGAATATAGTATTCTTTCACCTTGCCGGCTTAAGCTGGCAGGGTGTTTTACTTTTATCGCTTATTACTGTCAATGTGTTATTACTACTAACAGACAATATCACCATAGGCAAGTAAATTGGTGCGGATTCTATTGTGAAAATGCTAAATAATGGGGAGTATGTAATGAATAATGTTGAATTAGAACATGTAATTAATACGGAATTGAATGTTCGGGAGTTTCAGGATTATGCCCCTAATGGATTACAGGTAGAAGGACGCCCCCATATTCAGCGTGTTATCACGGGAGTGACGGCCTGTCAGGCTTTGCTGGATGAAGCTGTGCGTCTGGAGGCGGATGCCATCATCGTACATCATGGGTATTTCTGGAAAAATGAATCACCTGTCATCCGAGGCATGAAACGCCGCCGTTTGCAGACTTTACTCTGTAACGATATTAACTTGTATGGCTACCATCTCCCGCTGGATGCACATCCTACTTTGGGGAACAATGTTCAGCTGGCCCGTCAGATGGGAGTGAAGGTCATAGGAAACATTGACGCTTTATTACCTCATGGCGTATTTGATCAACCGATTACTCCGGCCGAATTAACGGAACGTCTTGAGCAAAGACTGGAGCGTAGGGTGCTGTATTGCGGCGATAATGCACGGGAAGAGATCCGTACTATTGCATGGTGTACCGGAGGAGGGCAGAGTTTTATTGAGCAGGCTGCTGAATTTGGTGTTGATGCTTTTGTGACGGGGGAAGTATCAGAGAAGACTATCCATGTTGCCCGTGAAATGGGGATGCATTTTTACTCAGCCGGACACCATGCAACTGAGCGCTATGGCATTAAAACACTCGGCGAATGGCTGGCTAATCATCATGGGCTGGATGTCACTTTTATTGATATTCCTAATCCGGCTTGATGTGCTTTTTATGTACTACTTATGTACTATAATTAAACACAATTGATATATAAGCTATAGCTTATATAATGCTATTATAAGTTATGGCTTATGAGGTTATTGTGTGGATTGTAATTTTAACTCCTCGCTTTGAAGCGTGGCTTGATGAACAAGATATCAGTACACAGAAGAAGATATTAGCAGACCTGAGTGTGTTAGAAGCCTTTGGTCCTCAACTAGGTCGTCCCGCAGTTGATTCTTTATATGGTTCAAAATTCAATAACATGAAAGAGCTAAGGATTCAATGTAAAGGGAGGCCATTCAGAGCACTTTTTGCATTTGATCCGCTAAGGCAGGCCATTGTCTTATGTGCGGGTGATAAAGCTTTAAATGATAAGCGTTTTTATAAAGAAATGATCCCAATTGCTGATGCTGAATATGAAGCGCATTTGGCGAATTTGGAGGACAAAAAGTGAAAACTCTCAAAGAAAAAATTCAGGAATTTTCAGTAGAAGAGCGTGAAGAGATAAAACAAATGGCTGATGAGCAGATTTTAGAAACAGGCTTACAGCTATTAAGGGAAGAGTTAAATATTTCTCAACAAAAGCTGGCTGATAGTTTAGGTATCAGCCAACCAGCTATTACCCAAATAGAACAACGGGGTAATGATATAAAGTTAGTCACCCTGAAACGCTACGTTGAAGCGATGGGGGGAAAATTGAGTTTAACTGTAGAATTCCCGACAGGTAATGGAAAAATTTTCCATATATAGCCCGCTGATGGAATATCTCTATTAGTGCTATTAGCTTTAAAATTTACTGCCCCTGCTTGGTATAATACCTGGCAGGGATAAAAACACAGTGGCTAATCCACAATAAATCAGAATATTGCCCAAAGCCTGACTCCAACCAGCAAACGCCAATCCTCCCGCCAACAGTAGGTAGTAAAATAACCCCAATAAAGCCCCTGCTGTACCCAGCCTATCTTTATAATGAGTTAACGCAGACGCCAGAAGGTTCGGGATAGCGACGCCATAGGCGATAACTATTCCCGACATGGGAAAAATAAACAGCCAACTATTTTCGAGTAGATAAACAAAAATTCCACCGAACAAGATAAGCCATGCCGCAAGAAAAGTGAGTTTTTCGGTTCTCCATTTCTTTTTCAACAACAGCTTATTCAATACAGAGCCTAACATGACACCTAAAGCAAGAAGCAGGCCGGTGTAGCCGAAAAGTGTTGGTGATAGGCCGAGTTGATCAAAACGAAAAGGTGCCAGTTGATAGTAGCTAAATAGACAAATATTAAATAAAGCGATAAGAAAAGCACTTCGCCAGATTGAAATATCTTTCAGCATCATACGGGCTGTTTCTGATAAAACGATTTTGGTAACGGTGGCAGGGCGTGTTTCAGGTAAACGTGCCATAGACCATATCGTAAGGATAACGGCCAAAACTGTCAGACCTGCAAATACTGCCTGATAATTACCAAAATGATTCAGCGTGGAACCGCTGATCATGCCGATGGCTGGGCTGGCAGCCAGAGCAATGCCCATAATAGAGAAAACACGTGCCAGCTCTTCGCCGCGATAACTATCGCGCATCATGGTCTGTGTTCCGATTGACCCCACTGCCGCACCAAAAGCAGATAACATTCTGGCAATAAGTAGTAACCAGAAATGTTCAGTTAATAGAGCCAGCAAACAGGCGCAACCATAAAGTAATAACCCGGTAATAATCGTAGGGCGTCTGCCAATAACATCACACAGCCGACCCCATACCACCACGCCTATAGCAAATGCGAAAAAGTAGAGTGATAAGGTTTGAGAAGCTTGTTCCACACTGACGGAAAATCCACGGGCAATGTTGGTTAATGCCGGGCTATAGATGGTTTCTACAATCTGAGGAAACATCATCAGGGCAATGGCTAGCCAAAGTGGTGGTTTGATTTGCATAGTCTTTTTCTTATGGAATTGAATGAGTTGTGTTCAGAAGGCTAACATTTTAGTGATTGTCTCTTTATAATAATAAAGACAATATATTTATATAATCAGACATTCACACTTAAGGGCTATATATGGCGTGGTTGCGACAAAATGATCTGTTTGATCCGGATAACCTGAATGTACTCGTTGCGGGTATTGCGGCAGAGATGGGGCAGCATGATTCTGGATTTCATCAACATAGTATGGGGCAATTGTTGTTTACTCAGCGTGGTTGTATCAAAATCACATTGGCCAGCCAGATCTCTATTTTGCCGCCAACCCGAGTGGCATGGATCCCACCAGAGACTCGTCATCGGGCAGAAATGCGAGGTTCCATCGGATATCGCTCAATTTATCTGGATGTTTCTGAAATACAATTCCTGCCAGAACAGTGCGCAATACTGGAAACCACTCCGTTGCTACAGGCTGTTCTGGAGCGTATTGCAATATCTCCGTTTGATACTGACTGGAAGCAGGGGAAAAACGCAAATCTACTGGCTGTATTTCTTGATGAAATTAGCGAGGCGCGCCGGGAACCAACGTTATTATCATTACCTGCTGATCGCCGTTTTGCGAGTTTATCCTTTGAGCAATTACCGCCTTCACTACAAGTGCTTGCAACCTATATTGGAGCCAGTGAAAAAACCATTACCCGTATATTTAAGCGTGAAACGGGAATGAATTATCAACAATGGCGTCAGCAATGGCGATTAGTTAAAGCGATAGAATTATTGGCTCAGGGCAAAACATTATCTTATGTTGCTCAGGAGCTGGGGTTTACCAGTGACAGTGCTTTTGTGACTTTTTTCCGTAAAATAATGGGAAGACCGCCACGGGAGTATATGGCGGGTTCAGAAAGAAAGGCATATAGAAATTAACAATTAATTTGTACTCTGAATCATTTAAAATAGTTAATTGACACAATATGGTTCAGGCAGATAAACAGACTCTGAATCAAAATCGACAACAACGTCAACGCCAAGTGGCATAGTAAACATTGGGTGTGTATGGCAACAATCGAAATCAGCCAAAACAGGAACTTCTTTCCCATGCAGAACTTCTTTCAGTACATCCAGAGAATTTCTTCCCGTTCCTTTATCATCAAATTGTTCGTGTTTTCCAAGAATAATCGCTGAAACTTTATCAAAGACCCCACATAACAGAAGATGGGAAAAAGCGCGTTCAACCAGCTCTATTCCTTTGAAACAGTCTTCAATAAGTAAAATATCACCTGTTTTAATTTCAGGCATATATTCACTTCCCCAGATCCCACAAAGCGTATTTAAATTACCACCAATTAATCTGCCTCGGAATGTTCCTTTTCCATCAAAAATCCACTTATTAGGAAATGTATTTTTAGGGGCTGTTTGCGCTTCCCATTCTATATACTCATCAGCCCAACATTCAGGCTGTTTATATATAAAAGGAAGAGAATGATTATTATTGACTATTTGAGAGAAGTTATTGAATGTCTCATCAACTAAAGGTGGAAATTCACCAAATGAAGCGACTAATGCAGGGCCATAAAAAGTCACTACATTGGTTTTCTGATATATTCCAAGTAAAAGTGCTGTTATGTCAGAATAACCAATAATGATTTTAGGGTCTTCTCTGATGGCATCATAATCAATATATGGCAGCATTGAGTTTGAATTGTCACCTCCTATAGTAGACATAACACACCTTACTTCTGGATCACGAAGCAGGGCATTAAACTCTTCCACTCGTTGCATAATGGTGCCTGAACGATAAAAATCGCTTTTACCGGTGAGTATTCCGGCTTTTGTTTTATAACCTTTACTTTCTAAATAACGGACACTTCTGGCAAAACGAGTCGGAGCAAAAGCAGTTGCAGGAGATGAAGAGGAGAAAAAACCGATAGTTTCACCAATGGATAATTTTTTAGGAAGGATCATGGCGCTACCTTTTATTTGAATAATAATGGGTACCACACAACGAATACTGCACCTTAACCGCCAGACAGGAGGCCGATAGTGATGGCAGAGCCGACATTAAGGTACAGTAAAATGCACACTTCATTGTGAAGTGTGCCAGCGAACCAGTCAGATTATTTTTTTAACTGACTGTTAAAATCCCGTTCGGTATGACCAGTATACAGTTGGCGAGGACGAGCAATCCTCATACCTTCATCATGCATTTCATTCCAGTGTGCAATCCAGCCGATTGTGCGGGCAATAGCGAAGATCACTGTAAACATGGATGACGGAATTCCCATCGCTTTCAAAATAATACCTGAGTAGAAATCGACATTCGGGTACAGTTTCTTCTCAATGAAGTACGGGTCATTCAGGGCAATGCGCTCCAGCTCCATGGCAACTTCCAGCAGGCTGTCATTCAGACCAAGTTCATCCAGCACTTCATGGCAGGTTTCACGCATTACTGTTGCGCGTGGGTCATAGTTTTTATAGACGCGATGACCAAAGCCCATCAGGCGGAAAGCGTCGTTTTTATCTTTGGCCCGGGCGATAAACTCAGGAATATGATCGACAGTCTGAATCTCTTCCAGCATACGCAGGCAAGCTTCATTCGCTCCGCCGTGTGCTGGCCCCCACAGTGATGCAATTCCCGCAGCAATACAGGCAAATGGGTTAGCGCCAGAAGAACCTGCTGTACGGACTGTTGAAGTTGAAGCATTCTGCTCGTGGTCTGCATGAAGAATAAAAATGCGATCCATTGCCCGTTCTAATACAGGGTTGACCTTATATTCCTCACAGGGGGTTGAGAACATCATGTACAGGAAATTACCGGCGTAAGAGAGATCATTACGCGGATAAACAAAAGGCTGACCAACGGAGTATTTGTAACACATCGCCGCTACCGTTGGCATTTTAGACAAGAGACGGTATGCGGTGATTTCGCGGTGGCGCGGATTATTAACATCCAGCGCATCATGGTAGAAGGCAGCAAGAGCGCCTGTAACACCACAGAGTATAGCCATAGGGTGGGAATCACGACGGAAACCATGGAACAGACGGGTAATCTGTTCGTGAATCATAGTATGACGAGTCACCGTAGTTTTGAATTTCTCATACTCCTCAGGAGTTGGTGGTTCGCCATTTAGCAGGATATAACAAACTTCCAGATAGGTTGATTTCATTGCAAGCTGATCGATGGGAAAACCACGGTGCAATAAAATGCCTTCATTGCCATCAATATAGGTGATTTTCGACTCGCAGGAGGCAGTGGAAGTGAAACCGGGATCGTAGGTATAGAAGCCTTTTGAGCCGAGGGTACGAACGTCAATTACTTCAGAGCCTAGGGTTGGCGTTAGTACGTCTAGTTCGATAGCAGCTGAACCATTTATGGTCAACGTAGCCTTTTTATCAGCCATTTACATCTCCTTAGCGCTTGTTTCTTATAACCCCTAACAACCTAAATAGGCGTAATCCTTACTGCGCCGACGGCATTGTGCTACCGGAGAGAATTAAAAATCAGGCTGTATATACCCTTTGTTTCTGTCGGGTATCGATTTAATGCTGAAATCTCATTTTACGGACGACAATAGTGTTCAGGTTGTTAAAAAGTTTCCGGATGTCAATCTAAAGTATTTCTAACATAAAATGTTATCATTTTGTGTCGTAACGATACTTTTACAAAGCCCACATTTTTCGTGAAGTTTACTTTTTCATCGGAAAATGACGGTAGATATTATGCACCGTCATATATGTAAGATAAATGTTTAATCTTTGTCAAACAAGATAATGGTTTTTATGATAAATGTTTGAAGCGTGATCTTACTCACTGTTCAAGCTAAATGTTAATAATCATATTGTGTGGGAATTGTAATAACAATGTGAAGTACTTATACTGCGTTAAGGTCTCCGGATTACCTGATGTAGGAGCACCCAGCGTAATCAAATCACAACGTTTGTTGAAACAGTAAGGATTGTTAATTTAATTATGTTGTGTCTTTGTGTCCTCTTAACGCTGTCTGATTCCCACCCAGGGCCGGAGGATGGAAAATAAAAAAAGCTGTGTGGGCAAAATTGTGAAAAAACAAAGACCTGTCAACCTCGATCTGCGGACGATAAATCAACCCGTCTCCGCGATAGCTTCGATCTTGCACCGTATCTCAGGCGTCATCACCTTTATAGCAGTCGGCATTCTGCTGTGGTTGTTGGGTATGTCACTGTCTTCGCAAGAGGGCTTCCAGCATGCATCTGAAATCATGACTGGCTTTTTCGCCAAATTTATCCTGTGGGGGATATTAACGGCGTTGGGTTACCACATTTGTGGTGGGATCCGCCATGTTTTGATGGACTTTGGTCTCTTGGAAGAGAGTCTCGCCGCTGGTAGAACTTCTGCTAAAGTGGCAATCGTGATCGCAGTTATTCTGTCTATTCTGGCCGGGGTATTAGTATGGTAAGCAACGCATCCGCATTGGGGCGCACGGGGATTCAGGACTGGCTGTTGTTACGTGCATCTGCAATCGTTATTGTTTTATATGTTCTTTATTTAGTTGGTTTTGTAGCAACAACGTCAGACATCACCTATGAAGTCTGGAGCGGTTTTTTCTCCTTCTCTCTCACAAAAGTGTTCACCGTACTGGCTCTGCTTTCCATTTTAGTCCACGCATGGATTGGAATGTGGCAGGTGCTGACGGATTATGTAAAGCCACTGGCACTGCGTCTGGTATTGCAACTGATCATTATTGTTGCGCTGTTGGCTTATTTGATTTACGGAACAATTGTGGTGTGGGGTGTATAAATGAAACTGCCGGTAAGAGAGTTTGACGCTGTTGTTATTGGTGCTGGTGGCGCAGGTATGCGTGCTGCACTGCAAATTTCACAAATGGGCCTGTCCTGCGCCCTGATTTCTAAAGTTTTCCCTACCCGATCCCATACAGTTTCTGCTCAGGGTGGTATTACAGTTGCTCTGGGTAACACTCATGAAGATAACTGGGAATGGCACATGTATGACACGGTAAAAGGTTCCGATTATATCGGCGATCAGGATGCCATCGAATACATGTGTAAAACCGGTCCTGAAGCAATTCTCGAATTGGAACACATGGGGCTACCATTCTCACGTCTGGATAATGGCCGAATTTATCAGCGCCCGTTTGGTGGTCAATCCAGAAATTTTGGTGGTGAGCAGGCTGCCCGTACTGCGGCTGCGGCTGACCGTACCGGCCATGCATTACTTCATACCCTGTACCAGCAGAACCTGAAGAACCACACGACTATTTTCTCTGAGTGGTATTCTCTGGATTTAGTCAAGAATCAGGACGGAGCCATTGTTGGCTGTACAGCTATCTGTATCGAAACAGGTGAAGTTGTCTATTTCAAAGCCAAGGCAACGATTCTGGCGACAGGTGGTGCTGGCCGTATTTTCCAATCCACAACAAATGCACATATCAATACAGGTGACGGTGTTGGTATGGCTCTGCGTGCCGGTGTTCCGGTGCAGGATATGGAAATGTGGCAATTCCACCCGACCGGTATTGCAGGTGCGGGTGTGTTGGTCACAGAAGGCTGCCGTGGTGAAGGTGGTTATCTGCTGAACAAAGATGGCGAGCGCTTTATGGAGCGTTACGCACCAAATGCTAAAGATCTGGCTGGCCGTGATGTCGTTGCTCGATCTATGATGATCGAAATTCGTGAAGGTCGTGGCTGTGAAGGCCCATGGGGACCTCACGTGAAACTGAAACTGGATCATCTGGGTAAAGATGTTCTGGAATCCCGTCTGCCGGGTATCCTCGAATTGTCCCGTACCTTTGCTCATGTAGATCCTGTAAAAGAACCGATTCCGGTGATCCCAACCTGTCACTATATGATGGGGGGTATTCCAACCAAGATTACCGGTCAGGCTCTGACTATCAATGAAAAAGGCGAAGATGTTGTCATTCCGGGTCTGTTTGCCGTGGGTGAAATTGCCTGTGTATCCGTGCATGGTGCAAACCGTCTGGGGGGTAACTCCTTACTTGATTTGGTGGTCTTTGGTCGTTCTGCTGGTCTGCACCTGAAAGAGTGCCTGATGGAGCAGGGAACCAGCCGTGATGCCAGTGAGTCTGATGTTGACGCAGCACTGCAACGTCTGAACCGTTGGAATAATACCCGTTCAGGTGAAGATCCGGTTGAAATTCGTAAAGCATTACAGGCCTGTATGCAGCACAACTTCTCTGTATTCCGTGAAGGGGATGCAATGGCGAGAGGGTTGGATGAACTGAAAGTCATCCGTGAACGTCTGCACAATGCTCGTCTGGATGATACATCATCAGAATTCAATACTCAGCGTATCGAATGTCTGGAACTGGATAACCTGATGGAAACCGCTTATTCGACGGCAGTTGCTGCGAATTATCGTACAGAAAGTCGTGGGGCACACAGCCGCTTCGATTATCCAGAGCGTGACGATGCAAATTGGCTGTGCCATAGCTTGTATTTACCGCAGACTGAGAGCATGACCCGTCGTGAAGTTAACATGCAGCCAAAACTGCGTGAAGCCTTCCCGCCGAAAGTGCGTTCTTACTAATTGCGTTGCCAATGTTCCAGTTGCGGAGAAATAGATTATGAAACTTGAATTCTCAATTTATCGTTATAATCCGGATGTAGACAACGCACCCCGTATGCAGGATTACACGCTGGAAGCGGAAGAAGGGCGTGACATGATGCTGCTGGATGCCCTCATCCAGTTGAAGGAACAGGATCCAACCTTGTCTTTCCGCCGTTCATGCCGTGAAGGTGTATGTGGTTCCGACGGTTTGAATATGAACGGTAAAAATGGCTTGGCCTGTATTACATCCATTTCAGCCTTGCGTCGTGGAAATAAAAAAATTGTTATCCGCCCGCTGCCGGGTTTGCCTGTTGTCCGTGATTTGGTCGTTGATATGGGGCAATTTTATGCGCAATATGAGAAAATCCGTCCTTATTTAATTAATGACGGTAAAAACCCTCCTGCGCGTGAGCACCTGCAATCACCAGAGCAACGTGAAAAACTGGATGGCCTTTATGAGTGTATCCTGTGTGCCTGCTGTTCGACGTCTTGTCCGTCATTCTGGTGGAACCCGGATAAATTTATTGGGCCAGCGGGCCTGTTAGCGGCATATCGTTTCCTGATTGATAGCCGGGATACTGAAACTTCATCCCGACTTGACGGTCTGAATGATGCATTCAGTGTGTTCCGTTGTCATGGAATTATGAATTGCGTCAATGTATGTCCTAAAGGTCTGAATCCAACAAAAGCGATTGGTCATATTAAGTCTATGTTGTTAAGACACAGTGCTTAATTAAATATTACTGATAGGTCGATATATATATCTAATGGATTTCAAGCTGCATCGCGGCTAACAAAGAAGTGGCTTGAAAGACAAAAGATATAGTGCATAAATAACACATAAATTGTGTGCAAATAATGCATATAAGGTTGCCCTCCACATTTTTGAAATAAATATCAATCTGGTGGAGGGCATAAAGAATGAAAGATGATAAATTGCCTGCTGCTAATGACGGCGCATGTTTCAGTAAAATAAGGAACCTTTAAAAACTGGAGTCAGTTTTTAAAGGTTCCTTGAAGGGTAGGATAACCCAAATAAAGAACATGCATAAAGCACGTCCAAATGAACCTTTTACCAACACCGCTTAATAAAGCGGAATTTGTTAACCACGGCGAAAACTAAAGCTTTTGAAGCTTAAGGGATCACAATGCAGAACGGTGCAATGAAGGACTGGCTGGATTCAAGCTTTCTGGCTGGTGCAAACCAGTCTTACATAGAGCAAATCTATGAAGACTATATAACCGATCCTAATTCTGTTGATGCAGGTTGGAGAGAAATATTCCAACAATTACCGGATGCGGGACTTCACGGGGAACAACTTCACTCACAGACACGTGATTACTTCCGTCGTCTGGCAAAGGATGCCACTCGTTACCACACTTCAGTCAGCGATCCAGCAATGGATGCAAAACAAGTTAAGGTTTTGCAGCTAATCAACGCATTCCGCTTCCGCGGTCATCAAAATGCGAACCTTGATCCATTGGGATTATGGAAACAGGAACCTGTACCAGATCTCGATCCTGCTTTCCATAATTTAACCAAAGCAGATTTTGAAGAAACATTTAACGTAGGCTCATTTGCTATCGGCAAAGAGACGATGAAACTGGCTGATTTATATGACGCCCTGAAGCGCATTTATTGTGGCTCTATTGGTGCGGAATATATGCATATCACCAATACAGAGGAAAAGCGCTGGCTCCAACAGCGTCTGGAATCTGTGGCGGTAGATTCACAGTTCAGTACAGAAGAAAAACGTCGTTTTCTGGCAGAGCTGACGGCAGCGGAAGGTTTGGAACGCTATTTAGGTGCTAAGTTCCCGGGGGCGAAACGTTTCTCCCTTGAAGGCGGTGATGCGCTGATTCCAATGCTCAAAGAACTTATCCGTCACGCAGGCAAACAAGATACTCGTGAAGTTGTACTGGGAATGGCTCACCGTGGGCGCCTCAACGTTCTGGTCAACTTATTTGGTAAAAAACCAGCGGATCTGTTTGACGAGTTTGCTGGTAAGCATAAAGAACACCTTGGCACGGGTGACGTGAAATACCATCAGGGTTTTTCTTCTGATTTCGAAACTGAAGGTGGACCAGTGCATCTGGCGCTGGCATTTAACCCCTCTCACCTTGAAATTGTCAGCCCTGTCGTTATTGGTTCTGTACGTGCTCGCCGTGACCGTCTCAATGAAGGCCGCAGTAATATGGTTCTGCCAGTGACCATTCATGGTGACTCAGCAGTAACAGGGCAGGGGATTGTTCAGGAAACACTGAACATGTCTCAGGCGCGCGGCTATGAAGTTGGTGGTACAATTCGAATTGTGGTTAACAACCAGATTGGTTTCACAACCTCTAATCCTAAAGATACCCGTTCAACAGAATATTGTACTGATATTGCGAAGATGGTTCAGGCACCTATCTTCCACGTCAACGCAGATGATCCGGAAGCCGTTACTTTCGTAACCCGTCTGGCTCTGGATTTCCGTAATACCTTTAAACGTGACGTGATGATTGATTTGGTTTGTTACCGTCGTCACGGACATAACGAAGCTGATGAGCCAAGCGCAACTCAGCCTTTGATGTATCAGAAAATCAAGAAACACCCAACACCACGTAAAATCTACGCAGATAAACTTATCGCAGAAAGTTTGTTGGCACCTAACGATGTCACCGAAATGGCCAACTTATATCGTGATGCATTAGATCATGGTGATTGTGTCGTGGATGAATGGCGTCCAATGGGCCTGCATTCCTTCACATGGGAACCTTACCTGAACCATGAATGGGATGCAGAGTATCCACATCAGGTGGATATGAAGCGCTTGCAAGATCTGGGCAAACGTATCAGCTCCATTCCGGCTGAGGTCGCAATGCATTCCCGCGTTGCGAAAATCTACTCTGACCGTGCAGAAATGGCTAATGGAAACAAATTATTTGACTGGGGCGCGGCAGAAACACTGGCGTATGCAACTCTGGTTGATGAAGGTGTTCCGGTACGTCTGTCCGGTGAAGATGCTGGTCGTGGTACATTCTTCCACCGTCATGCGGTTATTCATAATCAGACTGATGCCTCTGTTTATGTGCCTCTGGCAAATGTTCACAATGGTCAGGGCGTATTTAACGTATGGGATTCCGTGCTGTCTGAAGAAGCAGTATTGGCGTTTGAATACGGTTATGCAACAACAGAGCCACGCACGCTGACCATCTGGGAAGCTCAGTTTGGTGATTTTGCTAACGTAGCACAGGTCGTTATTGACCAGTTCATCAGCTCTGG
Source organism: Xenorhabdus bharatensis (assembly GCF_037996705.1). NCBI lineage: Bacteria > Pseudomonadati > Pseudomonadota > Gammaproteobacteria > Enterobacterales > Morganellaceae > Xenorhabdus > Xenorhabdus bharatensis. The sequence continues at coordinate 14,221 of NZ_JBBMXG010000007.1, read as the reverse complement.
GGAACAGAAATGGGGCCGTATGTGTGGTCTGGTCATGTTGCTGCCTCATGGGTATGAAGGGCAAGGCCCAGAGCACTCATCAGCACGTCTGGAGCGTTATCTGCAATTGTGTGCAGAACAGAACATGCAGGTATGTGTGCCGTCAACTCCGGCTCAGGTTTATCACATGCTGCGTCGTCAGGCTCTGCGTGGTATGCGTCGTCCTCTGATCGTTATGTCACCTAAGTCACTGTTGCGCCATCCATTGGCAGTATCCAGTCTGGATGAACTGGCTGACGGTAAGTTTGAGACAGTGATTGGCGAAGTTGATGCTTTGGATCCGAAAGGTGTGAAACGCGTTGTACTTTGCTCCGGTAAAGTTTATTACGATCTGCTGGAGCAGCGTCGTAAGAATGAACAGAGCGATGTTGCCATTGTTCGTATTGAGCAGCTATATCCATTCCCTCGTCAAGACTTGCAAAATCTGTTTGAGCAGTATGCTCATGTTCATGATTTCGTTTGGTGTCAGGAAGAACCTCTGAACCAAGGGGCTTGGTATTGCAGTCAACATAATTTCCGTGAAGCGATCCCATTTGGGGCTTCTTTACGTTATGCAGGGCGTCCGGCTTCTGCTTCCCCGGCTGTGGGCTATACGTCTGTTCACCAGAAGCAACAGCAAGCTCTGGTTAATGACGCACTGAACGTTGAATAAATTAAGGATAGAAAATGAGTAGCGTAGAAATTCTGGTTCCAGACCTTCCTGAATCTGTTGCGGATGCCACTGTTGCAACATGGCATAAAAAACCGGGTGATGCTGTAGAGCGTGATGACATCCTGGTTGAAATTGAAACTGACAAAGTGATTTTAGAAGTACCAGCAAGTGAAGCAGGTGTTCTGGAAGCTATTTTGGAAGAAGAAGGCGCCACTGTATTGTCTAAGCAATTGCTTGGTCGTATTAGCCTGAGTAACAGTGCTGGCATGCCTGCTGCGGTGAAAGAAACAACTGAAGCAACTCCGGCACAGCGCCAGACGGCTTCTTTGGAAGATGAGAGTAACGATGCTCTTAGCCCGGCAGTCCGTCGTCTGATTGCAGAGCACGATTTGGATCCGGCTGCGATTAAAGGCAGTGGTGTCGGTGGCCGTATTGTGCGTGAAGACGTAGAAAAATATATCGCTGCGAACAAAAAAGAGAACGCGAAACCTGCTGCGCCAGCCGCTCAGCAGTCCGAATTGTCGTCTCACCGCAGTGAAAAACGCGTACCAATGACGCGTTTACGTAAGCGTGTAGCTGAACGTCTGCTTGAAGCGAAGAACAATACGGCGATGTTGACGACTTTCAATGAAGTCAACATGAAGCCAATTCAGGAACTGCGTAAGCAATACGGTGATGCGTTTGAAAAACGTCATGGCGTTCGTCTGGGCTTTATGTCCTTCTATGTGAAAGCTGTTGTTGAAGCACTGAAACGTTATCCGGAAGTGAATGCTTCAATTGATGGCACTGACGTGGTTTACCACAACTATTTTGATATCAGCATTGCGGTATCGACTCCTCGTGGTCTGGTAACTCCAGTATTACGTGATGCAGATGCCCTGAGCATGGCTGATCTCGAAAAAAGCATCAAAGAGCTGGCTATTAAAGGCCGTGACGGTAAATTGACTGTTGATGAACTCACCGGTGGTAACTTCACCATTACTAATGGCGGTGTTTTCGGTTCTCTGATGTCCACTCCGATCATTAACCCACCACAAAGTGCGATTCTGGGCATGCATGCTATCAAAGATCGCCCAATGGCAGTCAATGGTCAGGTTGAGATCCTTCCGATGATGTATCTGGCACTGTCTTATGACCATCGTCTGATTGACGGACGTGAGTCAGTAGGCTTCCTGGTGACCATCAAGGAAATGCTGGAAGATCCAACACGTTTGTTGCTGGATGTATAGCATCACCATCAGGGCGGAGGGTGTTAAATTCCGCCCAGTCTGAAGTACAACGATGTTGATGTAAAAAGTGTTGATGTAACAAACCATGCGGTCAGCCTTCGGGCTGGCCATATCCGAGCAACAAAATATACCCTGTGAATTTCGAAATGCAGTAAATAAGGCTGTAGCTTGTGGTACGCAGGTATAGAAGGTTAATTACCTTTCTTAGATTAAATTATGGATAGAACATCATGAATTTACACGAGTATCAGGCAAAACAACTTTTTGCACGGTATGGTTTACCAGCACCAGCTGGTTATGCCTGCACAACGCCGCGCGAAGCAGAAGAAGCAGCATCCAAGATTGGTTCAGGTCCTTGGGTCGTTAAATGTCAGGTTCATGCAGGCGGTCGCGGTAAGGCTGGTGGTGTGAAAGTCGTCAATAGCAAGGAAGATATTCGTGCTTTTGCTGAACAATGGCTGGGTAAACGGCTGGTAACTTATCAGACTGACGCACAGGGCCAACCTGTTCATCAGATTCTGGTAGAAGGAGCGACTGATATTGCTAAGGAGCTGTATCTCGGGGCTGTTGTTGACCGTGGTACACGTCGTGTAGTGTTCATGGCCTCTACCGAAGGTGGCGTCGAAATAGAAAAAGTGGCGGAAGAAACGCCCGAACTGATTCATAAAGCAATCATCGACCCACTGGCTGGCCCTATGCCCTATCAAGGCCGTGAACTGGCGTTCAAGTTAGGTTTGACTGGTAAACAAGTCGGCCAATTCACCAAGATTTTCATGGGATTGGCAAACCTTTTCCTTGAGCGTGATCTGGCTCTGGTTGAAATTAACCCGCTGGTTATTACAACTGAAGGTGATCTTATCTGTTTGGATGGAAAGTTGGGCGCAGATGGTAACGCGATGTTCCGTCAGGCCGAACTGCGTGAAATGCACGATCCTTCACAGGAAGATCCACGTGAAGCTCAGGCTGCACAATGGGAACTGAATTATGTTGCATTGGATGGCAACATTGGCTGTATGGTAAATGGTGCTGGTCTGGCAATGGGCACGATGGACATTGTCAAACTGCACGGTGGTGCACCTGCTAACTTCCTTGATGTTGGTGGTGGCGCAACAAAAGAGCGTGTTACTGAGGCATTTAAAATCATCCTGTCAGATGAAAATGTGAAAGCTGTCTTGGTAAATATCTTTGGTGGGATCGTCCGTTGTGACCTGATTGCCGATGGTATTATTGGTGCTGTGGAAGAAGTTGGTGTTCACGTACCGGTAGTTGTTCGTCTGGAAGGAAACAATGCTGAACTGGGTGCGAAAAAACTGGCTGATAGTGGCTTGAACATTATAGCAGCAACCAGTTTGACAGACGCAGCTAAACAGGCAGTCGCAGCAGCGGGGAATAAATAATGTCTATTTTAATCGATAAAAACACCAAAGTGATTTGTCAGGGTTTTACGGGTAGTCAGGGCACTTTCCACTCAGAACAGGCGATTGCTTACGGTACTCAGATGGTTGGTGGTGTTACACCGGGTAAAGGTGGCACCGAGCACCTTGGTCTGCCTGTGTTTAATACCGTTCGTGAAGCGGTTGAAGCAACAGGTGCAACAGCCTCTGTTATTTATGTACCGGCACCATTCTGTAAAGACTCCATTCTGGAAGCCATTGAAGCTGGCATTAAACTGATTATTACCATCACTGAAGGTATTCCAACGCTGGATATGCTGACGGTTAAGGTAAAACTGGATGAAGTTGGCGTTCGTATGATCGGCCCTAACTGCCCGGGTGTGATTACTCCGGATGCATGTAAGATCGGTATTATGCCTGGTCACATTCATAAAGCAGGGAAAGTGGGTATTGTATCCCGTTCAGGGACGTTGACATATGAAGCCGTGAAACAGACCACTGATGCGGGATTAGGTCAATCTACCTGTGTTGGTATCGGTGGTGACCCAATTCCTGGTTCAAACTTCATCGATATCCTGAAATTGTTCCAGCAGGATCCACAAACTGAAGCTATCGTTATGATCGGCGAAATTGGTGGGACAGCAGAAGAAGAAGCTGCTGCATACATCAAAGAGCATGTTACGAAACCTGTCGTTGCTTACATCGCTGGTGTGACAGCACCTAAAGGTAAGCGTATGGGGCATGCTGGTGCGATTATCGCAGGTGGTAAAGGTACTGCGGATGAGAAATTCGCAGCGTTGGAAGCCGCAGGTGTGAAGACTGTTCGTAGCCTTGCTGACATCGGAGATGCAGTAAAAGGTTTATTGGCAGGAAAATAGTCTCAGAATAAGCTATTTTTATAGAAAAAGGCTGCTTTTAAGCAGCCTTTTTATTTTTATTTATAATATAAACAGTAGGTTAGTATTTTTATACAGAGTGATATTTTTAAATTAAATTTAACTTGTTTTTAGAAAGCGCTATTTAATCGATTAATTTAATTATAAATGCTAAAAAAATATATTTTTCTAATAATGAAAATGAAAAGTTAATTTTATAATGCTTTTCACAGCAAAAAATATATTAACAGACATTATTGGCAACAAATAATTAACACTAAATCAACTGTAATGAAATAATAGCGGTTATACTTAACAAGAGAATGAAAAAAATGACTAAAATCAATTTATTACTATAAAATCTGTTCGCTTAATTTGATTTAATTGATCTAGAATAAAGAGATATTACCTCATAAATGAACGGCACTATTGATCTATATTCAGAATTCTAGTCTGAGTCACGTAAAAGCTATTTATTGTGTGTGAATATAGGCGTAATATTATTGAGATTTATACTGGATTTGATTTACTTAATAATTTGTTGTTGTGTTTGAGGCATTTATTGCTGGTAGTTACGAGACTTTCATTTTATGAAGTCGGGTTGCCGCAAGTCGGTGTCTTCCTGCTAGGAGCAAGGAGTCAAGATGTTTGATATTGTCGAACTGTCACGATTACAGTTTGCCTTAACTGCTATGTACCACTTCCTATTCGTACCATTGACGCTCGGCATGGCGTTCTTGCTTGCGATAATGGAAACGGTATATGTCCTGTCTGGCAAGCAAATCTATAAAGATATGACGAAATTCTGGGGTAAGTTATTTGGTATTAACTTTGCTCTGGGTGTTGCAACAGGTTTGACTATGGAGTTCCAGTTCGGAACAAACTGGTCATATTTCTCACATTACGTTGGTGATATTTTTGGTGCACCATTAGCCATTGAAGGCCTGATGGCTTTCTTCCTTGAATCCACCTTTGTTGGTTTATTCTTTTTCGGTTGGGATCGCCTCAGCAAGAAACAGCATCTGGCGGTAACATGGCTGGTTGCATTAGGTTCTAACTTCTCTGCTTTATGGATTCTGATTGCGAATGGCTGGATGCAAAACCCGATTGCATCTGATTTCAATTTTGAAACCATGCGTATGGAAATGGTGAGCTTTAGCGAGCTTGTGCTGAACCCTGTTGCTCAGGTGAAATTCGTTCATACTGTTGCTGCTGGCTATGTGACAGGCGCGGTTTTCGTCTTGGGGATAAGCTCCTACTATCTGCTGAAAGGGCGGGATATTCCGTTTGCTAAACGTTCTTTTGCAATTGCATCAAGTTTTGGTATTGCCGCAGTATTGTCTGTCATTGTACTGGGTGATGAATCCGGATACGAAATGGGGGACGTACAAAAAACCAAACTGGCTGCGATTGAAGCAGAATGGGAAACACAGGCACCTCCGGCTGCATTCACACTGATAGGTATTCCTGATCAGGATAAGATGGAAAATAAATATTCCATCCATATTCCTTATGTCTTAGGTCTTATAGCGACCCGCTCAACTGATACTCCTGTTATTGGTCTGCGCGACTTGATGAGTCAGCATGAGCAACGTATCCGTAACGGCCTTAAAGCTTATGAGTTGCTGGAAGAATTGCGGGCAGGTAATACTGATCCGGCAGTACGTAGCGCATTCAATGAAAGTAAGAAAGATCTTGGCTACGGTATGCTGGTCAAACGTTACACTCCAGAGGTAACAAACGCGACAGAAGAGCAGATCAAAGCCGCGACGAAAGACTCTATTCCACGTGTAGCTCCACTCTATTTTGCATTCCGTATCATGGTTGCCTGTGGCTTTATCATGTTGTTAGTTATTGGCCTGGCATTCTTCAGCGTTATCCGTAACCGTATCGGTCAGCAGAAATGGTTGTTGCGCGCAGCCCTGTTCAGTATCCCATTGCCGTGGATTGCTGTTGAAGCAGGCTGGTTTGTTGCAGAGTATGGCCGTCAGCCGTGGGCAATTGGTGAAGTATTACCAACCGCAGTTGCCGCTTCGACACGTAGTGTCGGGGATCTGATTTTCTCAATGGCACTGATTTGTGGTCTGTACACCTTGTTCTTGATTGCTGAAATGTTCCTGATGTTCAAATTTGCCCGTCTTGGTCCAAGTAGCCTCAAAACAGGGCGTTATCATTTTGAACAAAAAGCCGTTTCTTCAACGAAGAATTCTTCAGTGAACAGTATTGAGTAAGCGGGAGTCCACTTATGCTTGATTATGAAGTATTACGATTTATATGGTGGCTGCTGATTGGTGTGTTGCTAATCGGGTTTGCAGTGACCGATGGTTTTGACATGGGTGTTGGTATCCTGTTGCGGGTTATTGGCAGAAACGACACTGAACGCCGTATCATGATTAACTCTGTGGCACCTCACTGGGATGGCAATCAGGTGTGGTTAATCACAGCCGGGGGGGCATTATTTGCTGCCTGGCCAATGGTATATGCTGCTGCTTTCTCCGGTTTCTACGTCGCGATGATTCTGGTACTGGCGGCTCTGTTCTTCCGTCCGGTCGGTTTTGACTATCGCTCAAAACTGGAAGACAGAAAATGGCGTAATATGTGGGATTGGGGCATTGTTGTCGGCAGTTTTGTACCACCATTAGTGATTGGTGTTGCATTCGGGAACTTGCTACAGGGTGTGCCACTGGCGGTAGATTCTTATTTACGCGTATCTTATGAAGGGTCATTCTTCGGGTTACTAAACCCTTATGGCCTTCTCGCCGGTATTGTCAGTTTGATGATGATCATTACGCAGGGAGCCACTTACCTGCAAATGCGTACTACAGGTGAATTACACCTGCGTTCCCGTACTGCGACACAGGTTTGTGCGTTAATCACAGCTGTGGCTTTCTTACTGGCGGGTGTATGGCTGATTTACGGTATCGATGGTTATGTTGTAACTGGCGGTCTGGATGTAAACGGCGTATCTAACCCATTACATAAAGAAGTGGTTCAACAGGCAGGGGCATGGCTGATCAACTTTAATAACCAGCCGATATTGTGGGCGATACCTGCACTGGGTGTGGTTTTCCCTCTGTTGACTATGCTAGCCACCAAACTGGATAAAGGTGCGTGGGCTTTCCTGTTCTCATCATTGACGGTTGCCTGCATTATTTTGACCGCAGGGATATCTATGTTCCCGTTTGTGATGCCATCAAGCCTTGATCCGAATGTCAGTCTGACCATGTGGGATGCAACATCCAGTCAGTGGACACTACAAATTATGTTCGTTGTTGCACTTATCTTCGTTCCGATTGTTTTGTCATACACCATCTGGTGTTACTATAAAACCTTCGGCCGTTTGGATAAGAGTTACATTGAAAACAACAAACATTCACTGTACTAAAGGAGCATAGCACATGTGGTATTTTGCCTGGATTCTCGGAACGCTCTTAGCTTGTAGTTTTGCCATTATTGCGGCTTTAGCTCTTGAGCACAGTGAGTCAAAAAAAGTAACTGAGAGTGACAAAAAATAATGTTGGTTGATAGACTTTATCAGCTAATAATGAATAAGGGCCTGTTGAGGGCCCTTATCCTCATTATGGCTTTGGGACTGGCTGCATGCATCTTGTGGGATTCGACCAGATTTGCATCGAACACCAGTTCGTTAATGATATGGCAAGGTATTTTTCTGATTTGGGCAATTTGTTCCGGGGTTATTTTCGGTGTCGGGTTTAATCCTAAACATTTCGTCTGGCGTTTCTTCTTTCATCCATTACCCGCACTTTTAATCCTTATTTTTGGCTTATATCATTTCTTTAAGTAAACTATTTGTAATTTTATAGGACACTGGCCCATAAATTTTTTTGACTAGTTTAATAACAAGTCATTCCAAAGCGCTATTGTCTTAAGTATAGTGGCTGCGTCAATTAGTCTGATTAGGATTATGTGTGAGTAATATGTTGTTCCGTTGGCCTATCCGTGTTTATTACGAAGACACAGATGCTAGTGGTGTGGTCTATCACGCTCAATATCTGGCTTTTTATGAAAGAGCCCGCACAGAAATGTTGCGTGATAAGGGCTTTCACCAAAAGTATATGTTGGATGAACAAATTGGTTTTGTTGTCAGTCGCATGACCGTTGACTACCGGAAGCCAGCCAGATTAGATGATCAGCTGGTTGTGGAGTGCGAAGTGACGAATATCCGCGGTGCTTCGCTGACATTTACTCAACGGATAATTGATTGTAATGATGTAGTTATCAGTAACGCAGAATGTCTGGTTGTCTGCGTAAATTCATCTCAAATGAAGCCTATTGCGCTTCCAAAGTCTATTGTCGCGGAGTTTAAGCAGTGACTGACATGAACATCCTAGATTTATTCCTGAAGGCAGGCTTTTTAGTACAGCTGATCATGTTAATTCTGATTGGTTTTTCTGTCGTCTCTTGGGCGATTATTATTCAAAGAACAAGAATTCTGAATTCCGCTACCCGTGAAGTGGAAGCATTTGAGGATAAATTCTGGTCTGGGATTGAATTGTCTCGCCTTTATAAAGAGAGTCAGTCACATCGTGATTCATTAAGCGGTACTGAACAAATTTTCTATTCTGGCTTTAAAGAATTTTCTCGTTTACATCAGGCAAATAGCCATGCGCCTGAAGCGATTCTTACCGGAGCCTCGCGGGCTATGCGTATTTCCATGAACCGTGAATTGGAAACACTGGAAAATCATATTCCATTTCTGGGCACCGTTGGTTCCATCAGCCCTTATATCGGCCTGTTCGGGACTGTCTGGGGAATTATGCATGCTTTTATTGCGTTGGGGTCAGTGAAGCAGGCAACGTTACAGATGGTTGCGCCCGGTATCGCAGAGGCTCTGATTGCGACCGCAATCGGTCTGTTTGCAGCTATCCCTGCTGTTATGGCTTATAACCGTCTGAATCAGCGTGTCAATAAACTGGAACAAACTTACGACAATTTTATGGAAGAACTTCTGGCGATATTACACCGTCAGGCTTTCGTGTCTAATACTAACAAGTCGTAATAAATAGTAAGGGGAAAGCGAATGGCGCGCACTCGCAGTCGCAGACGTGAGCTAAAATCCGAAATCAATATCGTTCCCTTGCTGGACGTGTTACTGGTTTTACTGCTGATTTTTATGGCAACCGCACCAATTATTACGCAAAGCGTAGAAGTTGATCTACCTGATTCAGTGGATTCGAAAACGGTTTCCAGTACTGATAATCCACCTGTCATAGTGGAGGTTTCTGGGGTAGGGCGGTACAACATGGTTGTGAATCAGGAGCGTCTGGAATTATTACCAGAGCAACAAATTATTGCTGAAGCTCAAACTCTGATAAAAGCTAACCCCAAAACCATTTTCTTGATTGGGGGTTCAAAAGAAGTCCCTTATGATGAAGTCATCAAGGCTCTGAATATGCTTCGTCAGGCGGGAGTGAAATCAGTGGGTTTAATGACTCAGCCTATTGGCGCCTGAGTGGCGGCTTACACTTAAAGTTTCTGGATGTCGAGCGTGGGAAAGACAAACAAGCAAAACAGCAGGCTAAATCGCGCCATTATTATTTCAGTTATTTTTCACATTATCTTGTTCGGGTTTCTGATTTGGGGCTCTTTAGAACAAAAAACTGAGATGGGCGGTGGTGGAGTCGGTGGTACAGTTATTGATGCGGTTATGGTCGATCCAAATGCCGTAGTTCAACAATATAACCAGCAGCAACAGCAACAGGCTAATGCCAAACTGGCTGAGCAGCAGCGGAAGAAAAAAGCCGAACAACAGGCCGCTGAATTGCGGGCTAAGCAGGCTGAAGAGCAAGAGCGCCTGAAAGCTGCGGAAGAAGAGCGGATAAAGGCACAGCAGGTTGCGCAAGAGCAGAAAAAACAGGCTGATGCTGCCGCTGCTAAGGCTCGACAAGAGCAGAAAATTGCAGAAGAAGCAGCAGCCAAAGCGAAAGCAGAGCAGGAAAGAATTCTGAAAGAACAGGAAGAAGCTCGACAAAAGGCTGAGGCTCAGGCCAGAAAAGAAGCTGAAGAAGCGGCGAAACGTAAAGCCGAAGCGGAAGCGAAGGCAAAAGCAGAGGCTGAGGCAAAAGCTAAAGCGGAAGCCGAAGCGAAAGCTAAAGCGGCGGCTGAAGAGAAAGCTAAAGCGGATGCAGCGGCTAAAGCCAAAGCAGAGGCCAAAGCAAAAGCGAAAGCTAAGGCTGAAGAAGCCAAACAGGCTCAGACAGTCGATGATTTGTTAGGAGGACTGACTTCCGATACACCTAAACAGGGAGGAGCATCCGCAGCAGGTAAAGGCGGTGGTAAAAAGAGTGGTGTTTCTGAATCGGATATCAATAATTATAAAGGACAAATTCGGGCGGCAATTCAGAGTAAATTTATTGATCCGAGTTTGTTCTTAGGGCGCACCTGTGATTTGACGATAAAACTGGCACCGGATGGTATGTTAATTAGTATTCATGCTAATGGAGGCGATCCAGCCCTGTGCCAAGCGGCAATAGCAGTGGCTAACCAAACTAAAATGCCTCGCCCACCAAGTAAAGAGGTTTATGAACATTTCAAGAGTTTCTCACTAGACTTTAAACCATAGTAAGGTAAATATTTGGTAATAATAGATAATTTATTAGGTGAAACTGCGGATAATTTATCTATGTAAACAAAATCATCAGATTTTATTTAGGTATCTGGTTTTGTTTGTTGGCGTTTGTTAGAATCCGGCGGATTATTGCGGGCATGGTGATCGCGATAAGGGAGAGATGATGAAGCAAACTTTTAAACTGACGTTTAAGGCATTATTGGGCTTTCTGCTGCTGTGGGCAACAGTTGCCCGTGCGGAAGTTCGCATTGAAATTACAGAGGGTGTTGATTCAGCCCGTCCTATTGGTGTTGTACCATTCAAATGGACAGGGGCAGATAATCCACCTGAAGCAATTGGTTCTATTGTTGCAGCTGATTTGAGAAACAGTGGGAAGTTTAATCCCATCACTGCGGATCGTATGCCACAACAACCTACCACGGCATCAGAAGTTACCCCTGCTGCATGGTCTGCCCTTGGGATAGATTCAGTGGTTGTCGGGCAGATTCAGCCTGCTGCTGATGGTAAATATTTAGTTTCTTATCAATTGGTTGATGTGGTTGGTACGCCCGGTTCGGTATTGGCTCAGAATCAATTCCAAGTTGATAAAAAATGGCTGCGTTATGCTGCACACACAGTCAGTAATGAAGTATTTGAAAAATTGACTGGCATCAAGGGGGCATTTGCGACTCGTATAGCTTATGTCGTGACGAAAACAGCCACAGATAAATACCCGTATGAACTGCGTGTTGCTGACTATGACGGCTATAACGAAAATATCGTGCATCGTTCACCAGCACCTTTAATGTCACCGGCATGGTCACCAGATAGTGCTCAACTGGCTTATGTGACATTTGAAGGCGGGCACTCTTCTCTGGTGATCCAGACACTGGCAACTGGAGCGGTACGTCAGATTGCATCGTTTCCTCGTCACAACGGTGCACCGGCATTTTCCCCAGATGGCACCAAGCTCGCTTTTGCATTATCTAAAACGGGCAGCCTGAATTTATATGTGATGGATTTAGCTTCAGGGCAAATGCGTCAGATAACAGATGGTCGCAGTAACAATACTGAGCCAAGCTGGATGCCGGATAATCAGACGCTGGTTTATACTTCGGATCAGGGCGGTCGCCCACAGTTATATAAAATTGATATTAATGGCGGTGCTCCACAACGACTGACTTGGGAAGGTTCACAGAACCAAGACGCTGATGTGAGTCCTGACGGTACTTTTATCGTTATGGTCAGCACAGCGAGTGGCAGTCAGCACATCGCCAAACAGGATCTGGTAACGGGATCTGTTCAGGTTTTGACAGATACGTTTCTAGATGAAACGCCGAGTATCGCACCTAACGGCACTATGGTTATTTATAGCTCCACCCAAGGGTTGGGGACTGTATTGCAGCTAGTTTCGACTGACGGACGTTTCAAAGCGCGTCTTCCGGCCACTGATGGACAGGTGAAATCTCCTGCCTGGTCGCCGTATCTGTGATGCATAACAAGTATGTATGGCAAACTATAAAAGGATCAAAGAGATGCAATTGAACAAAGTGCTAAAAGGGCTGATGTTAGCTTTACCAATCATGGCCGTAGCAGCGTGTAGTAATACCAATAAAAATGGTAACAGTGATCAGTCAGGCGTAAGCACTGTTGATAATTCTTCTAAAGCAGGTCTGTCTGCTGAAGAATTAGCACGTCAGCAAATGCAGGAACTGCAAAACCACAACATCGTATACTTCGGCTTCGATAAATACGACATCAACAATGAATTCGCTCAGATGCTGGATGCACATGCTGCATTCCTGCGTAGCAATCCATCTGTTAAAGTGACTATCGAAGGTCATGCGGATGAGCGTGGTACTCCTGAGTACAATATCGCTCTGGGTGAGCGTCGTGCAAATGCAGTTAAAATGTACCTGCAAGGCAAAGGCGTTTCAGCTGGCCAGCTTGCTGTTGTTTCTTACGGTAAAGAAAAACCAGCAGTACTGGGTCATGACGAAGCAGCATACGCTAAAAACCGTCGCGCTGTAATCGTATACTAAGAGTAATGCATGAACAGTAACTTCAGACGTTTTGTATTGGGTCTGTCGTTATTGGTTGGCGTAGCGGCTCCCTGGGCCGCTACCGCCCGAGCGCCAATCAGTAATGTCGGCTCAGGCTCCACCGATGAGCGCCTTTCCCAGTTAGAGCGTATTTCTGACGCTCACAGCCAGTTATTAACCCAACTTCAGCAACAGCTTGCTGATTCTCAGCGTGATATTGATACATTACGTGGTCAGATTCAGGAAAATCAGTACCAATTAAATCAGGTTATTGAGCGCCAGAAGGACATTTATCAGCAACTGGATAAAATCACCAACCCTTCAGGCTCTGAATCTACTGATAACGCCAGTCCGTCAGTAGATAAAAGCGGAGATAATCAACCGACCGCTGCCACGAGTACAGGCAGTGAGAAGGGCGATTATGACGCTGCTGTTGCTTTGGCGATCAATACCAAAGAATATGATAAGGCAATTGTTGCTTTTCAAAACTTTGTCAAAGCGTATCCTAAGTCGAAATACCTATCTAATGCCAACTATTGGTTAGGTCAGCTGAATTACAATAAAGGCAAGAAAGATGATGCGGCTTATTATTTTGCGACTGTGGTGAAAAATTACCCTAAGTCATCAAAAAGCAGCGATTCCTTGTATAAAGTTGGTTTGATTATGCAGGAAAAAGGACAAAAGGATAAAGCTAAGGCAGTTTATCAGCAGGTAGTTAAGCAATATCCCGGTACCAACGCAGCAAAAATGGCCGCCAAAAAGATTGCTGGAATGTAATAATTATCCCCCAAAAGGTCATATATCGGTCTTTTTGGGGATGATTGAGTGATTAGTAGTCGCTTGAGCGGGTTTTAATAAAATAAATGTTGCGCCGCGCTGAGAAATCAGTAATATATGCCGCCGTTGGCAAGTAATAGTGTTGCTAAGCAAGATTTAAATGGGTCGTTAGCTCAGTCGGTAGAGCAGTTGACTTTTAATCAATTGGTCGCAGGTTCGAATCCTGCACGACCCACCATTTAAATCCTCAATTCAGATATATCCCAGATGGGTCGTTAGCTCAGTCGGTAGAGCAGTTGACTTTTAATCAATTGGTCGCAGGTTCGAATCCTGCACGACCCACCATCTAAATTCCCAACCCAACACTCTTCAAGTAATCAATGACCTCAGTTCGTAGAGCCGTTGGCTTTTAATCAATTGGTCGCAGGTTCGAGCCGAGCGAAGCGAGACAACAACGCATAAGCGTTGGCCCGAAGGGTGAGGCCGGAGGCCGAATCATCCTGCACGACCCACCATCTAAATTACCAACCCAATACTCTTCAAGTAATCAATGACCTCAGTTCGTAGAGCCGTTGGCTTTTAATCAATTGGTCGCAGGTTCGAGCCGAGCGAAGCGAGACAACAACGCATAAGCGTTGGCCCGAA
>NZ_JBBMXG010000006.1:0-219827 GCF_037996705.1 Xenorhabdus bharatensis | reverse complement strand
TCACCGGGAAGACTGGCAGTTCCTGATACCGTCGTAACGGTATCTGAGATATTTTCCGGGTTTGTAAGGTCAACGTCAGGGGTTTCGATTTCAAAATATGTTTTTTGTAAGAAATCTGACAAAAGATGAGGCTCAATATTGAGTCCTAGAGGGATAAACCTGTCCATGACCTCAATATAATAAAGCCCGTCTTTCAATTCAGGAGGAAGCGATAAACTCCAATTTGGAAAATCATGTCTTTTCCCAAAATTACTATATTGTATTGGTAATTCGGAAAAATATTTACCCTCTTTCAATGGGATTTTTACGTAGATATTATTATCATTTCTATTGCATTGAGGGGAATTTGAAGGTGAATGACTGCTTTTTTTCATGCAGATAGAATATTCTGAAGGCAAAAATGTATCATCATTTGAGAGAGTATAACGTTGATTATCACCACCAAAACCAGCGAATGTTTGATTTTGTGTATTAGTGGATAAGATTTTTATTGGTGATTCAATCTTATATTCTTTATTAAAAGAAGGCATAAAATATCCGCCTTCAGATTCGAAAGAGTCATGATACCATAACTTTGGATCACTCGGGTCAACGTTATCCAGTTTTTGTATTGCATTGATATCGACAATCTGTATTGGGATTGAATCAAAATCTTCGTTTGATAAAAAAGAATTTCTTAAATGAAAATTATTTTTATCTTGATGGTTATTTTTACAACTTGCATAATAACCGTTAAAAATACAGACTAGTTTTGCATTGTTAGCATAATTTACATTATATTCTAATATTTTTCTATATATGCTTCCTTTTCTATTTTTGTTTGGCTCAACATTTAAAGTGGAATAATCTTCTGGTTTTAAACTGATGCTGACTTGATCGCTGATTTTTTTCTTTTGGGCTTTTTGAGATATAGTTATATTATAGTTGTCATCTTTTCCTAAATTTTTAAGATTAATATCAGGCATTATACTGCATGACCATAGTCCATTCTCACCTGTTTCTATCAATTGATTGTTTTTTAATCCAGAGCATAATATATCCTGTGTATAACTTTCTTTACCATACTTAGGGTTAGATCTTAATGTCAATTCTATATCAGAACCAGGAGCGGCGTATCCATGTATGGTAAAGTTTTTGGTTAGAACTATTGATTTATTTGATGGATAAATAATACCAGCTTCTTGCTCTGCACTGGGTATTTTTGCTGTTATGGTATCACTCTTCCATGATTTATCATTTCTATTTAACTCTTCAGCTGTAATAGTAATTTCATATTCATTTTTTTCCTTAATTTTTTTAGTAAAATAAGAATCATATGGGATATAACATTTCCATTTTCTGTCTACGCCTACCTTACATTGAGTATTTTTTTCATCTTTGTGATCAATGGAGTAACGAAGATTGATCTCAGTAAATTGATGTCCGAATCCCTCTACAGGTATGTTTTTTCTCCTTTTACTTAAATTTTGACCCCAATCCGGATTATAGATCCATATTTGTTCCATTATGTGAGAAAACCAATTGCCTAGGTTTCTTTTTTCCTTAAAGGCGGTCGTAAAATATTTACCTGTAACATCTGAAGCGAAAAAGAATGGACGAACTTTATTTCTATCCTTAACTTTAAGAGTATCCTTTGTTGTGGATGCAACACCGATGATTGTATCATGCCAAATAATTGGGCCACCAGAGTCTCCAGATTGTATAACTCCTGACTTTAAATCTTCATTTTCTTTTATAAGAATCCCATGATTTGCCTTATAATCTACAGCATTAGTGACAATATTAACATCGGCTCTCTGCTGTTTTTCTCCGGCATTTTTTATCTGATTTCCTGTTGTTGGATCAATTCCCAAATTACCATAGCCATAGATAGAAGCGTTATAATAATTTTTATCTATTTTTTCATAAGCTTCATTATAGTCAAAGAAACGACGAACATGACCATAATTATCTAAACTAATAGGATTATCTAATTTTATTAATGCAAAATCCGCATCCCCAAGGTATTTAGTGAAATTTTTATATGGTGCAGTACCCATTACTTTTTTTTCGTAATTTTCAATCGAATATGTTTCAATTTTTTTATTGTCACCCTGGCAATGTGCTGCTGTTAAAACATAGCCTGGAGAGATCAGAGAACCACTACATGAAAAAATATATTTCCCTGATTTATCTTGACCATGAATATTCACAACCCAAGGTTTGCATTTACTATTTTTACTATCAATACAGCTTTCTTCTCCTCCAGCAATTGTTTCTATTGGATGGGGGGGCAATACAGTATCTGAAAATACATTTATACTGTAAGATAATAAAGAGAGGATAAAAAACACTTTAAATATAATCATAGCAGCCTCCTTAATGGGGAGATTAATTATTTTTTTCAATGCAAGTCATATGGTCATTACCTCCAGTACATTCCAGTTTTTTATCTTTCCTTGCTGGATAATTTCTATTATCAGATGTTTCATGGATAGTAAAAAAGTATACTCCTCGTTTAGCATAATATTCATTGTCTGAACTCCAATTTCCTCTTTCATCAGGAATTATTTCTTCCGATTTTACATCATCAGAAAATATTATTATTTTAGGGTGGAGGCTTTCTTTGAACTCACTGATTTTTTTATCCTCTGTAGGCATGGAAGTTCCATAGAAGTGGATAAATACATTATCGATGATTTCATATTTTACAGAGAAATCTTTTGATTTCAGTATAGTGACTTCGTCATCGCTATTTTGAATAGGAATATTTGGCGTTCCTGTGTTTTTAGCTTTAATTTTTATAAAGCCGGCAGGGGGATTACTCATTTTTGCTTGCCAATTATTTCCAATGCGAGAAATAATTGGGAGAACATGTTCACCATTTGAATAATAGTTTGCAATTACATCGAGAGGTGTTTTTTCCGTTACTTTCCCTTCAATTACAATCTGTTTAGGATTGTCGTCTGTTGAAATAATAAATTTATGCATAACAGGTTTTGTGATTTTTACCGGACAACGTGCTACTCCAAATTTAATTTCTCTTTTTCCGGGTAGATTATTTTCCCCTTTCCTATTCTGGTTAAAAAACACAGATGCTTTATAGTAATTAAAACATTTTGATGTTAAACCTTTAATGCTCCATGTGCCAGAATTAAAATCAACATCAGGGGTATATTCTTTCGTTGGTTCAGAAGGATGAGTGTAATCAGGATCATCAAAACTGGAAATTGATACTTTGATTTTTTTAGCATCATCTGGAATTTTAGAATTAATTAAACCGGATATGTCATATTTTCCATCAGGTATAATTTGAGCATCCTTCATTGACGTTATGGTTGCACCACATGGTGGCCCTTTAATAGTAATTCCTGAATTTTCAATACCCTCAATACTAATTTTTCTGGGAATTATTTCGCAGTTTATCCAAACCTTTGCCTGCCATTGAGCCCCTTTTTCTTCTGTAATCTCAACTTTATATTTATTTTGGTCAAAATTAGTAACAATATAAGGTAACGATTCATCTTTCATAAGACCCTGTCCCATAATAGTGATATAGTTATTTTGGGCTTGTTCTTGTGGAGCGGAGGAAGTAATTTTTGGTGGTGTAAAAATATAATCATCCTTGAGATCTATGTTGATACTATAGCCATCCTCAATCAAAATTCCATGATTTAAACAGCTATAGTCTTTTTTGCAAATAGCGTTGATTTCAAGAGAACAATCGGATGTATTAACCGAACTAAGCCATGGCCCTACAATTGAGTCTGGATGTATTAATAATTTTAAATGACATGATTTATATGCTTGAAGGTTATGATAGGTAGTTGCAGTCCATTCCACGAATTTCTCTTCACCGAGGCAGCTGAATATTGTATCGTAATCTATAATGTTTTCACCATAACTTTCTCCACCCTTCACATAGATATATTCATATCCATGATCTTTTATGCATTTATTATTAATCATGTGAATCTGTAACTTACCAGATTCACTGCTGTTTTTAAAAATTAGATTATATTTTGATGAAAGAATGTTTATATTTTTTACTGAATTATTACTCTCGTAATTTGGAATGAAAGAATGGTTTTTTAAGCTATTTGCATAGCCTCTACTAAGACAAGGGAATAATATGGATAGCGTTATTATATATAAGTTTAATTTATTTATTTTCATATAAAAACCTTAAATAAAAAACATATCACCATGATGGCAAGTTAAATCTATGGAGGTTTTTTATTAAATATAATTTATAAAAAATGTAATGGGATACATTGTGGAAAATCTAGAACCGACCAATTCCATTAAAGGAAAAAGAGCCCATACTTAAGTATGGTAAAGCATCTCAATAATGTCCAAGTTTGGAATTATTTTTTATATTCCTTTTTATATCAGTGCGTTCTCATTGGTTTTGGTCAACTATCCCACAAATGTAAATTGTGAGCGTATCCACTACGATATTTCATCAGGATTACATGTGCGTAATTTCATTTCATCCTTTCAGCATGTGAAAGTTATCAATACATTGCAGAGATATCTGACTATAAAAACAATAGTGGGGTTTTTAGAGGTTCAATCTTTCATTTGATGAATTGAATTATTGGAATAGTATTTAGAGAGGTATTCAATTTTTTGAATCAATATATGACAGTGTATCATCTTTATGATTAGTATTTTTCTGTATTTCTTTATTTTTTAAGGGTTTTTGAAGAAATGATATCAAAGGGGATTGAGAAGAATAATATTATGACTAAGAGCTAATTACCTTAGTCATAATATTTATAACTGCTTATTTATGTTAATTAATTATTCAGCATTAATCTATAGCAACATTTTCATTCAGTACCAGTGACAGCAACGCCTGACGAGCATAAATTCCATTACCCGCCTGCTGGAAGTAATACGCATAAGGCGTTTTATCTACATCAACAGTGATTTCATCAATACGTGGCAGGGGATGGAGTACTTTCAGGTTCTCTTTGACATTCACCAAATCTGCCGCACGTAGCACAAACTGGGCTTTGATATTGGCATATTCAGAAGGATCAAGACGCTCTTTCTGAACGCGGGTCATATACAGAATATCCAGCTCAGGCAGCACATCTTCAAAATTATTGTGAATGCTGTAGCTCACCTGTTTTTCATCCAGCATATGCAGAATATAGTTCGGCATAGAAAGCGCATCGGGCGCGATAAAGCAGAAGTGGTTGCCCTCAAATTTCGCCAGTGCCTGCGTCAGTGAATGGACAGTACGGCCATATTTCAAATCACCAACCATCGCGATTTTCAGGTGATCCAGTTTGCCTTGAGTTTCCTGAATGGTAAACAGGTCTAGCAGTGTCTGGGTTGGATGTTGGTTTGCACCATCGCCGGCATTAATGATCGGAATATGACCGGAAAATTCAGAAGCAAGACGGGCAGCACCTTCCTGTGGGTGACGCATGACAATCGCATCAGCATACTGGCTGATAATAGAAATAGTATCGGCGAGCGTTTCACCTTTTTTTCCCAATGAGGTGTTACTGCTGTCCGCAAAGCCAACCACAGAGGCACCAAGCCGCTGGATAGCCGTTTCAAAAGAGAGACGGGTGCGTGTAGAGGCTTCGAAGAAGCAGCTGGCGATGACTTTGTGCTTCAGTACATCAGTCTGTGGATTGGCTTTCAGGGCGGCTGCCGTCTGCAATACCAATTCAAGATCTGTGCGGCTCAAATCATTAATTGAAATGATATGCTTGCGATATAACGGGTTAGCCATGTTGACATTCCTCTTTTATGACTTTTAGCCTTGGACTGGGCAGACGAAAAAAAGCCCCTCAATTGAGGGGCTTTTAAATGTTCGGTTAGTAATGGGGAAAACAATACGCTCAGGCTGCCCGTTGGCAGTGCTTCGTTAGATTGGCGTTTTGCAATGCAGTATTTCATGTTTTCTCCCGACAAATCGTCGCGCATTATACTCGCGATTGTATTCACTGCAAGATTTGTTGAGAAAAATTTTTGTTTCAAGCAGTGACCCGCAAACGAAGGTGTGCAGGCTATTATCATTCTTTATGATGAGATAGAACTATTTATATTAGTCGCTGTTATCATTGTTAAAAAATAATTTCCCGCTTAATAAGACAGGCTATAATACGTTGTTTTTTATTTTTTTATAAAGAGGATAATTTATGCCTTTTTCACAACCTTTTAGAAATGAGTTTTTTGAGGGTGATCTTATATATGGATTAACTAATGAAAGAGAGAAATATATCAGTGGGTTAGATAATTTTAAAATCGTTGAAAAGAGACTTCCTAAATCAATTTCGGGACAAGAATTTTTTAAACCGACAATGATGAATTATTATTTGATTCCAGTTGAAGAAAGAGAAATGAAGGATTTTGTAGATAAATTTAGGAATAATGCCTGGGCACGTAGTATTCCATGGATGCGTGAGAGAGATAAGGAATACAGAGGCTATCTTAATATTGCTAGTTTTCCTGAGTATGAAAAATATAAAGAAAGTTACTATTCACATCTTAGGAGCCATGAGAAGTATCATACTGTTCTTGAAGAAAATACAACGAAAAATCCTGTCACTATAGGAAGGAAATGTAAAGGAGGAATATCATGGGTCACTATGAGTGATTGCCAGCTTACTGAGGGGATGCATATACATTTCATACTCGATGCGTTAAATATGGAAGCAGTTGTAAATAAATCAAATGTAATGGGTAAATCTATAACAGCAAAAGAGTTGAGATGGATTTATCGGAACAGATATAGTAAAGAAGTTGCGAGTAAAATTCAATTCTGGATGAATAAAAAACCTGTTTCTCCTCCTTGGATTTCAAATGAAGCATTATGGATAAAGTATAAACCGAAGAGAATAACTGATTGTGGTATAAATAAAGGATTATCTAAATTATTTAATATGGATTAGTTTAATCACTCAGGGGATAAAATCCCGTCATTTAAGGCGGGATTGTTAATTTTTTAATTTTACTTTTCTATATGAAATAGAATCGAAAAATTATTAATATTATTTTTTAAGTTAATCTATTTTTATAAAACTATTTAACGACAAATACCGCAAAATCTTCAGCTAAATCAGTATTCGGAAATATTTCCCGACATTCAGCCAGTAAACGTGGACAATCTTCTTTACCATAACGTCCGCTGATATGCGTTGCGATAAACTGTTTTACCTTGGCATCACGCGCCAGTGTTGCCGCCTGTTTAGTGGTGGAATGACCACGCTCATTGGCTTTTGCGGCAAACGCATGTTCCAGCGTGATTTCATGTACCATGACATCAACATTAGCCGCGAGTGTCAGGGCTTCCGGCGTGGGTTCGGTATCCCCGAAAATCGCTAATGATTTGCCACGAATTGGGGCTCCCAGATAATCTTTACCGGAAATTGTCCGCCCATCCTCCAATGTGACCGTACCGCCTTGTTTTAGGGTTTGCATCCACGGGCCACGGGGAATTCCATCCTGATCCAGCTTCTGTGCATCTAGAGTACCGAGCCTGTCATGTTCTTCAATCCGATAGCCATAACATTCCACACGGTGATTCAGGGGATAAGCGGTGACTTTCATTGTGCCGTCATCAAAAAGTAATCCGGGTTGTACTTCAATAATTTCGAGGGGATAGGTCAGAAAGGAGCTGCTTAGTTGCAATGTGGTTTCCACAAACTGGCGTATCCCTTTTGGCCCGTATAGTGTTAATGGATCGGTGGAGCCGCCCATTGATCGGCTGCATAGTAAGCCGGGCAGACCAAAGATATGATCCCCATGCAAATGAGTGATAAAAATCTTTTCCAGTTTGGAGATTTTAATCGGAGAGTGAAGGATCTGGTGCTGTGTTCCTTCACCACAGTCAAACATCCACAGTGCGCTGCGGATCTCCTGTAAGTCGAGAATAAGGCTGGTGACATTGCGTTCTTTAGTCGGGACACCCGCGCTGGTCCCCAGAAATTTTAGTTCCATATCGTTTTCTCCTAATTTTGCTGAATATTTTCCCAGTCTAAGCCGAATCGGGCGAGATATTTACGTAATCTATCGGCATCATTGGGTTGTTTCTTTTGTTGGCGGGAAACAGCGAAGAGCTTACGACCGGCCTCGGATAAACTGGCAGATCCCCGGCAAACGTTGATAACGGTTTCTAATTGCTGGCGATCAAATAGATCAATTTCTGCTAAATGATCCGGTAGTAGGGAGGAACTATTTTCTCCTCGCCAGTGTTGTCTGAGGCGGATGATTTCTTCTTCTGCCAAGTGCTGATTGATGCGGCCATTTTCAGCAAACGTTGCCATGCGGGTGACTGATGCACTTAATTCACGGAAGTTTCCCCGCCACTTGGCCTGTTCTGAGCAGGCAAAACGCAGGTAAATCTGCCGGGCTTCTTTATCAAAACGAACCTGTGTTTGCTGTATTTGTGCATAGCGGGCCAGTTCATAGTCGATATTTGGTTCAATATCTTCACGACGCTGAGCCAGTCCGGGTAACTGATAAGTCCACATATTAATACGGGCATATAAATCTTCACGGAATTTTCCCTGAGTAACCCTATCCCGCAGATCCCGGTGAGTGCCGGCAATTAACTGAAAGTTGCTGTAAACTTCCCTATCAGCGCCATACGGCAGAAAGTTTTTTTCTTCAATCGCCTTCAATAACATCGCTTGTTCATCAAGTCCTAACTCGGCCACTTCATCCAGAAATAAAATACCACCATCGGCTTCGCGTAATAGGCCGGTTCGCTGCTGTATTGCCCCTGTAAATGCCCCTTTGACGTGTCCAAACAGTGTAGACATGGCATTATCACCGCGCAATGTTGCACAGTTTACTTCGACAAAACGCCCTTTAAGCAGATGGCGTGATTGGCGGAGTTGATAGATACGCCGAGCCAGAAAGGATTTGCCGGCTCCGGTTGGCCCGGTCAACAGGATCGGTGCGGAAGAGCGCAGCGCAACACGCTCAATCTGTTCTATCAGGTGGTTAAAGCTGGCATTGCGCGTAGCGATGCCGGATTTCAGGAACGCCACTTGCTCTTGTTGTTCACGCAGAAAGCGGCTGGTTAGCGTGGTATAGCGACTGAGATCTAAATCGATAACAGTATAGACTCCTTCAGGATGACTATCGCGGTCGCCATTTCTGGGAGATGTTTGAATCAACTGAGCTGGCAGATAACGGGCTTCAGTCAGCAAAAACCAGCAAATCTGGGCAACGTGAGTACCTGTCGTGATATGTACCAGATACTCTTCATTCTCAATATCGAAAGGATAGCGAACCGCAAAATCAAGCAGGGCGGTATAAACTTCTTCAAAATCCCATGGATCATTAATCTGAACTTCTTGCAGAATAACCCGGGTCTGTGGGGAGGTTTCTTCAATATCTTCTTTAACCCTTTGTGCCAGACTGTAGTTATCTGCCTGATAGAGTAATTCCAGCCTGTCAATTGGCAGCTCAGGCTGCTGGCATAGCCCAATAGTAGGACGCCATTTTGTCCAGCGATTCGCTTTTTTCCCACGTCTATCTAATGTTGTTCCTAAAACCCCAATAGCAACTCTGCGTTTCATCCTTGCCTCTGTTATTGATTATCTAAATTTATAAAAAACGATATAAAAAGATAAGAAAATCAAATGACAAAAACAATCATTGAAAATAGGGAAAAATAAAAAACTTTAATTTTCATTATGATAATAAATATTTTTGCCTATTTTCAAAGTTGGCACGGGATTGGCAATAACTATAAGCGTCAACATGCTGGAATTGCATGGGTTCTGAACCCAGCCGGTACATCAGTAATGGCATGAGGCCATTTCACTGTATGTATTCCGCCAGCGAGGGACGTTTAGCGAATAATACAGGGTTACATTGGGTTCGAGTCCCAAGTTCGCACCATATAAGGGATATGGTCTTTTACTCTCCAAGTAAAACACAAAATAAAATATAGAAGTGAAAACCCCTGTGACTGCCACTTGAGAGTCACCGCTTTGAAAACCCGGTAGATGATGCTGGGTTAAGGGCAGAATACTGAGCTGCTGCTGTCTGAGTACCGATGTATTTCCCCCTTGGCTTCGCCCTGATGCCCAGTTTTCAGAGTGCAGGGAATGAAAAGGAAAAATAACTATGATGAAGAAAATAAAAATATTGCAGGGACAAATTGGTTTACTGGCAAAAGAAGGTGAGTACTTACGGGTTTTAACCGCAGGTGAATATCGTTTTAGCGATTGGTTTAACAAATTGCAATTGACGACTTTTAACCTTAGTGGTGGCGCAATAGAAGCAAAATTGGCAGAGCATTTGCGCCAGTATCATGCCGATTGGGTCGAACAGTATTGTGATGACATCCAGCTGGCTGAAGATGAGATGGGGCTATTGTATGAGTATGATTTACTGAATGAAATTATACCATCTGCAACTCGCCGCCTATATTGGAAAAATAGTGGGTTACGCCGGTGTGAAATCCGTAAAACGACGGAACAGGAAATTTCACCTGAATTAGTCTCCCTGTTGCACGCTGCAAAAACCCATAAACGCACTGTGAAAGGGTTGGATAATATCCTGATTGCACAGATCCCAGTATGGCAGGTCGGCATTTTGAAAATTGATGGCACTGTACAGGAGCTGTTACAGCCAGGTCTGTATGGATATTGGCGTGTTGGCTATGACATCTCTGTGGAAATTGTCGATACCCGTTCACAAGCTAAGGTTGAAGACAATCTGGCAGAACATCTACGTCAGCAGCATAGCGATTGGGTCGATGAATTTTGTGATGGTATTGAAATTGCCGATGATGAAATGGGGTTGCTATACGAGCATGCTGTGTTGGTCGAAATTCTGCCTCCGGCAACCCGTAGTTTGCAGTGGAAGAATGGAAATCCCCGCCGCATAGAGGTACTGAAATCCTCTGAGCTGGAAGCTGATGCTGAATTGGTTTCACTATTAATGTCTGCTATGGCGCGAAAACGCAGTGTGAAAGGCTCAGATAGTGTATTGATTACTCAAATCCCGGCTTGGCATGTAGGGGTTTTGAAGGTTGATGGAATTGCACAGGAATTATTACAGCCGGGATTAAAAGGTTATTGGCGTGTCGGGCATGATGTGTTTGTTGAAATTGTTGATACCCGGTTACAGGTACTGGAAATCAGCGGTCAGGAGATACTGACCCGTGACAAGGTAAATCTGCGCATTAACTTATCCGCTAACTGGCGTTATCAGGATGTTCTGATGGCATATGAACAACTCAGTGATCCAGTTTCATATCTGTACCGAGAGTTGCAATTTGCTTTGCGTGAAATAGTAGGCACGCGCTCACTGGATGAATTGTTGGAGAATAAGCAGGTTATTGATGATCTGGTTGGTGAAAAGATCCAGCAAATTGCCCGGCGTTTTGGGTTGGAAGTGGCATCACTTGGTGTGAAAGACATTATTTTGCCCGGCGATATGAAGACTATTCTGTCGCAGGTTGTGGAAGCAGAAAAGTCTGCACAGGCGAATGTTATTCGTCGTCGGGAAGAAACTGCAGCAACCCGATCGCTTCTGAATACCGCAAAAGTGATGGAAAACAATCCGATTGCCTTACGCTTGAAAGAATTGGAGACACTGGAAAGTATTGCGGAACGTATTAATCAGATCTCAGTGTATGGCGGTTTAGATCAAGTATTAAACGGATTGGTACAAATTAAAGGAGAACAAAAATGACGATAACTGAAATGAAAACCAACGCTTATAACTTATTGACTCAGGATAATGGTGCTCCGGTAAAAATGTGGACGAATGGGGTGCCCGTTGATCCAAAAGCGATTACTCAATTACAAAATACGGCCAAGATGCCTTTTGTATTTAAGCACTTGGCAGTGATGCCGGATGTGCATGTCGGTAAAGGTTCTACTATTGGGAGTGTAATCCCGACTCGTGGCGCTATTATCCCGGCAGCCGTTGGGGTGGATATTGGCTGCGGAATGATTGCTGTGCGTACTTCATTGGTGGCATCGGATTTACCGGATAATTTGCTGAATATCCGCCATGCTATTGAAGCTGCTGTACCACATGGTCGTACTGTGAACCGCGGCGGGCGGGATAAAGGTTCCTGGAATAAGGTGCCGGAAATGGTGGATCAACATTGGGCAACGTTGGCTGATCGCTTTAAACATATCACCGATAAATACCCGAAACTGCTGAACACCAATAACCGTCAGCACTTGGGAACGTTGGGAACAGGGAACCATTTTATTGAGCTGTGCCTTGATGAAGCGGATCGCGTTTGGGTAATGCTGCATAGCGGTTCCCGTGGAGTAGGAAATGCCATTGGTAATCTGTTTATTACACTGGCGCAGAAAGATATGCAGCAACATATCGCTAACTTGCCTGATCGTGATTTAGCGTATTTTGAGGAAGGAAATCGTTACTTCGATGATTATATGGAAGCAGTGGACTGGGCACAGGACTTTGCGCGCCAGAATAGGGAAGTGATGATGCATCGTGTACTTGAGGCGTTATCACGCGAGATACCAAAACCGTTCACAACACAGCAGGAAGCGGTGAATTGCCATCATAACTATGTACAGCGTGAGCAGCACTATGGTGAAGAGGTTTTGGTAACCCGTAAGGGAGCAGTATCCGCCCGTAAAGGCCAGATGGGGATCATTCCGGGTTCGATGGGGGCAAAAAGTTATATTGTCCGAGGGCTTGGAAACGAAGAGAGTTTTTGCTCATGTAGCCACGGCGCTGGGCGTGTAATGAGCCGTACTGAAGCGAAAAAACGCTTTACAGTGAATGATCAGAAACAAGCGACTGCGCATGTGGAATGCCGAAAAGATAGTGATGTCATCGACGAGATCCCGATGGCGTATAAAGATATTGATGCAGTAATGGCTGCCCAATCTGCATTGGTGGAAATCGTGCATACTTTACGTCAGGTAGTTTGTGTAAAAGGTTAGAAAAATCGCAGTAGGAAAAAAGAAAATGGAAAGGGAAGCAGAAATCGTCAGCCCGGAAATGCGGGCTCGTATTAAAAGAGAGCTGTATAAAATCGAACAGAAGTATGGTGTGCGGATACTGTATGCCTGTGAGTCTGGCAGCCGAGGATGGGGCTTTGCATCACCGGACAGTGATTATGATGTGCGATTTATTTATGTTCACCCCGTGGACTGGTATCTCAAAGTGGAAGCCGGGCGGGATGTGATTGAACAGCCGATATGTGATGAACTGGATATCAGTGGCTGGGAATTGCGTAAGGCTTTAAAACTGTTGAAGCAGGCAAACCCCACTTTAATGGAATGGCTGGATTCTCCCGTCATCTATTATGCAGATGCGGCTGCGACGAATGGACTGAAAGCGATGGTGCCGCATTTCTTTTCGGATATTAAAGCGCGTTATCACTACCTTTCAATGGCGAAGAAAAACTTCAGGGGTTATTTGCAGGGTGAGCAAGTGCGGCTAAAAAAATACTTTTACGTATTGCGTCCGTTACTGGCTGTACGTTGGATTGAGATGGGTAAAGGTACTCCCCCTATAGATTTTGAAACGCTGGTGGCTGGTACAGTTTATGATCCTCAATTGAAAGCAGAAATTGCAGATTTACTGCGAATTAAACGCACTGTAAATGAAGCAGAATATGGCGCGCGTAAACCGAAAATTCACGCTTTTATTGAATCAGAACTGGATGAAACATTAGTGCGTTGTGAACTTCAGGGTCATCGTGAACGCAGTCAGGATCTACTTGATAGTTATCTGAAGCGTTGGGTAATGAAGAATAGATAAAAAACGCCGATTACTGAGGGAAAATATGGATCATATCGATACTAAAATCAGCAAATTTTTAAGTTACGTATTGCGTCATCAGCCTGAATCTATTGGCTTAACACTGGATAGTGAAGGCTGGGCGGATATCAGTACGTTGGTTAAATGTGCTATGAAGCAGGGAAAGCGGCTGAATTACGCGATGATTGAGAAAATTGTTGCGACCAACGATAAAAAACGCTTTGCTATTTCGGAAGATCGGAAACGTATCAGGGCTGTACAGGGGCACTCAGCCAAACGGGTAGATATCGCTTATCTGGAAAAGAGACCTCCGGCCGTTTTATATCACGGTACAGCAACCCGCTTTCTGGATTCTATATTTAAACAAGGGCTGGTGGCGGGAAATCGCCATTATGTGCATTTATCGGCAGATGAAGTGACCGCGATTAAGGTGGGTCAACGACACGGCAAAGTTGCTGTTCTAAAGATTGATGCTCAATTAATGTATGAGCAGGAAATTAAATTTCATCAGGCAGAAAACGGTGTCTGGTTGACTAAGGCGGTTCCTGTCGCATATATCAGTATGAAGTAACATCATAATTAAACATGTTTATGCACACTTAACTCTGGAGATAAAAATGACAGTTTTGGATTCTCTATTGGCATTTATGGTTGCTGCTACATTATTAACATTAACGCCTGGTCTGGATACGGCTTTAGTTTTAAGAACTGCTGCGGCGGAAGGTGGGAAAAAAGCCTTTCAGGCCGCGCTTGGGGTTGATGCCGGATGTTTTATATGGGGAGCGATGGTGGCATTTGGTTTGGGTGCATTAATTGCTGTGTCTGAACTGGCATTCAATATTCTGAAATGGTGTGGTGCGCTGTATTTATGTTGGTTGGGTCTCCAGATGATCCTGCGTCCTAATTCCGATCTTGGGGGGGATAGTACTTCTTCGGTTAAAACGTCGAACTGGTTTATCAGGGGTATGTTGGGAAATGTGCTGAATCCAAAGGTAGGTGTGTTTTATGTCTCTTTCTTGCCTCAGTTTATTCCTCAGGGGCATTCACCCATGATCTGGACATTTGGCTTAGTTGCTATTCATGTCGCACTGGGTACGATATGGTCACTGATTCTGATTTTTGCCACACGTCCGCTTTCCCATGTGTTAAAGCGTACGAATGTCATTAAGTGGATGAATCGGGCGACGGGAGGATTATTTCTGTTTTTTGCGGTTAATCTGGCGTTAAGCCGGCGGTGAGTGATGGAGAATAGTGGCTTGTTTCAGCGAAAAAGACAAGCGGTGCTTAAGTGCACCGCATAATACTTTAATCATAAATCCAGCTCCTGTACTAATGTAGCCACCATAACAGCCTTAATCGTATGCATACGGTTTTCTGCCTGATCAAAAACAATGCTGTATTCTGATTCAAACACATCATTCGTCACTTCCAGACCTCCTGATAAGTTGAATTCTTCCGCAAGCTGTTTACCAAGAATAGTTTCTTCATCATGAAAAGCCGGCAGGCAATGCAGGAATTTCACATTTGGATTTCCCGTTAGTTTCACGAGATCCATATTGACCTGATAAGGCGTTAATAATTCAATACGCTCCTGCCAGACATTTTTAGGTTCACCCATGGAGACCCAGACATCGGTATAAAGGAAATCGGCTGCCTGTACGCCCGTCGCGATATCTTCCGTCAGGGTGATTTTTCCACCTGTTTTCGTTGCCTGTTTTTGGCATTCATTCACTAATTGAGCATCTGGCCAGCAGGTTTTTGGTGCAACCAGACGTAAATCCAACCCCGTCAATGCCGCAGCTTCCAACAAGGTATTACCCATGTTGTTACGGGCATCGCCCAGATAGGCCAGTTTGATTTCAGTTAATGGCTTTCTACAGTGTTCCTGCATCGTCAGTAAATCTGCCAGTAGCTGAGTCGGATGAAACTCATCCGTCAGCCCATTCCAGACGGGAACACCAGCATATTTTGCGAGTGTATCGACTATTGCCTGCCCATAGCCACGGTACTGAATACCATCATACAAACGCCCAAGAACCCTTGCTGTATCACTGATCGACTCCTTATGCCCAATCTGGCTGCCGCTGGGGCCTAAATAGGTGACATTAGCCCCTTGATCATGTGCTGCAACTTCAAATGCACAGCGTGTGCGAGTGGAGTCTTTCTCAAAAATCAGGGCGATATTCTTTCCTGCCAGTAAGGGCATTTCTTTACCTGATTTTTTATTCGCTTTTAATTTCGTTGCTAAGGATAAGAAAAACGCAATCTCTTTAGGGTTGTAATCAAGTAATCTCAGGAAGTGGCGCTGAAAAAATGGATTCATATGGCATTTTCTCCATAGGGCAAAATTGAATTAATATGCACTATATATCGATAAAAAATCTTATTGCAAGCGCTATATACACAATGGATTTCAAGATGTGTCGCGGCAGCAGATGAAGTGTGTATTGAAGATTTAAGGATAGCCAAGAGAATCGTGACCCGGCGCTTAAGGCCTGTACTTTTGGTTTAACAGCATGGGATAGCTATATCCTTTGCAAAGAAAAGATGGGAGAATGCGGAACAGGATAGCCAACTGACAGAGGGGATTGGCATGGCAGACCCACATGCACTGGAAGAACAGCGCGAAGAAACTCGCTTGATCATCGAAGAGTTATTGGAAGATGGCAGTGATCCTGATGCGCTTTATATCATTGAACACCATTTTTCAGCGGACGACTTTGACCGTCTGGAGAAAGCCGCAGTTGAAGCATTTAAACTTGGTTATGAAGTGACAGATGCAGAAGAGCTGGAAACAGAAGATAGCGTTATTTTGATGTGTTGTGACGTAGTCAGTGAGAGCCGCCTGGAAGCTGATCTGATTATCGCTCAGGTTGAGCAATTGATGGATTTGGCTGAAAAAATGGGTGTGAATTATGATGGTTGGGGAACTTATTTTGAAGACCCTGATGCGTCAGATGATGACGATGATGTAGGTGATCTCTTCCCGGAAGAAGATGAACACAGATTACACTGAGTTTTTCTATCGCATTTGCCCCACGGTTCACGCGGGGCATATTATTATCGTTTTACAGCATCTTAACCATTCTGACCTCACAATCACTGTGCCCAGTATTGCCTAATGGCGCATCAAGGTAACTGAACCCCAGCTTTTCATACAGAGCGATGGCGGCTTTCAGGTTTTCTGTCGTTTCTAAATAACAGCGAGTGAAACCCTGTTCCACCCCGAATTCCAGTGATTGTTTTACGATTTGTCTGGCAACACCCTTGCCCCGTAATACTGACGAAAGATACATTTTTTGCAGTTCACAGGTATCACTATCACCTCCTGACAGCGGAGCAACGCCACCACCTCCAACAACTTTCCCCGCCATTTCAACAACCCAGTATGCACTGCGGGGCTGGCTGTAAACTTCGTACAGAGTATCCAGAATTGGGTCAGCAACGGCGAAGCCTTTGTCAGCGGTTAAACCGTGCTCGGCGGATACCTCGCGAATAATGGTGGCAATATTAGGGTTATCTTGTTGGGTAATAGGGCGGATGATGTAGTCGGATGTTGTATTTTTGACCATTGTTCCCTCGTTATGTATTTTGATTTTTTTGGTACTGGATGACAGGCTTGACTAAGCGCTTTGGGTAATAGCATGAATTGAATATATCCTGAAATCAACTGTATATAAAAGGATTTAATTTTATTTTCTCAACCTATTTAAAATTTTTTATGGCAAAATAGCAGAATTAAAAATTAGACACTATAATAAAGAATTATGGTCACGAAAATATAGAACTTCACTGGTTCTTTCTGGTTTTTATTTTAGCTTAATTATTATTTTTATTTAATTGTCATAAAATGTATTTTTGTTCCCTGTGTGCATCTTTCATGTGATGTAATTACTTTGAAAATAATGAGACGCAATTCATTTTAATATCATATCAAATTTTTCGGAATGATTAATTAACATGGAAAATTTAATTTTATTTATTGTTTTTATATATTTTTAATTTTTTTCGCATGGCTGGAGTCATTTTGCACAATAAAATTGATGGTTTAATGATGGTTATTTAAATTTTCTCCAAAGCTGAAAGTTTATGTGGAATGTATTACAAACTCGGATGATCAGGAGAATGAACTGATAGTACTATTATGGGCTGGATGGGATATTTGGTAATGTAGGAGAAACTATAATGAATCTAATAAAGAAAATATTTATTTTAATATTCATGGTATCGTCGTTTCCGCCATTTTCTGCCATAGCAGATAATAAAACGCTATCTGATAGTGATCCCAAAAACTTTGTTGTCGGTTTATTTTTTGATGAAAATGGTGATACCTACAATCCTCTAGTAGGGTATGGCAGTGTACTACGATATACACTGTCTGATCCAAATTTATCAATACAGTATACACACCATGATGATGTTGAAAATATTCCGATTGCACCACTTATGCAACGCGCTGCAGTATATTGGAGTCGTGTGACAGCACCACATTTCACTGTTAGGGAAAGGAGAGAAGGAGAATCTGCAAATTTCATTTTGCAAACGATGCTACCTGTTATGCTAGATAGTAGTAATGCAGACCTTTATCTTGGGAATTTAGAGGCATACACTGTTTTCCCACATTCGAGAGAATATGCAGAGGATGTGAGGGACTACGGCATCACATCAGCAGGGATATTTTTCCGGCCAAGTACTCTTATAACAGATGATGTTTTCACCAACTGGGAAGACGCTATGGGGAGAGGTAGATCTTTTAGAGAGTATGCAGAGCATAATACATATGCACTGATACTTCATGAGATGGGACACGCTCTAGGATTAGCTCACCCTGATGAGATTGTTAATGGGCCAAGTTTCGTTACAGATATACATCCACGCATTTATAGAACGAATTTGTACGATGTATATTGGTTGCCCGATAGCCATGAAACTCCAATAATGCTTCAACATTTAACCGATTTTTTACTCACTCTACGGCAAAGACTTGGACAAGATTTAACGCTGGATAATATTGCTGTATCTGAACAGGAAATAAATGTGATATTAAGTCAACTTTCTTTTGATTGTCGTCCACATCGGGAAAATTTCGACATATCTTCTCGTTCACTTTCGCTTACAAAAAGTAAGTATTGTAATCATAGTACCGTTTATCCTCTGGCAAAAAGGATAGTACCAATTATTACGGCTCTGTCGCATTAATGTAGATTTAGAGTAGCTCGATCAGATTATATCCGACGCTTTGCAGAAGATAATGCAATTGAAGAATATAATCTGATCAGTTGGTTAACTAATTACTTAGAAATATCAGTGCCAAAGTATTTCTCGGAAATACGGGCGTAAGTTCCGTCATCTTTCATGCCTTGCAGTGCTTTATTAATCGCTTCGACTAATTCAGGATCACCTTTGCGCATTAAAACGGCCGATTTACTGGCATCAGTCTGCTGAGCGACAATTTTAACCGGTGCATTCGGGCGTTGGTTTTTGAAGTCAAGAAATGACAAACGATCATTCAGAGTGGCATCAGCCCGACCGGTGGCAACTAAATCAACGGACTGATTAAAACCATCCGTGCTGACCAGCGTAGCACCATAAGATGTTGCTAATTGCCCGTAGTTGCTGGTTAAAGATTGCGCGGATCGTTTTCCTTTGAGGTCATCAAAGGATTTGATGCTGTTATTGTTATCACGGGTGATCAGAACAACCTGAGATGTTGTGTAAGGGATTGAAAAGCTGAATTTGGCTTCCCGTGCAGGAGTCACACCAACCTGATTAACAACCGCATCAAAGCGTTTAGCATCCAGCCCTGCAATTAAACCATCCCACTTTACTTCCGTAAACTCAGGTTTAACATCCATACGACGTGTAATTTCTCTGGCAATATCGACATCAAAGCCGGTTAATTTATTGCTGGCATCATGGTAGGTAAATGGAGGATAAGTCCCTTCTGTACCAATTTTAAATACGCCTGAGGCTTTTATGGCATCAAAATCTTTACCGGCATAGCTGGGAGCAGAGATAGCAAGAGTCACGGCACCTGCAAGCAGCAATTTTAAGAATACTTTCATGATGTTCTCCAAATGAATTTTTAAAAAATGTTGTGGCTTTCTATATTTGCCAGTCCGGTAAAGTTTCAGTCAGAGTTGAAACAAACTCGATGGTGCGCTGGTGATCCGGGCGGGTGAACATGTGTTTGGCGCTTCCCGATTCGATAATTTCCCCGAATTCCAGAAAGATAACATCATGGGCAAGATTAGCAGCCAGACGCAGATCGTGCGTTGCCATTAACATTGTTGTCCCTTCATCTGCTAACTGTTTCAGTACAGAAACGACTTCTTTTGATAGTTCAGGGTCAAGGGCTGAAGTCGGTTCATCACATAATAATACCTTTGGTGATGGTGCCATCGCTCTGGCGATTGCAACCCGCTGCTGCTGACCACCGGATAATGTGGTTGGCCACACATCCGCTTTATGCGACATTTCAACCTTTTTCAGTAGCTCCATCGCCCGCTCTCTGGCACGTTCGCGGGGCCATTTCTGTACCCAAATCAGCCCCTCCATGATGTTTTCAATCACAGTGAGATGAGGAAAAAGCTGGAAATTCTGGAATACCATGCCGGTTTGCAGACTAAAGCGCTGGATTTCCTTGTGGGAAAGGCGTTCTTTGCCGGTAAACGTAATTTTTTCTTTCCCCAGCATAAGTTGGCCGGCTTGTGGAATTTCCAGCAGGTTAATGCAGCGTAACAGGGTGCTTTTCCCACTGCCGGAAGGCCCAATAAGGGCCGTCAGGCTGCCTTCCTTAATCGTCAGGTTAATATTTTTCAGCACCTTTTGTCCGTCGAAACTTTTTTCAATGTTAGAGAGCTGAATCATTATTGACTTCCTTATTATTGCCATTTTTAGCGTATTGCTGGGAGAACTTGTTTTCCATACGGGTTTGCAGTGCTGATAACAGCGAACTCAGGAGCAGATAAAGGACGGCTGCTTCGGTGTACAGGATCAGGGGCTGGTATGTCACAGCGGCGATGCGCTGTGCAGCCAGAAACATTTCCGGTACGGTAATAACAGACGCCAGTGAGGTATCTTTCACCAGCGAAATAAAGGTATTTGACAGTGGAGGAATAGAAACTCTTGCTGCTTGTGGCAGAACGATACGTCGCAGGGATTGCCACCAACTCATCCCGATAGAATGGGAGGCTTCCCATTGGCCTTTAGGAACCGAATTAAGCGCAGCCCGGATAACTTCTGATGTGTAAGCACCAACATTCAGCGTAAAACCAATCACGGCAGAGGTGAATGCTTCCAGTGTAATGCCAATGCTGGGCAGTGCATAAAATATCAGAAACAGTTGCACTAATAGTGGTGTCCCGCGGATCAGCCAGACATAAAAACGTACAACTACAACCAATGGCTTAGGCCCGTAAAGCCTGATCAGGGCAACGATAAACCCCAGTGTAAGCCCGAGGGCAAATGTGATCAGGGTGAGGGGAATAGTGAATGTCAGGCCTGCGTAAATCATCGGCCAAAGAGAATCCAGTGCTAAGCTGAGCCAGGATGGAGTCATATATCGTTCCTATATTAACATCAAAAAGTATTTATTTTTTATAAGATTGTTTTAGTGATGATATGGCAATAAGAGAGCATCCTTATATAAAATAAAGTTATAGCTTAGAACTGGCGGATCCGTGACTAAAATACTTGTCCCAGATACGTTGATAAGTTCCGTCAGCGTTGATTTCAGTAATGGCTTCATCGATTGCAGCTTTTAACTCGGTATCGTTTTTACGTAGGAGTACCGCAGTCTGTGCTGCATGGGTATCCGTTGCCACAATGTGTACCGGTGCTTCCGGGCGATGTTTTTTATAATCGAGGTAAGACAGTTTATCGTTGATGGTGGCATCTGCACGGCCCGTACTGACAAGCTCAACTTCTTGATTAAAGCCATTTGTCCCGATAATTTCTGCTCCGTGCTGACGCGCAATCTGGGCGAAGTTATTGGTTAAAGTATGGGCGGATTTTTTACCTTTTAAATCACTAAACGTTTTAATCGTATTGTTATCGGTTCTGGTAATCAGAACAGCTTCTGAAATGACATAAGGTAAGGAGAAAATATATTTTTTCTGGCGTTCGGGAGTAATAGCAATCTGGTTCATCACCGCATCTGATCGTCCGGCATCCAGACCCGCAATCAGCCCATCCCATTTCCCTTCAATAAATTCAGGTTTGACTTTCATTCGCTTGGCAATTTCACGACCGATTTCTACATCAAATCCCGTTAATTTTCCCGAAGTATCATGATAACTGAATGGAGCATATGCACCTTCTGTCCCGATCCTGAATATACCAGAGGACTGTATCTTATTTAGGGTGGATTCTGCATAAGTTAAATGTGTAAAGCCCAGTTGGATAATTCCTGCCAAGAATATCTTCTGTATAATTTTCATTTTACCTTCCTGATAATGAGAGTTATTATCAAATATAATACATGACTGGCTTTTTAGTCCCAATGATTTATATATAATATGAAATTATATATTGTATTTTAATTCTCATATGAAAATATTGTGAGAAAACTAATAGTTCATACCTGTTCTTGTAAACAATGTTGATTACTTCCATTTTTTAATACTAGATAAACACTTTTTAAAAAACATATTTGTTTTTTTGTTTTTTATATCTATTTGATTTTAATTGATTTTATTTTTGTTATTTAAGGGGGTTATTAACTCTGAATAAAAACAATTAAATGTGAAAACTACATTAATAATAATTGTTCTCAATAAGATAGCGTCAAAAACATTGAAGCATCATTTTTTTTAATGTAATGTTTTTCCATATTGTTATTTTCTGTGTGAATTTATTGATATTAAAAGTTGGGGTTCAATGCAAAGTTCATTATTTAGAAAAGGAATGTTAGATTCATTACCTGTTTGCATTTCTTTTTTCCTCATTTTTGCATCCGTTGGTGCTCTGTATCAAAATAAAGGGCTTTCATTAATAGAAGCAATGGTGGGTTCTGTATTCACTTTTGCTGCACCTTTGCAGGTCGCGGTTGTTAATTATCTTGCTAATGGCGCACTTTTATCAGTGATCATACTAACTCTGATCATTAACTTCCGCTTTTTTCTGATGTCGATGGTTATGTCGCAGTATTTTCATGGCATCTCAAAAAGCAAGGTTGTATTGTCAATGTTGGCATTCAGTGCCAGCACATATACTGTGACCCACGCTCATTTAGTTGCGGAGAAGATCCCTGAAGGAAAGGCACAGTTTAATTATTATCTGGGTGTATCTGTCCCTAGTTTTGTGATCGCTGTTCTTGCAACCTTATTGGGGTATGTGTCTTCAGATTATTTGAATTATGATTCAATCTCTCTTTTTCTCGTAATGTTAATTCCGATTCATTTTTCCTCTCTTACCGCTAAGCGGGCCGGAAAAGATTTGTCCGTTTTTGCTACGCTGGTAGGTGGGTTATGTGCACCATTCATCAATGAATTAAATATTCAGCTTATGGATATAGCAATACCCATTATAGTTGGAATGTGCATTGCATTTTATGAATTAAAAATTAAAAAGGGAGCCTGAGCATGATTATGATCTTATTGATGGGAGCGATCAGTTACCTTCTTCGGGTTATGCCATTTTTAATGGGTAACAAGAAAATTAAGAAAGATGGTTTTCTTATTACCTCTTTAGATTATGCAGTATGTTTTATCCTTGGCAGTATTATTGTAAATATATCTCTTGGTAATATAAAAATCAGCGAATTAATTTATCATTTTGAAATTAAGTATGCTCTTGCAATTATTACGGTTATAACTGCTTATTTTATCAGTAAGCGCACAGGCTCTATATTAAAGAGCTTAATTATATCATCTGTTTTATTTACATTAATATCATGGTGGGTTAATGAAAAAAATATGTTTTTTTGATACGACATTGAGAGATGGTGAGCAGGGGATTGGGTGTTTACTCTCGAATGAAAAAAAGTTGAAATTGTTACCACGTTTAATTGATTTAGGGGTTGATTCTATTGAGATTGGCATGGTAACAGATGAAGATAGTGAAAAGTTTTTTTATGAGGCCGCATCATCTAATATAGATTTTAAAGATACTTATATTGCCTCTTTATGCCGATTAAAACCTGATGATATTAAAAGAACAATTTTAGCTTTAAGTCGATTTAAAAAGACCAAATTAAACTTGCTGTGTGTTGGCTCAGAAATACATATCAGAAAAAAGTTTGATTCTACCAAAGACAGTATATTATTGATGCTGAAAGATTCTTTGGAATATATCGCTAATAGTGATTACACAGGTAAAGTATCAGCTATTTTAGAAGACTCATCAAGAGGGAGTTATGATCTTTTAGAAGAGAAAATTGAGTTGCTGACAGCTTACCATGTCAACGATATCTGCTTTGCCGATACAACAGGTTGTGCTACACCGCTATATATCAGTAATCTG
The DNA here is from genome assembly GCF_037996705.1 of Xenorhabdus bharatensis. Taxonomy (NCBI): domain Bacteria; kingdom Pseudomonadati; phylum Pseudomonadota; class Gammaproteobacteria; order Enterobacterales; family Morganellaceae; genus Xenorhabdus; species Xenorhabdus bharatensis. Next base: position 195,641 of record NZ_JBBMXG010000006.1, on the reverse strand, counting down.
ATTAGTTATTTTAAAAATAAGTTTCCGGGTATACGGTTCTCTGTTCATTGCCACAATGATTTAGGGCTGGCGGTTGCTAACTCAATCAGCGCAATCGATGCCGGAGCAGATGAAGTACAGGTGACACTGGGTGGAGTCGGTGAGCGTTGTGGTAATGCGTCGTTTGAAGAAATAATGGCAATTTTGTCATATAGAAGTGAATATAAAAATAGGTTTAAAGCAGATATTGATATGAAAGATCTGATTAACCTATGCAATTTTTATTATGACATTATCAATAAATTGCCTCATCCTAATAAACCTTTATTAGGTAAATATGCGTTTTCAACTTGCGCAGGTATTCACCAAAACGGAATTAAAAAATTCCCTGAAACTTACGAATTTATCAACCCTGATACATTAGGTTTGGAACGAAAGTTTTATTTTAACAGATTATCAAGCAGTAAACTTTCTCAGCAAGATATTTAATAGGAATGGTTATGAATTTTTCTCAGAAAATTGGCTTCTCAACAAACATTTTTGAAAACCCGGCAGATATAGACGTTTTGGTTGAACAATTAAGTAAAGATTTTAAGCGTATTGAAATTGAATTTGAAAAAGAATTAAGAGATTTAATTGATTATCATCCTGAGAAATGGAATGAGAAAGTTGCTGTATTGAATAAGTTAAAAGAAGATAACGATCTTTACTATTCTGTTCACGCGCCTTATATCGGTATCAAAACAGATATTGCGAATAGTGAAGAATTAGATAGAATTATTGCGGTTGATTATCTTGAATCATTCATTTATGAAGCAAAGAAGATCGGTGCTGAATACATTACTATTCATCCCGGCTATCTTGAATTTGATGATAATGGGATCTCTGATTTTGATTTTCAGCAACTGTCTAAATCTATCCAGAAACTATCAGAAGTTGCAAAAGAAAATGGCATGACTATCCTGCTGGAAAATACCGGAAGTGATAGAGAAAAGTATATCGTTCTGAGTGATGAACAGCATGAGATCTTATGCCATCAGTACGGTGTTTTCCTGACTCTGGACATTGTGCATTTTGAATCATTTATGCATAAAAACAGTACCAGAGAATATAAAGAAGGATTAAAAAGAATTCTACCCTATATCAGGAATGCACATTTTAATGATGTACTGAATGGTGAACACGTTCATTTACCATTGGATGAAGGCAACTTCGACTATCACAAAGTATTATCTTATATGGTGAGTGAAGGTTATCAGGGGAATTTTATTATTGAAGAATCAGGTGGTGGCTTTTCCCCGGAAGAATTTATTATCGCAGGGAAGAAGTATGTTGAATGTTTGAATGGCATGGAATGATCCTAATTGTAAAATGAAACATTTTGTTAGTATTAATAAAACTGAAATCGAATTTTTTTCTGATGAAAACATAACTATATTGGAACAAGCTGAAAGTAACGGGCATTCTTTAAAAAATGGTTGCCGGTTGGGGGCTTGTCGGGTCTGTAAGTTAAAATTATTATCCGGTGATATAGAATATACGGTCGGGAATAAAATTGGTTTAACAAAGAAAGAACTGGACGATAATTACTTTTTACCATGCTGCGCGATTGCTAAAAGCAATATTGTTTGTGAAGCAGATGGTGATGATAAGATGCTTTCAGATACCAAAGAAGGCGCTGTTATATGTGATATAACAAGATCACCCGGAATCACGGTTATCAGATTTAAATTATCGAAAAGATCTAAGATGGATTTTATTCCGGGGCAATATATTGGTATAGAAGTCCCTAATGGAAAATGCCGGTATTATTCTGTCGCTAATATCCCGAAGGATGATGGATATGTTGAAATTCATGTCGCTAAGAATAAAAATGGTGTGTTTTCAGATGTGATTTGTGAAAAGCTGAAAGTCAATGATGTATTGTGGATATACGGGCCTTATGGTGATTTTATTTCGGATTATCATGATGAGGTAAGAGATGTTGTTTTTGTTGCGACAGGAACAGGATTTGCTCCGATAAAATCCATAATCGAATCTGGCGTATTCAAGGAACGAAATATCCATCTTTTTTGGGGAGGAAGACGAAAAACCGATCACTATTTCTCTGAGATTGTAGATAACTGGAAAAATACATTAGGAAATTTCAATTTCCATATGGCGTTATCACGGTCGGATGAAGAAGAGCATCCTGAAATCCATTGTGGGTACGTGCAGGAAGTCTTTAAAAAAGAGATTGGTCTGAATAATCAGATAGAAGTTTATATGTGTGGTTCTCCTAATATGATCAGTGATATGTCTGAGCTATTAAAAGAGCGTTATCAACTGAATGAAGATTATATTCATGTTGATGTATTCTATCCCAATAGCTAATAATCAAAAAAAGCCACTGCAAATATACAGTGGCTTAATTTAATTCAGAAAATCTTACAGAGCAGCGATAGTTGCTTTTTGTGCCAGTAATTTTTCTTTAGCTGCATTGTTTGTTGCCAGACGCTCACGTTCTTTGGCAACAACGGCTTCTGGTGCGCGGCTGACAAATCCTTCGTTGGATAGTTTGCCTTCGATGCCACTGATTTCTTTATCCAGCTTCTCGATTTCTTTATCCAGACGTGCCAGTTCTGCATCTTTGTCTACTAAACCAGCCATTGGGATCAGCACTTCTGCACCGTTGATAAGCTTGGTCACAGAAACAGGAGCTTCTTCGCCTGCTGCCAGAACGGTAACAGAGGAGAGACGGCCCATTGCCTGAAGGAAGTTCAGGTTTTCAGCGACGCGGCGCTGTGCATCGGCATTCGCATCACGCAGCAGAACCTCCAGTGGCTTGCTTGGTGCGATGTTCATTTCTGCACGGATATTACGTACAGCAATGATCGCCTCTTTAATCCATTCCAGATCGTTCAGCGCCAGTTCATCAACTTTCGCCTGATCGAATTCAGGGAAAGATTGCAGCATGATGGTATCTGCATCAATGCCCTTAACCACTTTCACACGTTGCCAGATGGTTTCGGTGATGAATGGAATGATTGGATGAGCCAGACGCAACAGACCTTCCAGCACTTCGATCAGAGTATGACGTGCTGCGCGGACTTCTGCTTCAGAACCTTTATTGATAGCCGGTTTGGAAAGTTCCAGATACCAGTCACAGAATTGGTTCCATGTGAATTCGTAAAGAATATTAGCGGCGATGTCGAAACGGTAAGTATCCAGCGCTTCGCGATAAGCTTTCACTGTCTGATTGAATTCTGCCAGGATCCAGCGGTCTGCCAGTGACAGTGACATTTCGCCACCATTTTGACCACAGTCCTGTCCTTCGGTGTTCATCAGCACGAAACGGCTGGCATTCCACAGTTTGTTACAGAAGTTGCGATAACCTTGCAGGCGTTTCATATCCCAGTTGATATCACGACCCGTAGAAGCCAGTGCTGCCAGAGTGAAACGCAGGGCATCAGTACCGTGGGCTTCAATGCCTTCCGGGAACTGTTTTTCAGTACGCTTGCGGATTTTCTCTGCCATTTGTGGCTGCATCATATTGCCGGTGCGTTTTTCCAGCAGATTTTCCAGCGGAATGCCGTCAATCATATCCAGCGGGTCGATAACGTTCCCTTTGGATTTAGACATCTTCTGGCCTTCTTCATCGCGGATCAGACCTGTCATATAGACCGTCTTGAATGGCACTTGAGGTTTGCCATCTTCATCTTTGATGAAGTGCATGGTCATCATGATCATGCGGGCAATCCAGAAGAAGATGATATCGAAGCCACTGACCAGTACATCGGTCGGGTGGAACGTTTTCAGTGCTTCAGTCTGTTCAGGCCAGCCGAGGGTTGAGAATGTCCACAGACCGGAAGAGAACCAAGTATCCAGCACATCATCGTCCTGAGTCAGAGTAATCTCTGCACCCAGATTGTTTTCGCGGCGAACTTCTTCTTCATCGCGACCCACATAGACATTGCCTTCTGCGTCATACCATGCCGGAATGCGGTGGCCCCACCACAATTGACGGGAAATACACCAGTCCTGAATATCACGCATCCAAGAGTAGTACATGTTCTCGTACTGTTTTGGTACGAACTGGATGTCACCATTCTCGACGGCTTCAATCGCCACTTTTGCCAGAGGTGCGGTGCGGACATACCACTGGTCAGTCAGCATTGGCTCGATGACCACACCACCACGGTCACCATAAGGAATGGTCAGATCGTGAGGCTTGATTTCTACCAGCAGACCCTGTTTTTCGAATTCAGCAACGATAGCTTTACGGGCGGCAAAACGTTCCATGCCACAGTATTCAGCCGGGATCTCGGTTGAATAAGCGTCAGAAGCTTCACCATTGCTATTGAACACTTCTGCGGTTTCGCGGATATCACCGTCGAGTGTCAGGATATTGATCATCGGCAGGCTGTGACGCTTACCGACTTCATAGTCATTGAAATCGTGGGCCGGCGTGATTTTCACACAACCAGTGCCTTTTTCCATATCAGCGTGCTCATCGCCCACGATAGGAATACGACGGTTTACCAGTGGCAGAATGATTTCTTTGCCAATCAGATCTTTATAACGTGGATCTTCCGGGTTAACAGCAACACCGGTATCTCCCAGCACCGTTTCCGGGCGGGTTGTCGCAACAATCAGATAATCTTTGCCTTCGGCTGTTTTCGCGCCGTCTGCCAAAGGATAACGCAGATGCCACATTGAACCTTTGACTTCGCGGTTTTCAACTTCGATATCAGAAATTGCTGTGCGCAGTTTTGGATCCCAGTTAACCAGACGCTTACCACGATAAATCAGGTCGTCCTGATACATGCGTACGAAGGCTTCTTTAACGGCTTTTGACAACCCTTCATCCATGGTGAAGCGCTCACGCTCCCAATCCACAGAGTTACCCAGACGACGCATCTGGTTAGTGATTGTGCCACCGGATTCCGCTTTCCACTGCCAAATCTTGTCAATAAAAGCATCGCGGCCATAATCGTAGCGAGTTTTATTTTCTTCAGCTGCGATTTTGCGCTCAACAACCATTTGCGTTGCGATGCCTGCGTGGTCAGTACCGACCTGCCACAGCGTATTTTTGCCCTGCATACGCTGGTAACGCACCATCGTATCCATGATAGTCTGCTGGAAGGCGTGCCCCATATGCAGGCTGCCGGTCACATTCGGCGGTGGAATGACGATGCAGAAGCTTTCACGGCTGGTGTCGCCATTTGGCTTGAAATAACCACTCTTTTCCCAGTGATCGTAAAGAGGTTGCTCTATCTCTGTCGGGTTATACGTTTTATCGAGAGATGGCTCAGATTGCGTTTTAGTAGCGGGTGTCTTTTCCATTTTATCTTGATATTTAATAGGTTGGCGGGGTTGCCATGGTCAAATTAAAGCCGACGCTACGATAGGATTTATATCGTTCGCGAGCTAACTGTTTCAGATTTTCATCAATAGGGACGAAGTCTACCACTTCATGGAAAGCTGTGGCAAAGTCTGCAAAATGAGGAAGCAGTGTTATCAGAATATCACGGGGAGCATTGCCCCTTTTCTGCGGCCAGCATAATTCTACAGGTGCGCCATAACGGGGGCCTTCTCCTGCAAGGTTGTGTGGCACAAACTGGCTCGGCTCTCGCTGCCATAGGACTTCATCCAGCTTTTCGGCCTGCTGCTGGCTTTCACAAGCAATCAGAACCCGCTTCCCTGCACGCCATTGGTCAGCAGCAAGCTGACATGCCAGCCACTCATGTGGCTGTAAATCATCTAAACACGATGATTTTTCCGGTGACATTTTTTCCAATAAATAGAAAGTGGCGTTTTTCATAGTCTCATGATTATCGAAAATAGGTTACAGAAAAATGGTTAAACGATAGGTAAGGTGACGGAAAAAGGGTATTGCAGCAGCAATACCCTTTTCTTTAATACCTTTTTATCGCCATCATTTTTCAGGTTGTAACTCGAAATCTGTTGGGTATACGCCATATTATTATGCAAAAAATGGCGGAGGGGTATTAATCATCAGCATTAAGACCTGCACGATTTAACAGGAATTGTGCCAACAGTGCAACCGGACGACCTGTTGCTCCTTTCTGCTTACCTGAACGCCATGCTGTACCGGCGATATCCAGATGTGCCCAATTGTATTTAGCCGTATAACGCGACAGGAAAGCACCGGCAGTAATCGCGCCGCCAAGACGCCCACAGGAGTTAACCATATCCGCGAAATTGGATTCCAACTGCTCGGAAAACTCATCGCCCAACGGCAGACGCCATGCCCGATCACCGGCCTGTTCTGACGCATTCAGCAGTTCATGCGCCAGTGGATTATGGTTGGACATCAAACCAGTATAATGACTGCCTAATGCAACCATACATGCACCTGTCAGTGTGGCGACATCAATAACCAGCTCTGGCTCGAAACGCTCAACATAAGTCAGCGCATCGCACAGCACCAGACGACCTTCCGCATCGGTATTCGTGACTTCAACGGTCTGGCCGGACATTGTGGTTAAAATATCCCCGGGGCGATAGGCACGGCCACCGGGCATATTCTCGCATCCAGCCAGAACACCGATGACATTGATGGGTAATTGCAGCTCAGCCACAATTCGCATAGCACCATAAACAGAAGCCGCACCGCCCATGTCGAACTTCATATCTTCCATGCCATCGGCTGGCTTGAGGGAGATACCGCCGGAATCGAAAGTCAGGCCTTTACCCACCAGTACGATAGGTTTCGCATTCGGGTCTTTACTGCCTTTATATTCGATCACTGACATCAGGGATTCGTTCTGAGAACCCTGACCTACCGCCAGATAGGCATTCATGCCCAGCTCTTTCATCTGCTCTTCACCAATCACTTTGGTAACCAGATTTTCAGCGCTGTCAGCAAGCTGACGTGCCTGTGAGGCAAGGTACGCAGCATTACAGATATTAGGCGGCATATTAACCAGATCTCTTGTCGCCTTAATGCCGGCAGCAATGGCAAGGCCATGCTGAATGGCACGTTCACCGCTGGTCAGCTCGCGGCGGGTCGGCACATTGAAAACCATCTTGCGCAGAGGCCGTCGCAGTTCAGTTTTGCTGCTCTTAAGCTGGTCGAAGACATACAGTGACTCTTTTGCTGTTTCGACAGCCTGACGTACTTTCCAATAGTTGTTGCGTCCCTTGACGTGTAATTCAGTCAGGAAACAGACAGCTTCCATTGAGCCGGTTTCATTGAGGGTGCTGATGGTTTTCTGAATAATCTGCTTATACTGGCGCTCATCCAGTTCACGCTCTTTTCCGCAACCAACCAGCAGAATGCGCTCAGACAGCACATTAGGAACATGATGCAGTAGCAGGGTCTGACCCACTTTGCCTTCAAGTTCACCGCGGCGCAGTAAGGCACTGATATAACCGTTACTTATTTTGTCAAGTTGTTCTGCGATAGGGGAAAGACGGCGCGGTTCAAATACGCCGACAATAATACACGCACTGCGTTGTTTCTCCGGACTACCGCTTTTTACACTAAACTCCATGCGTTCTCCTGAATCTTAAAGACAAAGACAGATACAATCGCTAAAATACCATGTTCCGCATTAAATCATCCCAAATAAAGTTCTCTGTTATGTTAAGCTGAGCATATTAATTTTAGATACTTAGCCAACGATAAGTATGCTCTAATTGAGAACAAATATATGGAATGCTTTGGTATCATTTTAGCTACGGGGAAGCCAAACTGATTCATATAAATGGTAGATATACGACGAAGTTAGCGACTTTCCTGCAAAAAGACAAGTTTTCACAGGCGTAATAAGCGTGATCATCATTAGATATCTGGTACGGGAAACCCTGAAAAGTCAAATCGCAATACTTTTCATCTTACTGCTGATCTTTTTCAGTCAGAAATTAGTTGAGGTATTGGGCGCGGCGGTGGAAGGTAATATTCCCGCAAATTTAGTTTTATCTTTGTTAGGGTTAGGTGTGCCGGAGATGGCGCAGCTAATTTTACCCCTGAGTCTATTCCTCGGGGTGTTAATGACATTCAGTAAACTCTATACGGAAAGCGAAATTACTGTCATGCATGCCTGCGGTTTAGGTAAAAGCGTGCTGGTGAAATCCGCCCTCATTCTGGCTCTGCTTACAGCGATGCTGGCTGCGGCCAACGTTATCTGGTTCACTCCGTGGTCATCCAAGTATCAAGAACAAGTGCTGGCAGATGCGAAAGCAAACCCAAGCCTTGCCGCAATAATGGAAGGGCAGTTTAAACCTTCCAATGATGGCAATATGGTGCTGTATATCGGTAACGTGAAAGGGAATAATTTTGAAAATGTTTTCCTTGCCCAGCTTCGTCCGACGCATAATCAACGGCCCTCAATCGTCATTGCTGATGGCGGGCATATGGAAGCATTACCCAACGGCAATCAGGTTGCGGTACTTCATACAGGAACGCGCTACGAGGGAACGGCCTTGTTACGTGATTTCCGCATTACCGATTTTAACGACTATCGTGCCGTTATCGGGCATCAAGACCCGGATGTAGACAGCGGTAAAGTTGAACAAAAATCAATGACTGAACTATGGCATAGCAGCAATGATAAAGATGCCCGCGCTGAACTTCACTGGCGTCTGACTTTGATTGCCTCTGTCCTGATTATGGCATTGATGGTTGTTCCCCTCAGTGCAGTCAACCCACGACAGGGGCGCGTACTCAGTATGCTGCCAGCCATGTTGCTCTACCTGATTTTCTTCCTGCTGCAAAGTTCCCTGCGTTCGGCTGGTGGTAAAGGGAAGCTTGATCCTATGATCTGGATGTGGCTGGTTAACGGCGTGTATTTTGCTCTGGCACTGGCGCTCAACGTATGGGATACCACCCCGATGCGTAAACTGCGTTCACGCTTTAAGACTCAAGGAGCTGCCTGATGTTTGGTGTATTAGATAGATATATCGGGCGGACAATCCTGCAAACCATACTGATGACACTGTTCACGCTGGTGTCGCTATCCGGCATTATTAAGTTCGTCGATCAGCTGCGTAAAGTCGGGCAGGGCGAGTATACCGCCCTTTCTGCCGGTATTTATACCTTGCTGAGTGTTCCCAAAGATATCCAGATTTTCTTCCCGATGGCGGCTTTGTTGGGCGCGCTTTTGGGGTTAGGTGCGCTGGCAACCCGCAGTGAGCTGGTGGTTATGCAGGCTTCTGGGTTTACCCGTCTTCAGGTTGCCGGTGCGGTAATGAAAACGGCTATTCCGCTGGTTTTACTGACAATGGTGATAGGTGAGTGGGTTGCTCCGCAAGGGGAGCAAATCGCCCGTAATTTCCGCTCACATAAAATGTATGGCGGTTCTTTGATGTCCACCTCGAAAGGGCTTTGGGCAAAAGATGGTAATGATTTCGTCTACATCCAGAGTGTTGGGAAGGATAGCTCTCTGAACGGTGTCAGTATCTATCATGTTGATAACGACAAAAAGCTATTATCTGTGAAATATGCGGCATCTGCTGTGTATGATACGGAAAATGCGCAGTGGAAGTTATCTCAGGTGGAAGAATCTGATTTAAATCATTTTGGCCGGATCACCGGTTCACAGTATATCTCTGCTGACTGGAAAAGCCGACTGACACCAGAAAAACTGGGCGTTGTTTCCCTCGAGCCTACCGCGCTTTCTATTCGTGGTTTGCATCAATACATTACTTACCTGAAACAGAGTCAGCAGGATGCAGGGCGCTACGAACTTAATATGTGGAAAAAGGTTTTTGCTCCGTTATCCGTGGCGGTTATGATGTTGATGGCACTTTCCTTTATCTTCGGACCGTTGCGTAGTGTTCCTATGGGATTCAGGGTTGTAGTAGGGATAAGCTCAGGCTTTGTTTTCTATGTCCTCAATGAGATATTCGGCCCGCTCAGTCTGGTTTATAGCATGCCACCAGTATTGGGTGCATTGTTGCCGAGTCTGCTGTTCTTTATGGTAAGTGTTTACTTACTTTTGCGCAGAAAATAATATCAACCAATTGAAAAATAACTTTATTTATTGATCGCCTTTATCTTCAACGGTAGAGGCGATTTTTTATTTTTTCAAATGAGAGTGAAAACCACAGTCTTTAGACGGTGACCTTGAACTTAAATATTTTGACGTATATGCGTTTAGTCAGGACTGACGATTTTAGTCGGTGGTAGTTTATTTATTGAATAATAAAGGAATTAATTTTTAGCTAGAAATTAGTTTACTTTTATTACTAGTTATTTAGTATAGATTCACCAACATTGATTATATTTTGCAGTGTTTTTTATCAATTATTAATTGTTTTTTTATCAGGGAAGTTTTCAATATGGCCTTACTAAAACCCAACGAGCATCATTAATACATCAAGCTTATCTATTGCTGGGTAGTTAATATGAGGGCTTTTTCATGAAGTACTTTAAATTTTTTTCAGAAGGATTTTCTCTCTTTGAGGATGTTCCTTATAACGCGACTGATGAATATCGATTAACTATATCAGGCCATGGAAGTTTGGATGGAGGGATTGAAATATTGGATCAGCCTTCAAATTTCATTGGACCAGAAAAGTTGATATCTATTTTAAATAATTACTTTGGGAATGATATTTTTAAATACCGTCATATACGTCTATTATTTTGCTATTCGGCAGACAATAAAAGTTGGTATAGCGGTTCTTTTGCAGGCAATTTTTCTCGGTTACTCCCTGATCCTAAACGGTTTATCGTTGAAGCTTACGAAGGAACGATTGGCTTGGCGATGACTGCTTGTTATGAAAGGGATGAGACCTTAAGCTTTGAAGAGATATCACGATTCAATCGAACTAACTATCGTGAGGAAAACCCTAAAATGATATTAGCATCTGATTATGATACCAGTGATGTCAATAATCTTTTGTTTCGAAGTAGTAAAATAACACATCATAAAATCAATCAGTTAAAGAATGCGTTTTGGAACTCAGTGGATGAAATTGAAGATACCTTTGATTCTTGTGAACCTCTTAGGCTAATAGATATTGTTGCATCCAGAATATATTTTTGTAATGGAAAATCGAGCAAAAATATAAATGATTTCCGTTAATCTCCATCAAATATAGCCTGAGTTTTGATGGAGATAAACTCAGGCTGTTATTTTTTATAGGCTTATTTCTTTACCAATTCCATTACCGGTTGCTCTGGAATCTGGTTATGATTCTGCGCCAGTGCAGTGACCAGCTCATTGACTCCTTTAGTTACCTGATGAAACTTACTGTGCTCTTTTCGGGTCATTACGATAAAAACCCCAATATTTTGTTCAGGGATCATCGCCATATAAGTGTTGAAACCGCCGCCGCCGCCTGTTTTCTGATAGATACCCGGAACATCTTTCTTACCGTTCATATAAACCCAGCCAAGCCCGATACCATCGGCTTTTCCTGCTACATCCATGCCTTTGATTGAGGCCAGCTCAGTGCGTTTAAAATAAATACCCTGTTCACGGCTGGCAGTCTGTTTTCTCAAATGATTGTGGGAGGATAAAAACTGCTGCATCCAGCGCTGCATATCGGCGGGAGTAGAATAAATACCGCCACTGCCTGCGGCGGCGATGGTACTGAGGCAAGGGCTGGATTTTATCCCCTCCATTAACCGGGCACATTGGGCAGGAGTTGGTGTTAGGGTTGTATCCTTCATCTGATAAGGGAGGGTAATTTCTTCTTGCAGCAGGCGGCTGTATGGTTCACCTGTTGCTTTGGAAAGGGCATCTGCTAATAAATCATAGGCCAGATTAGAATAAGAAGCGGTTGTTCCGGGGGCGGTTTCTAAATCTGCATTTTTCAGCCAGTTCCATCGGTTGGACTGAGTTGGCCAGATAAATACCGGTCGTCCCCATTTTCCTCCGGGTTGTTCCCGTGGTAACCCACTGGTGTGGCTTGCCAGATGATACAAGCGGATTGGCTGGCCGGCATCAAAATCGGGAACATGCACACCATGATAAGTATATTTTTGTAATGGATCGGTGATTTTAATCCGCTTTTGCTCTGCCAGTTTGATCATGACTTCGCTGGTCATCAGCTTGGAGATTGAGGCGATGCGGATTAAAGAATTTTGGCTGGGTTTAATCCCGCTCCCTGGATAAGTTTCCCCAAAACTATGATGTATAACTTGATTATTATCAATCACCACTATCGCCATGCCTAGCGGGTTACCTTCACTAAAGATTGACTGGGCATACTCTTTGACCAGTGCTGAAGCCATTTTCCGGTTTGAAACATCGCCATCAAACACTTCCCACTTTGTAGGCTGTTTTGTAGATTGTTTACTTGAATGCAGTATTTTTTTCTGGTGTGAATTGCCAGAAGCGGAACAGGCTGAAAGCGCTAATGAAAGAGCGGAAACAACACAAAATTTATAGAGCCGTTTGTTCATTTTCGGATTAACCAATCAGGGAGCGTAATGCATGGGAAACTTAACCGTTATTTATTTTTCTTAAATATCGCAATAACGGCACCGATAACAAAACCCAGCAGAATACCTGCGAATATCCAATTGATAAGCGTCATACTGATTTACCTCAACAGCAGTGTTTTATAGTATTTTATTCTGAATTATATAAGGAGATTATGGGTTGTCTATCGATGATAAGAAGTTATAAAAGGTCGATTTATGTTACATAGAATAATATGGGCTTAAATTTGAGCGATTTTATGTGAAAGTTATTGTGTTTGCTTTTTTTTTCAGCACTTGAACAAAATTGGAAGGATAAGTGTTGCGAATGGTCTTCGGGCAAGTATAATGGCTCTCGTTTTCCGACCCCTTTCAGTGCCGAAGTGGCGAAATCGGTAGACGCAGTTGATTCAAAATCAACCGCCTTCGGGTGTGCCGGTTCGAGTCCGGCCTTCGGCACCATCGGAACATCTATAGACGTCAACGGGCGTCTTTTTTTGTGCCTGAAATCCAGTACTCGCAAGGCTTTCCTCGCTTTTTCACTCAACCTAAGTCAACCTGATTCAATCTACATCAACTTACTGATGCGGGTACAACTGCGGGTATATCGCTGTTCGATAATGTTTGTACCCACACAGACCCCTTGAAAGGATACTCATCATGGATCTGAGTGATGTGAAGGTTCGTTCGGCAAAGCATGAAGCAAAAGCCTATAAGCTGACTGACGGTGAAGGTATGGTTTTGCTGGTTCACCCTAACGGCTCCAAATACTGGTGGCTTCGTTATCGCTTTGGCAGCAAAGAGAAGATGCTGGCGCTAGGGAAATACCCCGAAGTCTCGCTGGCGGATGCCCGGGCACGCCGGGATGAAGCCCGTAAGCTGTTAGCTAATGGTGTTGATCCCAGTGAGAACAAGAAAGCCGTTAAGGTAGAGCAGGAGCAAGAGGCGATAACGTTTGAAGTGGTTGCCAGAGACTGGCACGCCAGCAATCAGAAGTGGTCTGCATCACATAGTTCTCGTGTATTGAAAAGCCTCGAAGATAATCTCTTTGCTGCTATCGGTAAGCGGAACATTGCGGAACTGAAGACCCGGGATCTTCTTGTACCCATTAAAGCGGTGGAATCATCCGGGCGGCTCGAAGTCACCGCTCGATTACAGCAACGTACTACTGCGATTATGCGTTTTGCTGTGCAGAGCGGTTTAATCGACTACAACCCCGCACAAGAGATTGCAGGTGCAGTTGCCACGGCAAAAAGGCAGCATCGTGCGGCTCTGGAGCTTAACCGTATACCTGAATTACTTCATCGCATTGATCACTACTCCGGCAGGCCGTTAACCCGCCTAGCGATTGAACTCACCTTGTTAGTTTTCATTCGTTCAAGCGAACTTCGTTTTGCCCGCTGGTCAGAAGTAGATTTTGAAACTGCCATGTGGACGATTCCAGGTGAGCGTGAACCGCAGGAAGGTGTTAAACATTCTCAGCGTGGCTCAAAGATGAAGACGCCGCATCTTGTTCCCCTGTCGCGACAAGCTCTCTCTATCTTCGAAAAGATCAAAAGCATGAATGGGAATCGTGAGCTGATTTTTGTGGGCGATCACGATCTGCGTAAGCCGATGAGTGAAAACACGGTGAACAAGGCTCTGCGAGTAATGGGCTATGACACGAAAACGGAAGTCTGTGGGCATGGTTTCAGAACTATAGCAGAATCATATTAATATGACATAATATCTGGATTCACATAACAAAGGATAAAGTGCGATGGGCTACAGTCTGGATTTTCGAAAGCGAGTATTGGCATACAAAGAAAAGTATTCGTTGACATTCGAACAAACGAGTCACCATTTTGATATTTCTATGCGAACTTTATTTCGGTGGCATCACAAAATAGAACCCTGTGTGACACGGAATAAGCCGCCCACGAAAATCAGTGATGAAGCGCTTCTCACCGATGTCCAAAATTATCCCGATGATTATCAATGGGAAAGAGCAAAACGCTTGGGTGTTGCGCAGTCTGCTATCCACTACGCCTTGAAACGGCTGAAAATAACGGTCAAAAAAAACGCTAAGGCACCCCAACGCTGACGCTCAGGATCGTCAGGCTTTTATCGAACGCATCGACTACTATGAACAAGCGGGGAAACCGATTGTTTATCTGGATGAAAGCGGTTTTGCCCAGTCTATGCCCCGTACACGCGGCTATTCGGCGAAAGGGCGGCGCTGCTTCGGGACACACGATTGGCAGGCCAAAGGCCGCATCAATGTCATTGGTGCGATCCTCAAAAAGACCTTCGTGACCTTAAGCTTATTTTCGGGAAGCATTAATGCGGATGTCTTTCACGCCTGGATGACACAAGATTTGCTGCCCAAGCTCCCCAGCGGCGCCGTGATTGTCATGGATAATGCCTCATTCCATAAACGGCATGACACGATAAAAGCGGTAGCAGACCACGGTTGCCTGTTGGAATGGTTACCCCCTTATAGCCCGGATTTGAATCCCATCGAACCGAAATGGGCTGAAGTCAAAGCGATAAGAAGGCGAGAAAGGTGTTCAATTGACGAGCTGTTTATGGAACACGTGAAATGTGTCTAATTATTCTGATTTGGCTATATGGCATGTAGTTCGCTGATTGAGTCAGGGCTCTGGTCTAGGGATGCAGTGGAACGGCAGATGAGCCATATGGAACGTAACTCTGTGCGTGCGGCTTATATTCATAAGGCCGAGCATCTTGATGAGCGTAGACTGATGCTGCAGTGGTGGGCTGATTTTCTGGATGCGAACAGGGATAAGGAGGTGAGTCCGTTTGATTTTGCTAGGCTTGGGCGATGAGCAGCCACGATTTATATCCTACGTTGAGTACTACCCTGCATGAGAAAGACTTTAAGATTACCTAGTACTACAGTCGTAACTGTTCCGTGACCAAATGTCCTTCTCGGCGGCGGTAATGAAATTGTTGCGCACGGTATTGATGTCGTCGTCGCCAGTTTGACCAATAGAGGATCTGTTCGACGGTTTCCCCGGCCTTGAACATCAGTTTTGACAGCAGCTTACGCAGTTCCGACACACTCAGGGCTATCAGTCCCTCTGGCGTTTTTTTTCTCCTGGAGACGCAAAATAGCCAGAACGGCATGAGTCAATAACGACAGCGTAATATGCAGCGTAATATGCCGATACCAACTTTTCCATTGTCTCACTTCGTATTGATCCAGACCGCATTCGCCTTTCGTTTCCTCAAAACCACTTTCGATTTCCCAGCGATGTCCGGCCACCTGAACCAGCGTGTTGAGAGCCTGGTCTTCGCGGGCATAGACGAGATAGTAAGCCCGTTCTTGCTTTTCATCCCGGCTACGCCGGAGCAGCAAATAATGGCCATAACACGGCGCCGCTTCACTTATCTGCGAACGCCAGAGAGAGAGCCGCGCCCAGTCATACCAACGTTCTCCTTTTGTCCCCGACCCCGCTGAGAGTTTTTTCCAATTCTCCGGTGTCAGGCTATCAGCAATCCTATCCGCTCTGACAAACCGAGGCTGTTGCCACCAGAGTCGTTGATTTTTTGGGATCGCCAAAACAAACGTCTGATGCCGGGATTCCAGCCAGCTACGCAGGCGGGGGTCACGATCATACACCGCATCGGCCGTGACCCAGCGACAGGGAATACCCGCATCTAAGGCGCGTTCCAGCATGTGCCGGGCGAGCTGAGGTTTGGTGGCAAAGCTCACGGAATCCGGGATCCCGGCGATTTTACAACGGGGGCGATCCTCAGTCCACTGTTCAGGCAGGTATAAGTCCCGGTCAATAAAGGCATGGCCGCCGTTGCTCGCGTAGCATAGGAAGACGCCTATCTGACTGTTTTCTACCCGTCCCGCCGTTCCACTGTACTGACGTTGTACCCCGGCAGAGTGGGTGCCTTTTTTGATAAACCCGGTTTCATCAACGATGAGGATACCTTGCTCATCGCCGAGATGCTCCGTCACATAGTCACGCAGAATGTCGCGGGCCGCGTCGGCATCCCAAAGGGCGCGTTCCAGAAAATACTGAATACCATCAGGTGAGCGTTCACCCAGCCATTCCGCCAGTTGCCAGCCATTTTTACGTTCAACATCACTGAGCAATCCCCGAAGATAATCCAGACAATGTTGTTGAGAGGCCGCCGTGTGAAACAGCGAAGCCAGACGGGAATGGATGGCCAGCAGCTCCTGTTCCCAGAGGTTGACAGGTGAGGTCATGGGATCCCCCCTTGGTGTGAGGAAGAAGAGAACTCTATAATGACACAATACGGAGCACGACTGTAGTACTAGATTGATCTCCAGTTGACGCATGTGAGCAAGAACAGCATCCTTAGCACCTATAACCATGCCTAGGATCTTGATAGCAGGCGGGGGATAATGAGGTAGCATATTGATTATTTTTAAAACGAAGGGGTTATGCCAACGCCACTCGTAAGGTAGTAATTGGTAATAAAAGCTATCAACGCCAGTAAGGATAATGGCGTTGATAGATTAGCTTTTTTTTGCCGTAAAATTCAAATGTTGAATAAAGCAACATAAATGGTGTTTTATACTTGATGAGGTATCACATCAAAATGAGAGTATAACACCATGGCTCCGTACCAGACATGTATCGCATTAATTGAATTATGTTGATGGTCACAGGGTGTGGTGGATCTAGCCACCATACCATGCGGAACAGTTTCGGCACCATATAAGGTATGTCATCTAGAAGGTAATCGTATCGTCCAAATGTTGATACGTGTGTAGGTGGAAAGCTCTCTAAGGGGTCTAATGCCAAACTGTACCGGAATGTACTCCAGATCCGTTTTTGTGCTTCTAGAGTCAGGCTAGCTAAATAACCATTCATTTAACGCCTAAAGCCAATCCCAACTTATATCTAATATATTAATTTTCTTTATAATCAATATTTTACTTAATTTTGCGTGTTCCCATTTAAAGAGGGATTCAATTAAAATGGCTATCGAATCACAAATTGATTCAAATTATGATTCTATTTTTGATTCATTTGTTGACAGGGGTTAAGATTCATGTATGCTAACTCAATGTCAAACACAAGAGCCTAATCATGAGCCTATTAAATAATCTTAATAAAAAATTTAATTCTGATATTAAAAACACTGTGACCTTAAGTGTTCGAGTCACTAATGAAGAAAATGCTGTACTCCAAGAAATTGCCGATGTTGTTGGCTGTACAAGACAAGATGTTATGTATCAGTTGATCTCCGACTATGCTATCCCCGAATGGTGGAAGATGAAAATGGAAAGTGAGAATGAATTAACAGATATTGCTGATGAAAATAGCGGTGTTTCTTATTTCCTCTTAAATACTAATAAAACAAATAGCACCGTTGACCATAACATCATTCTGGAGCAAGGAATTGCTGCAACTTTCGAAGATGATTATATAGGGAAAATCAATAGAATAAAAAAAGGGGATGTTGTTTTCTTATACGAATCAGGGTCAGGGATTGTGGCATATGGTTTTGGTAGTGGCCAGAACATTGATGAGCCTAATCCAGAAAAAATTAACCATAACTCAATGCGATATCAGGTGTTATCTGATTTTTCTTTGCTGGAAAAGCCTTTATCTGCAAGAGATGTAAAACGAGTACTTGAAAATGATATACCTTTCGCTCAAACACTGTCACGCGTTAAAAATGGTGAAGTGTTATATAATTATCTAAAAAATAAAACTAATCTCGCATAAGAGAAAGTATTTTAATTTATTTGGTTATTAAGGTGATTGTTTTTTAATCTTTCATAAGGTAATGGCATGCAAACCGAATTAATAAAAGAACTGAACAAGGTTTTAAAAGGTTTTTCGCAATTCTGGAACGGAGAGGAATTGCACCGCTCAATGGTGATTGAAGCTATCAGTAAAAAACAGCCAGATCTAATCAAGGCATTGGTCACTAATGAAAAAGTGCGTTCTGTTTATGGTACGGATGTTGATGGTATTTTCATCTTTGACTTTGATAAATTATGTAGCCTGCTCAAATACAAGGAATACTGGGCTAACAGCTTCACTAAATACCGGAACAAAGTGGGATTAACAAGTGAAGGTAAATACATTGATTACAGCTCGGATGTAGTACTTGACTTCCCCTTTAAGGATTGCATTCTTGAAGGCGGGATGACAAAAGAGGAAAACGGTAAAAGTGAATTGTACTACAATGAGATAATTGCAAAGGATGAAATAGATAACCTTTTATCCCCAAAGGCTTTTACATCTATAAAAAAATATAATAAAGAATCTGTTTCTGACAGGCTATTATCATTCATCTCAAATGATAATATTTTATTAAAAGGGAATAATTTAATAGCACTACACTGCTTGAAGAAAAGATTTATTAATTCAGTTAAGTTAATCTATATCGATCCACCATACAACACTGGAAACGATAGTTTTAGGTACAACGATAAGTTTAATCGTTCTACATGGCTTACGTTTATGAAAAATAGACTATCAATCGCAAAAGAATTATTAAGCGATGATGGTATCATATTTGTTCAATGTGACGACAAGGAGCACTCCTCCCTGAGATTTTTAATGGATGATATTTTTGGTAGGGATAACTTCCTAAACAATATCGTCGTAAAGACTTCTGATCCTTCAGGATTAAAAGTAGTAAATCCGTCACCATATTCTCAAACAGAATACCTTCTAATGTTTTGTAAGGACAGGAGCAAGTACACCTACACACCTCAGTTCGTAAAAAGCTCTTACGACCCATCATACGGGAAATTTATAAAAAACATAAATGATGACTATTGTCAATGGGAGACGTGCTCTTTAGCTGAACATTTCGCTAAGTGTAAGGGTTTTAATAGCGTTAAAGAAGCAAAGGAAAAATATGGTCGATTAGATTTTGACGAAGGAATGGCTCAATTCGCGATTGAAAACGCAGATGCTGTTTATCAAGCAACCGCAATAAGCAATGCGGCTGGCAAAAAAATCGTAGAGATTAGGGATGAGTCTAAAAAGAATCCGGGTAAAATCTATAAAGTAGAAAGGGATAACGACAATATATATATTATTAACGGAAGACAAATATATTTTTATTCTAATAAGGTCAAGAATTTAAATGGAACTCTGACCCCCACCATGTTACTTACTAATCTATGGCTTGATATCCCGTGGAATGGAATAGCTAATGAAGGTGGTGCTATTTTTAAAAATGGGAAAAAGCCTGAAAAACTGATTCAGCGGTGTATTGAGTCATGTACAAAAGAAGGTGACTTGGTTTTGGACTTCCACCTTGGGAGCGGAACAACAGCAGCAGTAGCCCATAAAATGGGGCGTCGCTATATTGGCATTGAGCAAATGGATTACATCAATGAGATTACCGTGCCGCGCCTGCAAAAAGTCATCGAAGGCGAGCAGGGTGGTATATCCAAAGACGTTAATTGGAAAGGTGGGGGAAGCTTTGTCTATGCCGAACTGATGGAGCTGAACGCGTACTTCGTGCATGCAATCCAGAAAGCGCAGTCTACTGAGGAACTCGAAAAACTGTTTTCCGTAATGAAAACGGAGGCGCACCTCAATTATCAGGTGGCACTTGAAAACGTGCTGTCCGCTGAGTACGAAATGGAAGGCATTCCACGAAAAGTTGCATTCAGCGAGTTGGAACTGCACGAGCAGAAGCAGCTTCTGATTGAAATACTTGATAAAAATCAGCTCTACGTGAACGCCTCGGAGATGGACGACTGCGATCTGAACATTTCAGAGAGCGACAAAGCTTTCACCCGCAGCTTCTACGGTATGGAGTGACGGCATGGCGAAGAAACCGAAATCAGGCGGCAGTGAGAAGCTACTGTTTAACAAGCTGAAGCAATTTGACGAACCCGGTCTGTTCCATGACAACTACCAGACGCCGGGCTACGTTCAGGCGAACCTGAAGGACGAGTTGCGTCCGTATCAGCACGGGGCACTTCGTTACCTGCATTATACGCAGCGTAAGCGGGAAGAGGCACTGCTGCATTACCGCCACCTGCTGTTTCACATGGCAACCGGTGCTGGAAAAACGATGGTGATGGCGGGAACGATACTCTATTTGTTTAAAGAGTACGGGTATCAGAACTTCATCTTCTTCGTGCATACCGACGCGATTATCCAGAAAACCCGCGAGAACCTGCTTAACCCACAGTCGCCGAAGTATCTGTTTAGTCAGGAACTGGAAATTGATGGAGAAAAAATCACCATTTCACCAGTGGAGACGTTTCCGTCTGTACCTGAGCACAATACGATTTATCTCAAGCTCTCGACCATCCATAAGATACACGACGAGCTGAACAGCTATCGTGAGAACAGCATTACCTATGAGGATTTGAAAGAAATCCCGCTAGTGCTACTCGGTGACGAAGCGCATCACTTCAATGCCGGCACCAAAGCTAAAGGCAAGGTGAAAACCTCACCGGAGAACGAGGAGCAGACGTGGGAGCGCACGATTGAGAATATCCTCGACCTGCGACTGGATAATCGCTTATTTGAGTTTACCGCGACCATTGACCTTGCAAATAAAGATATCGGGCAGAAATACCGTGACAAGGTGGTGTATCAGTATGATCTGAAACAGTTTATGTCAGACGGTTACTCGAAAAAGGTCATGCTGCTGGAAGCCAACCAGAACGACCGTGACAAGATGCTCGATGCCGTGCTATTAAGCCAGTACCGTAAGCTGACGGCAGCGGATAACGGCATCGCTGGCTTCAAACCGGTCATTCTGTTCAAGTCGAACAAAATTGCCATCTCAAAGGCGAAGCAGGATGAATTTTCGCACCTGATTGCCGAGCTGACACCTGAGAGCGTCAGACGTCATCTGGCGAACAAAAAAGTACAGCTCAGTTCTAACACCAGTATCTGGCATAAAGTGATACAGCGTTACGCTGAGAGCGATTTGGTGACAGTTATCGGGCAGATTCAGGAAGATTTTAACGACTTCAATCTGCTGAACGTCAATAAGTCAGACCTGCTGGAAGAAAACCCCGTTCTGCTGAACACGCTGGAAGAAGTCGATAATCCGGTGAGAGTCGTCTTTGCAGTGGCAAAGGTCAATGAAGGTTGGGATGTACTCAACCTCTACGATATTGTCCGCATCAGCGAACAGGCGAGCAGCAGCAAAACCGGCACGGACAGCGAGGCGCAGCTTATCGGGCGCGGTGCACGCTATTATCCGTTCCGTTATGACGGCAAGCGGAGCTTCACCCGCCGGTTTGATAACAGCGCGAAGGATTTAAGCGTGCTGGAACAACTGCACTATCACACCATCAATGAACCGGCGTACATCAAAACGCTGCACGCTTCCCTTGAGCAGGCGGACATTGACGTGCATCAGGATGGTGGCGGCACAATCGAACACGCTAGGCTGAAAGAGGACTTTAAAAAGTCCGCCATCTATCAGACGGGTAAACTGTACTTCAACGAAGTGGAAGAGATAGAGAGCAGCAACCGCTGCTGGGAAACGTACTCACTGGAAACGCGTTTTGAAATATCGTATCAGACCGCCGGTGAGGAGTCACTGGACAACCTGACAGGGGTAACGGGCAACGTCACGAAACATGAACCGCTGGTACTGGATGAGCGTTTTTACCGCAAAGCGATGCAGAGAATCCGCTTCTACGAGCTGGATAACCTGCAACGCTTTTTCCCGAAGCTGACTGGTATTCGTGAGTTCATCGGCAGTGAAGCCTATCTTGGCAAGCTGAGAATCACCGTCACCGTGCCGCAGCCGCTGGATTTCTCTGCCGTACCGGCAAAAGAAAAACTGCATCTGCTGGAAAACGTCCTGCTACGTATCTCAGAGAACGTACGGCGCAATGACCAGAAGGTGAAAGGCACATATCGCTTCATAAGCCTGCCGGTGAAGGACGTTATCAAGGACTACAGTCTGCACATTGACCCTTCCGTGATAATTAACCAGAAAATCACTGCCGCGCAGACCATCGGTAAAAAATGGTACGTGTATGACAACGCGATACTGAATCAGCTTGAGCATCGTCTGGTGAAAATGCTGGAAGCCTTTATGCCGAAGCTCAGAGCCCGTTACGACGATATTTATGTACTGCGTAACGACGAACAGTCAACGCGCTTTAAGCTCACTGAGTTCGGCGGCGTGCGCGGCTTTATGCCGGACTTCATTATGATACTGACGCGCCATGCGGATAATGCTTACTGGCAGGTCTTCCTTGAGCCGAAGGGAGATGACAGATTGCTGGATGACGCATGGAAAGAGAAAATGCTGGAAACCCTGAATGACAGGGATCGCATTGTGATTGATGAAAGTGAGGACGTCAGACTGGTTGGGATTAAGTTCTTTGCCAACAGTCAGATGGAGGCATTTGTCAGCGATATGCAGGATAAAATTAACGATGGTGAGCCACTGGAAATCTCATCACTGCTGCTTTGAACACTGCAATTAAGAAAAGCGGAGCCTTGTGCTCCGCTTTTACTGTTGTTGAAATTCCATTCCCTATACATCCGCGTCATACCGCTCTTTGAACGCAGCGGCTATCTCACGGGTGGTCATCCCTTTGGCATACAACGCGAGGATCTGGTTATCCATCCCGGTAATACGGGTCTGATTTTTCTTCACCAGTTGTGGTTCGAAGGAGCCATCACGATCGCGCGGAGTACGCAGTTCCAGTGGGCCGTCGCCCGTGATAACGCTCTTTGTGGAATAACCGTTGCGGGAGTTAGTTCCCGGTTTGGGCTGGTTTTTCTCGTACCCGAGATGATGCGTCATCTCTGCATTGAGTGCAGTCTCAACGCTGATCTTTTTCAGCAGACGATCAAACTGGCTGAGGTCTTCAGGGGTTTTGAGGTTTTTGGCCAGTTCGTTAGCCAGAGCCTGTAACTGTTTTTCGTCCATAAATTAACCTTCATTTGATACTGGATTGAACACATCAAAATCAGGCAATTACACAAATCTATGTGCAGGCTCTGAAGGGCCGTTTCCACGGTCAGTTTTTTGAGGAAACGGGAGAGCTGACTTAAATCTTCGGGCGTTTTGAGATTTTTAGCCAGCTCAGTAGCCAGGGCTTGTAACTGTTTCTCGTCCATCTTTTGACCTGTATTAGTTGATAAATTAAACATATCAAAAACAGGTAATTACACAAATTTAGAAACAGGGTCTGATATGGCAATTAAAGAAGAAAGCTGGGTTATTGATGGAAACTACGGAAGATGCTTGCCACAACGCTTATCCAGAGCAACAGGAGTTATTTTATTAGATGTTTCAACGCCATTGAGCCTGCTTCGCTATATAAACAGAACGTTATTCCAGCGTAAACGGTATGGTGGATTGGAAGGCAATCAAGACTCAATCAAATGGGAGATGCTTCACCACATCACTGTTGTTACACCCAAAAATCGAAAACGTTATGCTGCAATGTTTGAAAAATTAGCTATGCCAAAAATAAAACTCAGTTCCCTTAAAGAGATGAAAAAACAATTCGATAAATGGGAACTATTTTAAATAAAAACTGATATAAATTAGTTTTCATTATATTTATATCTAAAATAATCAGATTAATTTATTTTAGATATAAAATATAGATTTAAAATTCATAATGTTATTATTTTCATGAGTTTTTTATTTCCAGTTAACTGCTTATTCTCTATAGCGTATTTTTGGTTTTTTCTTGCATGCCAGATAAATTTTAGGTTTGTTTATTTAGAATTTATCTATTTAAATCTTATTCATTCTATATTTAAAATCCATCGTTATGCAGGTTGTAGAATTCTTATGAAATAACATTTTTAAATAGAATAAGTAACAAAATATAGCCAGACAACCAAAGGATAAATCCGAGTAAGCAGCATAAATGTACACTCTGCACGTCCCTTGTCCTGCGTTTTCACTTTGTTAGCAGCCTGATAAATGTAACTCATTGTTAAGTTGTAAGTAAAAAGACAGCGTAACTAGTTTGGTCATTACAAAAAATAAGGGGATAACAATGAAGAGGCAACACCTGATGAAGCAGATCGTTATCGCCATTTTGCTTGGCGTGATAACGGGATGGGGATTTAATCGTTATCTTGATGCCGGTCAGGCAAAAGAAATTGCCTCTTATATCAACATTATTACCGATGTCTTTCTGCGTCTGATAAAAATGATTATTGGGCCACTCATATTTTCCACGATTGTTTCCGGATTAATGTCAATTGGAGGGTCATCCTCTGTCGGGCGGATCACTATCAAAGCAATGATATGGTTTATTGTTGCTGGCTTGATTTCGATTAGCATTGGCACTCTGATAGCTAATCTGTTCCAGCCAGGGGTTGGGTTGAATATTGCAATTCCACAACATGGAAATATCGATACGAGTCTGAATGCTGGTGAGTTTTCCTTGAAAAATTTTATCAGCCATATATTTCCCAGTAGTTTTGTGGAAGCCATGGCAAATAATGAAATCTTACAGATCCTTATTTTTTCTCTCTTTTTTGGTTCAGCATTGTCATACATTTGCCGGAATAGTCAGAAAACAAGCCCTATAGTGACTATGATTGAAGATCTGGGATGCATTATGTTCCGCATCACAGATTATGTTATGGCATTGGCTCCTATTGCGGTATTTGCTGCCATTGCCTCTGCGATTACTATTGAAGGGATGGGGTTGCTTTATGAATATGGAGAATTAATTGCTCTCTTTTATCTGGGGATACTTTTACTTTGGTGCATTTTACTGACGGTTGGGTTTCTTTTCCTCGGCAAGGATGTTTTTTTGCTGATGAAACTTATCAGAGAGCCTACCATACTAGCCTTTGCCACCGCGAGTAGCGAATCAGCCTATCCAAAAACTATGAATGCACTGAATGGCTTTGGTGTGCCGAAAAAAATTTCCAGTTTCGTATTACCTCTGGGTTACTCATTTAATCTTGATGGTTCAATGATGTACCAATCCTTTGCTATTCTCTTTATCGCGCAGGCTTACAATATTGATTTGAGTATCACAGAACAGATCCTGATTATGCTGACGCTGATGGTCACCAGCAAAGGTATTGCTGGAGTCGCTCGTGCTTCTGTAGTCGTTATTGCCGCCACTCTCCCAATGTTTAAACTACCTGAAGCAGGCATATTATTGATCCTCGCTATTGATCAACTCCTCGATATGGGGCGCACAGCCACTAATGTGGTGGGTAACTGCATTGCTACATCAGTCATTGCTAAAATGGAAGGAAAGAGGAGTAGTTCTGAATCCGAAGTGCAGGAAAAAGAGTTTGTTGGGCGTGATAGTTAAATGAGTAGGGGAATTTCTGTATTTTTCGTTTTTACATATGATTGATATATTTGGTGTTAGGATATTTTTTAATAAAATTAGATTTGTCACTAAATAGACTCGCTATTTTTTGTATTAGATAGAAAAAATATAATAAATATAGCTAAATTTATTACTTTAATTTAGAGGGGATATTTACCAGTTTAATTAATAAATTGGTAATGAAATAATTCATCAAGACTATAACATTATAAAAGTGTTGTAGAAGGTGGAACATACGTTATACTGTTCCATAGTTAGGAACATGATTATCATGATCAAGAGTTTCAAGCACAAAGGACTGAAAAAATTTTTCTTAAAGAATGATAGTAGTGGATTGGAACAAAAACTAGTTCCTCGAATAAAAAACCGACTTACAATTATCGACTCTGCCAGTTGTATTGAGGCTATTAATCTTCCCGGTTATGACCTTCATGAATTAAAAGGTAATCGTAAAAATATCTGGTCAATCAAAGTATCAGGAAATTGGCGTATCACATTTAAATTTATAAACGGTGATGCTGAAATTCTTAATTTGGAGGATTATCACTAATGCAAATGGCTAATCCCGCACATCCTGGTGAAATTATTGCAGAAACATTAATCGAAATGAATGTGAGTTTGCGCCAGTTTGCTAAAGCAATGGAAATCGCGCCTTCTACTGCTAGCAGGCTTCTTTCAGGACAGACATCTGTCACTCCTGAAATGGCGTTGAAGTTATCCATAGTGATTGGCAGTACACCAGAAACGTGGTTAAAAATACAGGCTAATTACAGCTTGCGAGAGGCTGAAAAGCATCTTGATTTAAGCCACTTACACCGTTTAACGTTTGCTTGATTTTTATACCTGAGGCATAAAATGCAATTGCATCATCTCTTTTTTCTTTTTTCATATGATTCAATTAAATAAGCCGGAATTCCATTTTGAGTGACTAATATTGGTTCTGATAGCTCAAGTATTGCGGCATGCCTCTTTATAAAAGAAATAGTTTCAATTTTCATTTAAGTCTTCTGACAAATTTATTTTATTTGCTTGTAGAGTGATACTAACATTCGATGATGGGTTTTAATTTAGACTATAAAGACCAAGGTCAATATTCGTTTTTTGTTCTGCTGGGTGATTTGAGGAGTTGCAGTTTAACCACAACTCCCTGACAAAAATCTCAACTTACTACCTGAATTTCTTTCTTCTTTACTATCCCATAAACTCCGGCTGTCGACACTGTACCCGCTAAAATAGCGCCCAAGTAAGGCAATACAGGCGTAATTGCGCCCGGTATCAGTAATACAAACAGTCCGCCATGTGGTGCCATCAGTTGTACGCTGAAGTACATCGAAATCGCGCCTGTAACTGCACCGCCGAGAATACAGCTCGGCAGTACTCTTACCGGATCTTTCGCCGCAAACGGAATCGCTCCCTCAGAGATAAAACACAGCCCCAGTACCAATGCTGCTTTTCCGCCTTCGCGCTCATTTTGGTCGAATTTATTTTTCGCAATCACTGTTGCCAGCCACATGGCTAATGGTGGAACCATGCCCGCTGCCATAATTGCTGCCATCGGGCCGTAGCTTTGGGCACTCAATAATCCGACGCCAAAGGCATAAGCAGCTTTATTCACCGGCCCACCCATGTCGGTGCACATCATGCCACCCAGTATTGCACCAAGGATCACGGCGTTAGTGGTTCCCATCGATTTCAGCCAGTGAGTCAGCCATTCCATAATCTCAGAAACGGGTTTGCCGACGATGTAAATCATGATTAATCCTGTCGCCAGTGTTGCGGCCAACGGAATAATCAGGATTGGTTTTAATGCCTCCATGCTTTGTGGTAGGAGAAGTCTGGTTGTCAGTAATTTGGCAACATAACCAGCAAGAAAGCCTGCAATGATCCCGCCGAGGAAGCCTGCGCCAGTACTAACGGCGAGCATTCCGCCGACAAGTCCGGGAGCTAACCCTGTGCGCCCAGCGATGGAGTAGCCTATGTAACCGGCGAGCACGGGTACCATGAGGGCAAGTGCCGAGCCGCCGCCGATTTGCATCAGAGCTGCCGCCAGTGTGCCCGGTTCTTTAAAGGCTTCGATGCCAAAGATAAATGATAATGCGATGCACAGGCCGCCTGCGACGACCATGGGTAACATGTAGGAAACGCCGGTCATCAGGTGCTGATAAATGCGGGTATTTTCCGGATTGTTTCTACTGGGAACAGAAATTGTGCTGGTAGCAGTATAAATTTCAGCTTTGGTCAGGGCGTTCTCCAACTCGTTGGCGGTTTTTTTCAGGGCTGCCCCCGTTGAGGTGCGGTAAAGGCGTTTGCCGGAAAAAGGCGTGAGTTCGACCTCGATATCGGCTGCAACAATCACGAGATCGGCCGCCGCGATTTCGGCATTAGTGAGAGCATTTTCGCTTCCCACGGAACCCCGGGTTTCGACTTTGATTTGCCAGCCGCGTTTTTGTGCTTCTGTTTCCATTGCTTTGGCTGCCATAAAGGTATGGGCGACACCGGTTGGGCAGGCGGTGATGGCAACGATGTTGACAGGCTGTTGCTGTACCTCGCTTTCTGCTGTATCAGCAGTGTGTTGCTGATGATAAACACTCGCTTCTGTTTGGGCTTTGTGGAGAAATACCTCGGATTCGCTGATTACCTGTTCTGCGGAGCCAATGAATATTTTCTTTCCATACAAATTATTGCCGGGCAGATTCAGGCTGTCCGGTACAGATTCTCCGATGATGATCACCAGCTCAGCCGTACTTAGATCGTCAGTCAGGGTAAGACCATGTTGGGCTATGACATTCTCCAGTGTTTGTCTGGCGAAGTAGGCGCGTGCTTGTCCTTGTTTCTCATTGCTAATAATCAGTATGTTCATGGCGTTCTCATCTTATTGTTGTTTGTTTTTCGATGGTTGTCTTTTTCGATTGTTTTTTTAATGAAATGAGTTCCACTTTTGTCATCAAGCAGGCGAGTTGCTGGCGGTCGATATTGCCGACGTTACTTTGGCTGACGGTCATGGCAGAAATGGCGGTGGCAAGGCGCAATGTATGTTCGCAGGGTTGTCCCATCATCAAGCCGTAAATCAGGCCACCCACCATGGCATCACCGGCGCCGACGGTACTGACAATTTCACAGTGCGGTGGTCTGGCGTGCCAGGCTCCGGCTGAGTTAACCAAAATGGCCCCTTCTTCGCCTAATGAGACGATGACATGTGAGATCCCCTCCGCACGTAGTTGCTGGGCAGCGCTGATGATATCTTCCTGAGTCAGTAAAGATCTGCCTGCCCAGATTTCCAGTTCATGGCGGTTCGGTTTAACCATCCACGGTTGTGCTTTAATTCCGGCAGTGAAGGCTTCCCGGCTACTATCGAACACAACACACATACAAGCTTCGCGCAGTTGCTGCATCCAGTCAGTGAAGTCATCCGGCTCAACGCCTGCTGGCAAGCTGCCACTGACGCACACCATGTTGAATTCCCGCAGCCATGTGAGGGAGTTTTTGGCAAAGCTCTGCCAGTCTTCTTTACTGATATTGAATCCTGAAAAATTGAAATCGGTGACAAGGCCGTTCTGTTCGGTGAGTTTGACGTTGATGCGCGTCCGGCCTTCTACTATCTGGAATCGGTCAGTGATGCCCAGTTCTGCGAAAGTTTTTTGGAAGCTGCTCTGGTTCTCTTTACCGAGAAAACCACCTACCGTAACATCGATACCGAGTGTTTTGAGGATCTTAGCAACGTTGATGCCTTTGCCTGCCGGATATAATCCCGCAGTTTGGATCCGATTAACTTGACCGGTTTTTATATCTCCGGTTAACCCGACCAGATCGTAGGCTGGGTTGAGGGTGATGGTGGCTACTCTTTTATTCATTCCATGTTTGTTCATGCGATATCTTCACCCAGATTGTTGTTGATAAGATTTTTGATGGCCTCCAGAGCCTCTTTGGCATCCGGGCCGGAAGCAGTAAAACGGATACGGTCTCCCCGTTTAATGCCCAAACCTGCAACCAGCATCAGTTTGCGGCCATCAACGGGAATGGTGTCTCCATCCAGAGGAGTGATGGTAATGCGGCTGCTGAATTGTTTGATGGTATGAACCAACAGTGCGCTGGGGCGGGTGTGTAGCCCGTGTTCATTGGGCAGGATAAAATCTGCGGTCAGGGTATTTTTTGCTTGTGATGTAGCTTGCTGTGAGGCCTTAGTTGTCAGTAATCTAATGAGTTTTGCATTATCTTGAGCCTGTTGCAGTTGTGCCCCTTTTCCTTGTTGAATTAGGGTGTTGAGATTAGTCAGCAGGTGATGCAGCTGATCGTCGGCGTAGGCAATGGTGATGAGCAAACTGATCGGTT
Organism: Xenorhabdus bharatensis; assembly: GCF_037996705.1. NCBI lineage: Bacteria > Pseudomonadati > Pseudomonadota > Gammaproteobacteria > Enterobacterales > Morganellaceae > Xenorhabdus > Xenorhabdus bharatensis. The sequence goes on along the minus strand of NZ_JBBMXG010000006.1, from coordinate 165,684 downwards.
TTTCATCAAGATTATCGGTACTCATATTGAAGGAATATTTTGGACGTGCGATGGCAACGGCATTACGTAAGCTACCCCGTGAACTGTCACTCAGCCAGATCCCTTGCCCCAGATGTATGGGGGATCTCGCGAGAATATCGGCAATAAATGCGGCATTCACCGAGCTGGTTTTTTGCAGGCGAGCGAGATTGAGCGCCTGCAAGGTTGTCAGATCTCTGGTGTCAATATCCAGTGTGATTGTGGAGGCATCCAGTAGATAGGGGGGTTGTGGGTTCATGAGTAAATGGTAGAGTTCATCTGCCGAGGTGGTTTTCGCCATCTGGCTGGCTCGATTTTCATCATTGAGAATGGGGAGTAACTGGTGTAGCAGCTTCAGATGTTCGTCAGATTTTGCCGCAATGCCGATAATGATGTAGGCAGTCTGGTTATCACCCCAGTCAACACCATCCGGGAATTGCATCACTTGTACACCCGTGTGAAGTACGTTTCCGCGTGTGGCATAGGTGCCATGCGGAATGGCAATACCGTTACCCAGATAGGTTGAAGATTGTGTTTCACGCTCCAGCATCCCATCAATATACTCTTTACTGGCATATCCGGCGGTAGTTAAAGCATCGGCAACCTGCTGAATTGCATTTTCTTTATTGTCAGCATGTGCTGCCAGATGGATATTTCGTAATGTTAGGTGAAACATTTTACCTCCCTATGTACACTTCGTCTTTCAAGTTGCCTCTTTGTTGGCTGCGCTCGCTCACCCCAGTCACATAGTTATCTATGCTCCCGCGGATGAACTCCCTTGCCGCCGCGATGCATCTTGAAATCCATTGTGTATAAAATTGATTGAAACGATTCAGTTTTTTGGGAATGAAAAACCGACGCTCAATAAATTCACGTTATTTTTTTATTAAGTAGGTGAATGGTTTTATTTTTCTACGTTGAAGTTACATTAACCCTAACGCTAGGAAATAGTATAGCAATTGATATAATGTGATTTTTATTAGTAACTATTTTTCATAATTATTAACTGATTGTTTATTGATTTTTGATTACTCAGGGAAGATTTGCTAATCACCTGTATTATCAGGAAAGTATCGTTAAATAGTTAATGTGTAAAGTCACGTTTTATATTATTTATTGAAAGAGTGATAGCGATCTTAATTATTTAAATTTTAGTTAAATTAAATGATTATAAAGTTAATTATTAAAATAATAAAAAAACTATATGAATAGATTAATATATTATCTTATCAAAGGAGTGTTCTATTTCTGAACGTGAATTCTTGGTCTGAAAAAGGTTTTAGGCTGTTGTCTTGGGAAGAGAGGGGGTGTACTGTCTTTTTTGACTGAAAAACAGTCAGCAAAAGCTTGCTCCGGACGGGAGAAATCCGGTTCAAAATGGCCTTAAAGGTTAACATACATGAAATGTTAATAAAAAATGGCACATTGTCATTAATTCGGCTTTCAATTTCGGCGTACTGCGTTTATTATGCGCGCTTCGTAATTTCAACCGGCGCCACTGGCTTTGAGCTTCAGCGGAGAAATAATGCTTCCTGTTAGCTGACACAGTCTTTTCCCGTGGCGGTTCTATCTGCATTATTCCAAGGGATAGATGATAGCATAAATGACTGAGAATACCTCTCTGACACCACTCGTTGAATTAAAGTCCTTAAGTAAAGGCTTCGACGGCAAGCAAGTTATTTCACAGCTCGATCTGACAATCAATGATGGCGAGTTTCTGACCATCCTTGGTCCATCCGGTTGTGGTAAAACCACAGTACTTCGTCTGATCGCTGGGCTGGAAGATGCTGATAGCGGCAAAATTTTATTGGAAGGGCTGGATATTACTGATATCCCGGCTGAGCACCGTCATGTGAATACGGTTTTCCAAAGTTATGCCCTGTTCCCTCATATGACCGTATTTGAAAACGTTGCCTTTGGACTGCGTATGCAGAAAACACCGGAAAAAGAGATTGCTCCGCGTGTTGAAGAAGCACTACGTATGGTGCAGCTTGAAGAGTTTGCTCAACGTAAACCTGCACAGCTTTCCGGTGGTCAGCAGCAGCGTGTGGCGATAGCCCGTGCGGTTGTGAATAAACCTAAAGTTCTTCTGCTGGATGAGTCTCTGTCAGCGCTCGATTATAAGCTGCGTAAGCAGATGCAGAATGAGCTGAAAGCGCTCCAGCGTAAACTCGGTATTACTTTTATTTTCGTCACGCATGATCAGGAAGAAGCGCTGGTCATGTCTGACCGCATCGTGGTTATGCGCGATGGGCGTATTGAACAGGATGGTTCTCCGCGAGAGATCTACGAAGAGCCGAAAAATCTGTTTGTTGCCCGCTTTATCGGCGAAATTAATATCTTTGATGCCAAAGTATTACATCGTGTTGATGAGCAGCGAATACGTGCCGATGTGGAAGGCCATGAGTGTGATATTTTCACTGATCTGCCAGTAACAGCCGGACAAACATTGAAGGTGCTGTTGCGCCCGGAAGATCTGCGGGTGGAAGAGATCAATAATGGTGAGCAGGTATCGGGCCTGATTGGTTATGTTCGCGAACGTAACTACAAGGGAATGACGCTGGATTCTGTGGTCGAAATGGAAAACGGCAAAATGGTGATGGTGAGTGAATTTTTTAACGAAGATGATCCGGATGTTGACCATTCCCTGAACCAGAAGATCGCAGTGACTTGGGTAGAAAGCTGGGAGGTTGTGCTGGTCGATGAAGAAGTCGCGTAAACTATTCCAGAACATCGTCATTACAGGCATCGTATCCTGGCTGATGCTGTTTGTCTTTCTGCCGAATCTGATGATCATCGGCACCAGCTTTCTGACGCGTGATGATGCCAATCTAGTGCAGATGGTATTTTCTCTGGACAACTATAGCCGCCTGTTCGACCCACTATACGCAGAAGTGTTAATACACTCGCTGAATATGGCGGTGATTGCAACGTTGTGTTGTCTGGTTATCGGCTACCCGTTTGCCTTTTTTCTGGCGCGGATGCCGAAAAAACTGCGTCCGCTGATGCTGTTCTTGCTTATTCTGCCATTCTGGACGAACTCGCTAATCCGTATTTATGGATTGAAGATGTTCCTCAGCACCCGTGGCTACATGAATGATTTCTTGTTGTGGACAGGGATTATTGAGAAGCCACTGCGCCTGATGTATACCCCGGAAGCTGTGGTGTTAGGACTGGTTTATATTCTGTTGCCATTTATGGTGATGCCTCTTTATTCGAGTATTGAAAAGCTCGATAAACCCTGTCTGGAAGCTGCGCGCGATTTAGGGGCAGGGAAATTGCAGACTTTTATTCGTATCATCATCCCACTGACGATGCCGGGTATTGTTGCTGGTTGTCTTTTAGTTCTGCTACCGGCAATGGGGCTGTTTTATGTCTCTGATTTGATGGGTGGTGCGAAAAACCTGCTGATTGGTAACGTCATTAAAAGTCAGTTCCTCAATATTCGAGACTGGCCGTTTGGTGCGGCAACCAGTATCTGTCTGACGTTGGTAATGGGTATCATGCTGTGGGTCTACTATCGTGCGGCTAAGCTGCTGAACAAGAAGGTGGAGCTGGAATGATCGGACGCCTGTTGCGCGGTGGCTTCATGACCATCGTTTACGCTTACCTGTATATCCCGATTATCATTCTGTTGGTAAGTTCGTTTAATAAATCACGCTTTGGTATCAACTGGCAGGGTTTTACAACCGAATGGTACAGCCTGTTATTTAATAATGACAGTCTGCTGCAAGCAGCAGGACACTCCCTGACAATGGCTGTGGTCTCCGCAACATTTGCTACATTGATTGGTTCATTAACGGCAGTTGCGCTGTATCGTTATTCATTCCGTGGCAAAAAATTTGTTAGTGGGATGCTGTTTGTGGTGATGATGTCACCGGATATCGTGATGGCGATTTCACTGCTGGTGCTGTTTATGTTGCTGGGAGTGTCACTGGGCTTCTGGTCACTGTTGTTTTCGCACATCACTTTTTGCCTGCCGTTTGTGGTAGTGACAGTCTATTCCCGCCTGAACGATTTTGATGTCAAAATGCTGGAAGCAGCCCGTGATTTGGGAGCAAGTGAATTAACGATTCTGCGTAAGATTATCCTGCCACTGGCGATGCCGGCAGTGATGGCGGGATGGTTACTGAGCTTTACCCTGTCCATGGATGATGTCGTTGTTTCTTCATTTGTGACTGGGCCGAGTTATGAAATTCTGCCACTGAAGATTTATTCAATGGTAAAAGTCGGTGTTTCACCGGAAGTAAACGCACTAGCTGCTATTTTGCTGGCTTTGTCACTGGTGTTGGTACTGATTAGCCAATTTGTGATGCGTGATCGCACGGGTAAGTCTTAGAGGCAATCTAAATTAAGCGCAGTCAGATTGGGCTGCGCTTTTCTAAGCGTTGAGCTTCGGTTCGAAATATTCTCGGAGCTTTAGTGCCAGCTGTTTAGGTATAAAGTCTCCTTTAGCCGCTTTCACGGTTAACTCCACTAATTCTGGGTGGTCATAAACTTCTACCCCATTACGTTTCAGAAACAGCATTGTGGTGTTCAGTGCTGTACGCTTATTACCATCCGTAAAAATATGGCCACGAGCGATAGCAAGCCAATATGTTGCAGCGAGTTCGTAAATATCGGTGATGCCTTCGTAAAATTCTCGATTCATTACCCGGCTGACAATTGCATCAGCCCTGCCTGAATCGCTCATTCCGGGTACTCCTGCATAGCGACGTAAAAGGTAATCATGAAGAGCAATGACTTCATCTGGAGTGACGTGCCTAATCATCGATCTGTTAATTCTCTGTTTGATTTATCGAATAGCCCGACGATATCAGCAAATTCGGCATCCAATTTTGCTTTTTTAAGTGCTTCAAATTCTTTTTTACTAATAATTACAGCCGCTTCTCTGCCACGTCGAGTGATCTCCACTGGTTGACCAGCTACAGCTTTATCGATAACAGCAGCTAAGTTTTCACGAGTTTGTGAAATAGTAAATGTATCCATGATGTTCCTTCTTAACTTTATATGTATGGTTTTTGTTCATTGTACAACTGAATCCACCTAATTGTACAATTCACAGACTTACACATGATAAGCGGCTTTACCCCATGAAAGGGCGCTTTTATAATAGCCGCTTTTTGGGGTAGGTTTATATCGAACCTGCTGTATATAGGAATGACGCGATAATAACGCATCAACTGCGGGGAAACACTACATGAAAAACAGCATGAAAAAGTGGTTCTATCTGTTAGCCGCCGGGATGATGGCATTAAGCATTGGTTCGGTCAATGCTGCTGCCGAGAATGATGGCAAGACACTCTATTTTTACAATTGGACTGAATACGTTCCACCGGGTTTGCTCAACCAGTTCACTAAAGAAACCGGAATCAAGGTGATTTATTCCACCTATGAATCCAACGAGAGCATGTACACCAAGCTGAAAACTTATAAAGACGGCGCTTATGATTTGGTTGTGCCTTCCACTTACTTTGTCTCCAAGATGAGCAAAGAAGGGATGCTGCAAAAAATCGATACAAACAAGCTCAAGAATTTCCATAATCTTGATCCTAGTTTGCTGCATAAGTCGTTTGACCCGAAAAACGAATATTCCATCCCCTATATTTGGGGGGCGACGGCAATTGGTGTTAACAGCGATAATATCGATCCAAAAACGCTGACTTCTTGGGCTGATTTCTGGAAGCCTGAGTACAAAAACAGTTTGGTATTGACGGATGATGCCCGTGAAGTCTTTCAGATGGCGTTGCTGAAGATGGGGCATTCCGGCAATACGACCGATCCGAAAGAGATTGAAGCTGCGTATCAGGAACTGAGAAAACTGATGCCGAATGTACTGGCCTTCAACTCGGATAACCCGGCTAATCCATTTATGGAAGGTGAAGTTGATGTCGGCATGATGTGGACAGGTTCTGCTTTTGTTGCACGTCAGGCGGGAACTCCTGTTGATATTATCTGGCCGAAAGAAGGTGGAATTTTCTGGATGGATAGTCTGGCTATTCCGGCAAATGCCAAAAATGTCGAAGGTGCGATGAAGCTGATTGATTTCTTGTTGCGTCCTGAGATTGCGGCGCAAGTTGCAGAAACCATCGGTTATCCGACGCCGAATCTGGCTGCGAAAAAATTGTTGCCGGCTTCTGTATCAGGGGATAAATCACTGTATCCTGATGATGCGGTGATCCAGAAAGGGGAATGGCAGAGCGATGTTGGTAATGCTAATGTCCTGTATGAAGACTATTTCCAGAAACTGAAAGCAGGCCAGTAATTCAGTATTAAATTTAGCGAGAAGGGAGCATTTGGCTCCCTTTTTTAATATGTGAATCCAAGTATTAATGTTATAAAAAGAGGTATTCAAATTGAGATGTCAAAATAAAGATTATTGGGACAGTTGGTTTGATAATGAAAATCCTACACCTGATTTTATGGTTAATAGGTCGTAGCCAGATGAGCAAAACAGAGAAGAGTTCAATTAAGCAAGGATTAAAATTTAACAATTAGATTAATGAATCCTCTTTACATCCTGAATTTCTACAACTAGTATACCCAGCTCAAACCTTCCTGAATTATGCTGCTGCAGGAAAAACAAGACTTCTTCCCCCTCAAAACGGAAGAAGCGATTTTTTGTTTTTCTAGGTAGCTTACATGTCTACATTAAATCGTTTACAAAAACGTCTATCCCGTCAGGGAATTGAAACTTATTACGAAAACAATACTTATCATTTCAATCAAAATCAGGTGGAAGCTAAAGTCCTGTTACCGGAATCTTTGCCACTGGAAGAAAAAGCCGTACAGCAATTACTTGATTTGGCTGCGGTTCGGGTGCCCGGTAGCGATGCAAAAGTTTGTCAGGCTCGTGCAACGCCAGATTTTCATCCCGGTACAACAGCGCCTGTTGGCAGTGTTGTGGCAACTACAGAAGATTTGGTGATCCCTGCTGCAATTGGTACGGATATTAATTGTGGTATGCGTCTGCTGACAACCGGGTTGAGCTATGAAGAAGTAAACAGCCAGAAAGAAGCATTGACTCAGCAGCTAAAAAACGTCTTATTACTGGATCAACGCAATGTCCCTGTTACTCCACAATCATTTAGCGCCTTATTTGATGAGGGATTGGCTGCATGGTTGCAGGAATTACCCCGACAGGGAATTTGGCAGCAGGCTGATTTCAGCCGGATGTATGCTGAATTAAACGCAGTATTGAGTACACATGCAGTAAAAGCGCATAGTCGATATGCTCCGGAAGCGTTTTTTGAACAGCGGGAAATTATCCGGCCAGCCAGTCTGGGAACGGTTGGTTCTGGTAATCACTTCGTGGAGTTACAGATCGTGGATACTATTTTCGACAGGCATGCGGCTTACTCTGCTGGTCTGCGCGAGGGTGATATATTGATAATGATCCATACTGGTTCACGGGATGTAGGGTTCTATGTTGGTCAGCGTTGGTCTGATAAAGCGAAGGCACTTTGGCCTGCGGCAGAAAAATATCCGGCTTCAGGTCTGTTTGGTCTGACGGCAGAGCATGCGCAGGAGTACTTATTAGCGATGGGCGTTGCTGCACGTTATGCGTGGGCGAATCGTATTGTGCTGACTGAATTAGTGCGTTCGCAATGGCAAAAGGTATTTGGACAGGATAAAAGCAGCCTGCTTGTCGATCTCTCGCATAATATTATTTTTCCTGAACAGGGCATGAACCTTCATCGTAAAGGTGCCACTCCGGCACGAACCGGGGAATTGGCATTAATTCCCGGTTCAATGGGTGATTATTCTTATCTGGTCATGGGAAAAGGTCATTCAGACTGGTTATGGTCATGCTCACATGGTGCCGGTCGTTCCGTTCGCCGTCAGGAGATGCGTAGTAAAATTCTAAAACCACAAGAAAATCACGGCTTGCCGTGGCAGTGCATTACCCTGAAAAATGAGCGTTTACGGGAAGAGGCCCCTTCTGCTTATAAACCCATTACACCTGTTATTGAAGTTCAGGAACAAGCTGGATTAATTAAATCAGTGGCAAGAGTCAGGCCATGGATTACGTTTAAGGCCTGATATTAGCGAAGGTTTAAAGGCTGGTTTTGACTAGCCTTAATTATTCAAGAAACATCTTCAGGATTATTTATCATATTCATTCAAATAAAAAGTCAATATTTGATGATTTTTAATCATTAATTGAAGAAAAAATTTCATATGGAATTGTGAGTTTTGGTCATTTTATTTTTTTCTTGTTTTAAGAAAATAAATGAATTTATCCGATTTAATAAATCTAAAATAATAATTAGTTTTTTATAAGCCAATGAATCAATCATCTTTGCTTTTCCAGTCAAAAACAGGCATTGGATTACTACATAATTAAGCTTGATTTTTTATTTTTTCCTTATGTTGAATAAATGTTTTCATAGTCTATTAAGTCGTAACCATTATTTATGTTAAGTTTGTAATCGCATCATTCAAAGCTATACTCCAAACTGCAAGAGTTGATTTCGGGTTAAAGTACTTCTAACCAGAGGATTTATATATGAAGAACTTGAAGTTATCAGTTGCGGCATTACTGGTGTTGTTTTCAAGTGCAGCACTTGCAGCGCCAGCAGTACCAACAGAACCTGTTTCTAAGCCTGTAATACCCGTGGAAAAAAGTATAAAGTCGGTAAAAAATAAAACCGGTTCATTAGAAAAACAAGTGCAGAAGAACAGTAAGAAATCAACAAAGAAAACCAAGAAAAGGAAAGCGACTCCAACAAAGGCGGTAAATACCGCACTTTGTAAAGACGGAACATATAGTAAGAGCAAATCACGCAAAGGTGCATGCTCTCGCCATGGCGGGGTTGCTAAGTGGTTGTAGTTTTCCGTTGATTTCTTATCATATCCAATTAGGGAGCTTAGGCTCCCTAATTATTTTCCGATTGATATCGTTTGAATTGGTTAAAAATAATATATCGATTATCGTAGAAAATAGTATTTTACCGATATGAGTAATGTGTTTTTTATTTTAGAATGTATCTAATTGTAATGAAGGAATGAGTTTTGATTTTTATTAATAGGGAAAGTATGGATGAGGTTATATTAAATCATTTGATTTAAATATGTCCCTATTATTTATTTAACTTCATTGTTTAAATATAACTAACCACAAAAATAGATAATGAAAAATAGATAAAATCATATCTGATAAGTTATGTTGTATAGCTAATATTTTATCAATCGAGTGAATGTGGTTGGAGGGTGATTTTTTTATTTAAAATAAATGAGTTGATAATGTTTTGCTGAACATGATTTTCCTTTTTTTAGGTGTGAAATGAATATATTAATAAGCGTTATTTCGGGATAAAAATCCAATAACCATTACACTAATTTACTATGTTGAGTGAAAAATATAGATTATTATCAGTAACGTGCTAATATTCGTTACGTAAATAGTTTGTGCGAATCACGAATAAAGATAGCTATAGATTAATTGCTTTGTTAATATTCGTGTGTTTTCACTCAGAGTAATAAAACGAGGAGAAGCAAATGCCCTCTAAAATGATGAGGACAACTGCGGTCTTCGCTTTCTTTCTCTCTTTGATCTTTACTGGTTTGAGCAGTGCTTCAAAAAATAGCTCAAAAATGGAAGAGTATTCTCACAGTGGCATCAAACATCACCTGCCTGATTTGCGAAAATACCCTTCTGGTGTACCCAGAAAGAAAGCGTTTTTGAACCTTGTTGTCCCTGTAATCGATAAGCATAATCAACAGATTATGCGAGACCGTAAATGGATTCTGTCACATCGTCATATTTCTAAATGGTCTGCACAGGATACCAGGAGGTTGCAAAGGATCTGTTCTGATTACAAAATGACTTGTACCTCACCAAAACATATCAATTGGCAGAAGCTAATTAGTCGAGTTGACATCATTCCAACCCATTTTGTTGCTACTCAGGCTGCGGCAGAATCTGGTTGGGGAACGTCAGAACTTGCGCAGAAAAACAATAACCTGTTTGGAATGCGCTGTGGCTCATGTGGTCATGCCAAAGGGAAAGTTAAAGGCTATTCCGTCTATGATACGATTGAAGATTCAGTCATTGCCTATATGAAAAATATGAATACGCACCGTGCTTATGAGTCACTGCGTATTTCACGGGCCAGGCAACGAACAGCGCAGATGCCGCTGAATACCAGCAAACTTATCGATAATTTGCATGGTTATTCTGAATTAGGTGCTGTCTATAATCGTTATTTACATCGGGTATTTGATGGAAATAAGGAATTGATTTCACAGGTACTGGAATACGACAGTTATAGCCAATAAAGGCCAGCAATATGGTAATTCATCAAATAATCCGCACCGTATTAATTACGCTGCGGATTATTTTTTATTACGATATCTTCAGTTAATAGATTTGGGATGGCATTCCAGAGGAAACGATATACAGATAATAAAAAAGCAATCGATATATTATCTATTGTAAATATAAACAAATTCCATAACATAGAGGGGAACTGGATTATGTTTTTCCTACAATGATAAATGGTTAGTTAGAGCCTAATATGAACTTCTTTTCTTTTGAGTTTCTTGGAGCATTTGTTATTTTGCTCTTTTTTTACTGGCTGTTACAGAAAGCCCCCAGGCTACAAAATGGATTGTTAATTTTAGTTAGTTATTTATTTATATTCTCTTTTGCAGCAAATTTTGTTTATGTTCTATTCATCTACACTCTGTTTATTTATTTTTTAGCCAATATTCTCAGTCGGTATTTATCTCATAAAATTATATTTACTTTACTGACATTGGGTATCCTTGGCTGTTTTACGGCATTCAAATACTATTCTTTCTTTCAGGAGGCAATACAACAGGCATTAGGAAGTATAGGCCTTAATGTAGAGCTACCGGTTCTTGAACTGCTATTGCCATTAGGATTGTCATTTTATGTTTTTCACTCAGTCAGTTATGTCGTTTCTGTCTGCAAGAAAGAACTTTCACCCGCTTCATTACCAGACGTTATCCTGTATCTTTGCTTTTTCCCAAGCCTTGTAGCAGGACCAATCAATCGGGCCAAAGATTTTCTCCCACAGATTCAGGCACCATCCAGAGTTATTCAGGAACCCTTGAAAGCCTTGCTTCTGATTGCGCTGGCTGTTGGAAAACTATTTCTGCTCAGTTCAACATTGACCGAAAATTTCGTTAATCCGGTATTTGAGGATCCGGTCGGTTACCATGCAGGTCAGGTTTTGGTTGCGATTTATGCTTATGCATGGAATATCTATTTTAACTTTTCCGGCTATACCGATTTGGTGACAGGTATAGCGCTATTGCTCGGCTTCAGAGTGCCGCAGAATTTTAATGCCCCTTATCTGGCTGAGAACCTACAGGTGTTTTGGCGTCGTTGGCATATCAGTCTGTCTACCTTTATTCGTGACTATGTTTATATTCCTCTGGGAGGCAATAAAAAGGGCGCTATCCACAAAAGTTTGAATCTATTTGCTGCGATGGTTATCTCCGGAGTGTGGCATGGTGTGGGGATAAATTTTATTCTTTGGGGCGCGATTCACGGTCTGGGGTTAATCTTCCACAATATAAAGCGCTTCCTGTTCTCTTCATCAGGAAAAAATCATGGAATATCAGCTAACAACCCTGTTTTGTTATTTTTATCCCGCGTGATGACATTCCATTTTGTTTGTCTGGCATGGGTGTTTTTCCGAAGCCCAACACTGAATGATGCTTTGGCGGTACTGGGTCAGCTTTGCTCTGGTGATATTTTTGCATCTTTGCTTTCCAGTAGTGCTTTGTTAGCCAGTTTTTGGGGGCTGTTTATTGCTTATCCATTACTGGTGAAGATCAGAAATTCAATGGAAAGAAATGCCCGGCATATTTCATGGCTATATTATCCGGTTCCTCTGGCACTGGTTCTTACATGGGTATTTATGTTGTCACCTCCCGGAATGCCAGGGTTTATTTATGCTAACTTCTGAATTTACATCTACGTTTAAGAGTGTCGGACGGGTTATTTTCATCGTTTTTTTAACCACACTACTGCTAATCTGGCTGAATCAAAGTTCACTGGATAATTTCTGGCAGCAGAAATATCACCGCAATAGCCCGTGGACTGCCCTGAAAGGTGAGCCGTTATGGGATTTGGGAAATAATATCCAACAGGGAGCGATTGCGGCTGGTGAGGCGTTTATGGCACATGCAGGCGGCCATCATCAGGCGAAATCACAGCAAGCTAGTGATAGCAGCGGCTCTTCCTCTGCGTTACCGCCTGAATTTCAGGTTGGGTTACATTTTTTGCAGGGTTATATTTATCCGGTAGAGAATCGTTATTTAAAATTCCCTGATTTATTAAGGAAGGATATTAAAATCCACTCATCCCCTTTATTGGTCAATGATCAAAAGACCAATCATCCGGTTGAAATCATTCAGAAAACAGAGGTCAGGCTAGGGAGCAGGGATAAGGTACTTTTTGCCGGGGATTCGATGATGCAAGGAGTGGCCCCACATCTGAAGCGCCGTCTTTATCAGGAGTATGGTATTTCCGGCATCAATTTGAGCAGACAAAATACCGGGCTGACCTATTCTGGTTTCTTTGACTGGCCGAAAACGATCCGCAATGCGTTAAATCAGGATCCGGATATCAGGTTGGTGATCGTATTTTTAGGGCCGAATGATCCGTGGGGGATTCCCGCAAAGCCCGGCGAAAGTTACCTGAAATTTGCGAGTGAAAGTTGGGAAAGCGTTTATCGCCAGAGGATCGGAGTCATTCTTAATGATGCCCGTGAACATAATGTCGATGTTATCTGGATCGGCCCGCCTAATATGCGTCAGAAAAAGCTTTCCGGCAATATGGCTTACCTCAGTACATTGTATCAGGCAGAAGTGGCAAAAATGGGTGAGATTTATGTTTCCGTCAATGATATGTTCAAATATCAGTCAGAAAATTATTCAGATTATATTGGCGATGGTAGCAGTACAATCAAACTCAGAAGTGGTGATGGTATTCACTTTAGTTTGAGTGGGCAGAAAGTCATTGCTGACTCTATTTTTTCACTAATCACCGCTATTGAGGAGCCAGCTGAGGAAAATGCAGCCATTCAGACAATTCCATAGATTTTACCGGTTAATGGGAGCTGGTTTAATTATCTTGCTTTCCATGGGCTTATTATCATGCCGTGAGAAAAAGCCTCTGCCTTCATCAGAATCTCAGGTAATGCAGGTAAATTATCAGAAGCAGCTAGTGGATTTTTCTGAACCTAATCTCGGATTGTTGGCTGGTAAATTACGCCACAGTCATTCCCAGCCACTGCATATCGTACAATTAGGAGACTCTCATACTGCCGCTGATTTTTTCACAGGTAAACTGCGGGATTTATTTCAGCAGCGTTATGGCGATGCGGGGCTGGGTTTTGTCAACCCGATGACTATTCCGGGGCAGCGCAGTGCGAGGGTTAAATTCTCCGGTGATAAGACGGAATGGTGGCTTTCTTCCAGCCGAAAAGAGGACAGGGCTGATTTTCCTCTGGGGGGATTTATCGCTACGCCCGAACGTACTGGCAGCACAATAACAATGAATTTATCTCCGCCGGACAACCACAAGTATCGAATGCGTGTTCTTTATCAGTCTCATGATGACACTTATCTGAAGCCGCAATCCTCTCCTTTATGGCGATTACCTGCAACACAAAGTGAATGGCGTTTTTCACCGGATAACTCTGCTTTTTTTCCGCTTAAGCTCTCTGCACATGATGCTCAGTTAAAAATTGGTGGTTGGCTGATCAGTCGCCAGAATAGCGGGGTTATGCTATCTGCACTCGGGATTAATGGTGCGACCATTAATATGCTGAATAAATGGCAGCCGGAATGGATTAATACTCTGGCACAATTGAAGCCGGATTTAGTTATTCTCGCTTATGGCACGAATGAGGCCTTTAATGATGCTTTAGATCTTGATGCTTATCGTCAGGAACTGACCGCGAAAATACAGCGGATCCGCAGTGTTATACCCGAAGCGGTGATCCTGCTGATTGGGCCGAATGATTCTTTGAAAAACAAATATGCGACAACGTGCGAAGAGCAGCAACCAGCGTTGCTTAATGATGTTATTCGGATTCAGCAGGAAGTCGCCAGAAAACAACATACGTTGTTCTGGAACTGGCGGGCATTTATGGGAGGAACATGCTCAATTCGCAACTGGGAGCAACAGGGGCTTGCGCGCCCTGATTATATCCACCTTTCCGCTGCGGGTTATGAACGTAGTGCGGAAGGGCTTTATAAGCAGTTTATTGATTTAGTCGGGGAGTAAATCGGTGGTGAGGGCAGGAGAGCTGGAATGGCTTGCCTGCTTTATTGCGACTTAATTGAACCAATATATTTTCTGCTTACCTTGAGTGGTATCCTCAAAAACTCTTCATATTGCAACATGATGTGAGCAAACCTCATTCTATTTGCGATGGGTTTTTGGCAAATATCGCATATTGCGATACCATGAGAATCAGGCATGCGAGTTATCTCGGTTAAAACCATAACGGATGCAATGTTAAAACATGCTCAGTGGAAAGTTGGTTTAAAACTGTGGCTGGATGTGTTTGACAAATCATCTTTACATTTTGAGTCATACAGTCAGATTTTGAATGTCTGGAAAAATGCTTCTGGATGGAATGTTGACCGTATACCACATGAATTGTTGGAGAAAGGGAGTAAGAAGGGGCCTCTTGATATTTATATCTTTGATGTACATAAAAATAAATGTCGCATTATTGCATGGCTTAACCCTCATTCTGGCTCTCTGTACGTCAAAGATGTTTGTTCACACGCTGAGTACGATAAGTGGTCGAAAAACCAGACTAAATCGAAAAGGTGAATGATGAGAAAAGTATTACTCAATTCAGAAGGAACTGAGGAGCTCTTTAAAAATTTACCTGTTATATTACGGGCAATATCGGATCAGCTTAGTTCCGTTTCTTTATTATTCTCTGCTTGTATGGAACCTATCGAAAATGATGAAGATCTTAAAGCAAGAATGGAGATTATCGATGAGTTGTATTCGTACTCTAATGATGTAAAAGATATTTCAGCTCAATTGGCTGAATTGATATCTGATCGGGTGTATGAATATGAAAAGCAGAACGTTAAAGTTCCACCTGTAAGTCAGGCAGAAGCTCTCTCATTTTTTATCAAAGAGAGAAATTTAAAGCAGGTAGATTTACGTGAGGTTGCGACTCAGAGTGTTATTTCAGAGATTATTCATGGAAAAAGAGCGATGACGCTCGAACAGGTAAAAGGGTTTTCTAAATTTTTCAATGTCCCAGTTGAGACTTTTATGGACATACTTTGAAATGAAAAACGGCACATGATCCATCAGATAATGTGCCGTTAATTTTTTTAGATTTATTACAGCAGTGCGAAATAGATCATGCCGATAATGGCCCCGGTGGTGCCTAAAATCGTTTCCATGATCGTCCAGGTTTTTAAGGTCTGCCCTTCAGTTGCACCGGTAAATTTGCCGAACAACCAGAAACCGGAGTCGTTGACATGACTGAGGATCAGAGAACCTCCTGCGATACAGACGGATAGTGCTGCCATTTGTGCACCGGAATAACCTAATTCACCGATAACAGGCAGCACTAAGCCTACAGTGGTCAGGCAGGCAACAGTGGCAGAACCCTGAATCACACGCACAGCTCCCGCCAGAATAAAACAAGCCAGAGCGATTGGCAGACCCGCTCCAACCAATGCGTTACCTAATGCAGGGCCAACACCGGAATCAACCAGTACTTGTTTGAAGACGCCACCCGCACCCGTCACCAGCAGGATAATTCCCGCTGGCTGGAGTGCCGCAGAGCACACTTCCATCACTTTTTCTTTGCTCATACCACGACGGATTGCCAGACCATAAATAGCCACCAGACAGGCAATTAAAATCGCAGTAAATGGATGCCCGATAAACTCCAGCCACTGATACAGCGTTGATTGTTGATCAACAAACCGGGCCGCGATGGTTTTCAAACCGACTAATACCAGCGGGAACAGTACCAAAGCCAGACTTAAAGCAAAGGAAGGCATTTGGCTCTTACCAATGCTTGGGGTACTCAGATCGTTGGGTAGATCCAGCGTAACATGTTTACTGATGAAATTACCGTATATCGGGCCAGCCAGTAACATACCGGGAATTGCTGCACTCAGGCCAATCAGGATCATCCAGCCAAAATCCGCCCCCATTTGGGAGGCCAGCATCATTGGTGTCGGGCCCGGTACCAGAAATGCCGCCGCCGCCGCAACACCGGCAAACAGTGGAATCGCCAGCTTTACTACATTGCCGCCAGTCCGGCGGGCCACCGCAAAAACCACACCTATCAGCAATACGACAGCGACATCAAAAAACAAAGGTAATGCACAAATAAGACCCGCAACACCCAGCGCATAATTAGCCCGTTTTTCACCGAAACTACCCAGTAATTTCACTGCGATCTGATCTAACGCGCCCGTTTCATGCAGGATTTTTCCAAACATAGCCCCGAGCGCAACAACGACAGCAAGGAAGCCCAGTGTGCCTGACATGCCGTTTTGCATCGTTTGGGTAATTTTTTCTAATGGCATACCGGAAAAAATACCGGCACCCATTGAAACCAGCATTAAGGCGATAAAAGCGTGCATTCTGGCCTTCATTACTAAAAACAGTAACAGAAGAACAGAGCCGACAGCAGTCAGCACCAATGTTAATGTACTCATGAATGTCCCTCAGTAATACGTTCAATTGTTGTAATTGTATTTTTAATTACTTCGTCAAGACTTGGTTTGATATCAATGAAATGAGCATCTTTTTCATCAATTGTCGGCTCTTCCAGTGTCTCAAATTGTGAGATCAGCATCTGCGGTTTGAAAAAGTGCCCTTTGCGCGCTTTCAGACGGCTTTCAATTAATTCAAAATCTCCCTGCATATACAAAAATGACAGGTTTTTATTGCCACTACGCAGAATATCTCTGTAGTGTTTTTTCAGGGCTGAGCACACCAGCAAAGAAACGCTATTAGTACGCTGCATGGCAAAAATGGCATCGTTGAGGGCTTCCAGCCACGGTTGACGATCATCATCATTTAAAGCATGACCCTCAGCCATTTTCTGAATATTGGCGCGGGGATGAAGAAAGTCGCCATCTAAAAAAGCGGCACCCAGTTCACGGGCAACACCATTGGCAACGGCAGATTTACCACTGCCGGATACCCCCATCAATATAAAAACGTGGTTTGGTCGCTGGGTATCGCTCATATCAAACTCCTTTGTGCAGATTTTGCCACTTCGCTATCCCCGTGGTTGATCTGCAAAATTTTCTCTGTGAAATATTACCTGCGTAATGTTACCGGTAACTATCTATCAGCAACATTATCAGTAGCAAAGGATGGTGAGCAATCAATCAAGATTGGCAAAAAAGGAAAATGTGAGGCTTATCGCAATTGAAGGCGGGAAAGCATCATTTTAAGCTACAAAAATTAAACACTTTCGCCTAATGAAAGTGTAAAACCAACATCAATAAGGGTTTGTTCCAGTTTTTCACCTTTCAGGCGAGCGAGCAATGCTTCTGCTGCCTTGCGGCCCATTTGGTCACGAGGTGTTAATACGCTGGCAAGTTTTGGTGTCATTACCTGACCAACATCATGCCCGTGAAAACCAGCGACAGAGATATCTTCCGGTACCTTAATCCCCTGACGCTGACATTCAAAGATAGCACCAATCGCGATATCGTCATTGGTACAAAATAGCCCGTCAACATCAGGGTATTTCAGGCGGGTTTCCTGTAATAGCTGGGCACCTAATGAGTAGGATGAACTCACCGTCGTCATCATTTTCCTTGGTTGCAGACCGGCACTATGCATTGCCACTTCATAGCCTTGCAAACGTATCAGCGTCCTTTCATCCTGTCGGGCCCCGAGGTAGACGATACTCCGGCATCCACGTCCGAGCATGGATTCCGTCATCTGGCGCGCAGCTTCAAAATTATCAATACCGACAGCGACATCAAGGCAGGGTGAGACACTGTCCATTAATTCGACGACGGGAATGCCGGTAGTTTCCAGTACTTTCAGTGTCTTGGGAGTATGCGTCCGTTCAGCCAGTATCAGACCATCAATATTATAGGAAAGCAGGGAAAGCAGACGTTCTTCTTCTTTCTGTGCAGAGTAACCGTAATGAGCAAGCATAGTCTGATAGCCATGACGGTCAGTCATATATTCAATGCCGCGGATTACTTCAGCAAATACCTGATTAGTCAGTGAAGGCAGTAAAACACCGATTGTTCGGCTGGTGGAGTTGGAGAGAATATCCGGCACACGATTAGGAATGTAACCCAGTTGATCCAGCGCTGCCGCAATCCGTTTTCCCAAAGGTTCAGAAACTTGATTGGGATTGCGTAAGAAACGGCTGACTGTCATCTTTGTGACACCGACGAGATCTGCAACATCTTGTAAAACGGGGCGTTTTTTCTTCATTTTCAATGCGGTGTAATCAATATTGGAGGGTACAAACTAATAAAGTGTGTTTTTAACATATTTGGACATCATGATAATACGATTTTTAGCAAAAAACTCTGGCTAACTCACATTCCATAGATGCTCTATTTATTCATAAGCTGTAATAATGTTTTTGTAGATAGGAAATCAGAATAAACCGGATAGATATGAATACAACGACTGATATAACCTATTGGAACCGAATGGTTCCTGAGCTGACGGTTACCGATTTTTCGCTTTCTTTTGACTTTTATCAGCGCATATTGGGTTTTAGCGTATTGATAAGACGGGAAGATCCCGATTTTGCTTATCTGAGTTTGGGGGAAGCACAACTCATGCTGGAAGCATTTCATGATAGTGGCTGGAATACCGGAGAGTTGAGTAAGCCACTGGGACGTGGGATTAATCTTCAAATTGAAGTGGATAATGTGGCTTCTTTACTGGTTAGGCTGAAGGATAACGGTATTAAATTGTATCGTGAAGTAACAGATAACCATTATTGCATCGGCGAGACTTCGGTATGCCAGCGCGAGTTTCTCGTGCAGGATCCTGATGGTTATTTGCTCCGATTTAGTCAGTTTATCGAGAGTACATGAAATAATTAGGATGAAAAACAATCAATTCAAAATGATTTATTTCATGTTAGTTATTCATTTTTAAGCATTTTAGGTTAACTTTAAGTGGCAGGGGTTATGCTAGTCTGCCGAGTCTTCCATTTTTCCTTTGAGTTTATTATGACCTTAACTAACTATAGCAAATTGTTAGCAACTGCATTCTGCCTTGTAACTTCATATAGTTATGCAGACAGTGAACGCCCGCTTTTTTCATTGACGATGACTGAGTCTGGTGTACAGCAAACGAATAGTGATGGTAGTTTGTCCCATTCAGCTAAATCAGAGTCCCGCATTCTGCCGATTTGGGGGGATGAAGCCCGAGCCAGAGGCTATGATCTTCCTGAACCATTCGGGGTCAGTTATGGTTATATGAACCTGCGCCAGAATGTGATTGTGGATAGTATTAAGTTTGGATTTACTAACCCAGAAATAAATGAAGCCTGGAAAGATAAGATTATTGTCAATGCAGGAAATACCCGAAGTAAAAATGAAACTCATTTATTGAAACTAGATACATGGGTTTTACCTTTCCTGAATGTATATGGTGTTTATGGAAAGACTAAAGGTAAGTCTGAAACAAATTTGGATAATATTATCGTCTTCGGAGATGCTGATACGTTTAAAAATATTCCTTTTGAGCTAAATTTTAAAGGAAAAACCTATGGCGGGGGGGCAACATTTGCGGGTGGGTATAATCAGTTTTTTGCTACTTTGGATACAAACTATACCAGAACTAATTTAGATATTTTAGATGGGGATATTAGTGCTTTTGTTGTCACGCCTCGTGTGGGTTATGAATTTGTCTTCAGTCCACTAATTCCCGAGAAGGGAAATAGCAAAGTTCAGGTATGGATTGGTGCCATGTATCAGGACATTACTCAGCGTTTTAAAGGTGATGTCAGTAAATTGAACTTACCACCTGAAATTGACAGCCTATTTAATATGCTTAAGTCTAGCTCAGATATAAATTTTGACGTCAAACAACACCTTGCCCATAAATGGAATAATACAGTTGGTGCTCGTTTTGAGGTCACTCGTAATTTCAATCTATTATCAGAAGTGGGTTTTGGTAACCGAAACAGCTTCTATATTTCCGGCGAGTTTCGTTTTTAATGGTGCGCTTTACGACTATCAAAAGGCTGGCGATATCCAGCCTTCTTATTTTGACGACCTCAGCTGCTCATGCAGATATCCTGCCTGACCGCCAAAAAATTGACGGTTGGCTCAGTGAGTTAGGTGGGGATAATCAGTTCGACGCCAGCAAGAAAATTGACTGGGGTGTATTGCCCGGCCCTTTTTATACACCGGAAATGGGAGTCGGGCTTGGTGTGGCTGTGGTCGGGCTTTACCGCCCTGACAGTCACGACGATATTAGCCAGAACTCTTCACTGGGGCTCAGTGGGTTTGGCTCATCCACCGGCGCTTTTGGCCTGAACTTTACCAATTACAACTTTCTTGCCAGTGACCAGTGGCGGTTATTTATTTCTGGCACCCTCAATAACATACCGACCTATTATTGGGGGAAAGGTTACAGTGCGGGAAAAGATAACAGAAATAAACAAAGTTATCGTTCGCGTGAGTTTGATATTCGCCCCCGAGTGCTTTATCGCGTTGCCGATACCACTTATATGGGGCTGGGCTTTAATTTCTCCTCCGTCAATGCCGGTGATACTGATGCTCAGGCGAAAAAATATTTTGAGCAGTCTGTTGGCGGAGCCTCAGTTATCAGTTCAGGTGTAAGTGCATACTTCAGTTATGATAGCCGGGATTTCCTGCCCAATCCGCAGTATGGTCAGGCGCTTGAGTTGATTTACACCTATTTCTCTCCTGAATTAGGCGCAGACTCTCGTTTCTCTACGACACAGTTACAGTTTTCGACTTATCACCAGCTATCTGAAAAAACGGTACTCGCTTTTGATAACTATGCGCGTTTTAGCGCCGGTGAAGTGCCGTGGAACCAGCTATCCTTGTTGGGAAATAGCCTGCGTATGCGCGGTTATTATGAAGGGCGTTACCGCGACAAAAATATTTTCACAACTCAGTTGGAGCTGAGGCATAAGCTGGACTGGCGCCACGGCGTTGTCGGCTGGGTTGGAATGGGAACGCTGAGTGATACTCCGTCAACGTTGGGAGAACGACATTGGCTTCCTTCAATTGGCGTCGGTTATCGTTTTGAGTTTAAACCACGTATGAATGTCAGGTTAGATTTTGGTATTGGAAAAGGCAGTACCGGGTTTTATTTTCAGGTTGGAGAAGCATTTTGAAGTATTTGGTCACACTACTGTTAAGTTTTCTGCTGACAGCCTGCCAAAACAAATCAGCACCGGTTACAACTATTGAGCCGATGCTCAAAAGTACGACATATGAACAGGCAAAAACGGATTGGCTAGCCCTGCCTCCTGTTCAACCTCCTGAAGGTCTAAGAGCATGTTGTGCTTTCGGTTATGACCTTAAAGTGAATACATTAGGGCTTTCTGTACCTCTCTATCATATTGATAATATTGTTGAAGCAAATAAATTGGGAGAACATCACTATAACGATAGCGTTCTTGGTGCAAGCGCGGCGTTATTGGGTGTCAGCAATGAAAAAATCGGCCTGCTCTATACCGAGAAAGGCGGATTCATTGATATTTCCCATGTCAGGGATACTGCGGACTATACGCTTTATCTTTTTAGCCAGATTTATGCTCGCCTTGGCCAAGAATGGACATTGTCTTTGGATGATGAGCTGGCCGCACGTAAGATTCGCTTTTTTGCATTTACCCCGCCCACAGATCCCGCAGAACGCTATACCCTGAGTGCGTATCTGGCTGCAAAGCTGGCATTTCAGTTAGCCGCTTGGCATGAGATTGCTCAATGGTATGGTTATCAGTCTATTCCCGGTTTTTCAGAGGCGATTTCGGCCTTTTCTCCGGAAGATCTCTACTCCAATTTATTAGGCGCAAGACTGGCACTGACGCTTATTCTGCAAGGTCAGGTATCTTCTGTGAGCCACTTTTCTGCTGCTATTGCGAATATCCTGCCAATTGCCTTAGATGAGCTGGGAGCTTACGACAGGTCAGGTACAAAGAGGATGTTTGATAAGGTGGATGGTTTATGGTGGAACAGCTACCAGCGTATCCCGCAAAAGTTTCTGGTATTGCGCAGGGATTATGAAACTCAGGATAATCGTTATCCATTAATGCCTTTCGGCAAGGAACAGTTTGCTTTACGCCTTTCGTTACCGGATTCCTATCGGAATTTTTCATTGGATAAACTGGCTGAATTTCAGTTATGGCCAACAAAGAGCATGAAAAACTTACCTTCACCGCAACATTATTGGTCAGTGAAAGATTTTCCAATGTTGGCAGAGAATGCTGAAAAACAAGACAGGTATCAGCAACAGTTGAATGGCAAATAGCTTTTGTGACACTAAGCTGTAGTGTGTTTTACCTACTGTTTTTCAGTGGGTTTCAGCATGTAGCAGGAAAAGTTGTCATCCCGAGACTTTTCCTGCTACATCAATTATGCTGACAGGACGATTTTCAGTGCCTTCTCTTTGGCGGCATTCCCAAATATGTCATAAGCGGTCTCTATTTCACTCAATGAATAATGGTGAGTGACCAATTTTTCCGGTGAAATCTTACCGGATTGAACGCTTTTCAACAGCATGGGCGTGCTGCTTGTATTGACCAGCCCAGTGGTGATGGTGATATTTTTGATCCAGAGATTTTCCAGATGTAAATCGACGGATTTGCCATGAACACCAACATTGGCAATAAATCCACCTGCGGCGATGATATCCTGACATATCTGGAAAGTCGCGGGGATCCCCACGCACTCAATTGCAACGTCAACCCCAATGCCATCAGTCAATTTGTGGATCGTATCAACCACGTTTTGCCGTGTCGGGTTGATAATTGTGTTGGCACCAAACTGCTGAGCAACGCTGAGGCGATTATCATCGGTGTCTATCATGATGATATGTGCCGGAGAGTAAAACTGGGATGCCAGTAGCGCAGAGAGCCCGACAGGCCCTGCACCGATTAAGGCGATGGTATTGCCCGGCTGAACCCTGCCATTGATCACACCAATTTCAAGCCCGGTCGGCAGAATGTCGCTGAGCATTAAGGCGGCTTCTTCATCAACACCTTCTGGCAGACGATGAAGGCTGTTATCAGCATGGGGAATACGGACTTTTTCGGCTTGTGTACCGTCGATTTTATGCCCCAGAATCCAGCCCCCATCTTTACAGTGCGCATAAAGTTGGCGCTTACAATAGGGACAACTACCACAGACGGTAATACAGGAGATGATGACTTTATCACCGACGTTGAGGTTACGGACAGAATCGCCGATTGATTCAACAATACCAATACCTTCATGACCCAGTATTCTGCCCTGCTCGACAGTAGGAACGTCTCCTTTGAGGATGTGCAGGTCTGTCCCACAGATAGTGGTTTTGGCAATGCGAACAATAGCGTCCGTGGGCTCAATGAGTTGGGGTGGCGCTTTCTCTTCCCAACGTTTTTTTCCGGCTCCGTGATAAACAAGTGCTTTCATATAACCCCCTTCACAATGGTTTTACAATGTTAAGAACTACAGTAAGCCTTGGTGCTTGAATATTTTCATGTATATTTCATGCACAACCGCATGTTTTCTCTGATTGTAATCTATGACGTGAGTTACATTATCTGCTGCCTGAAGTTTAGCAGAAATATAGCGTTCCCGATCTTCAGGATGTTTCCTGAGCCAGTCGCGAAATAAAATATGGCGGATATGTTCAGGGCAGGCTGGGCCAAATACGTGGAGGTTGGCTCTTGGCTTTGCCAGACGAAAACAGCGATGCTGATAAAAGCTGGGTTCACGTACGGTTAAGTAATAACCTAGCTTTTCCAGTGCTGGCAAATACTTTTTTTCCTGTCTGGGATCTTCCACAATAAGATCGATATCGATGATTGGTTTGGCGGCAAGATGGGGGACAGACGTTGAACCGACATGCTCCAGCCGGAGAACCGCGCTGCCCAGTACAGATTTTATATCAGCAGAAAGTTGTTGCCATTGAATGACCCATTCTGGGTCATAATCCACGACTTCGATGACTTCTTCGATAGGTTTTCCATGTACCCATGGGTTTTCATTGGGATCTGGCGGCGGGAAAAAAGTAATCTCTTTTGGGACAACCATTGATGTCTCTCCATGCTCTTTGGAAAGAGGAATAGCCCCCTTGCGGGGACATTCGTGTTAATCGTCCTGTTGTTGCTGTTCCTTCTCTGCCTGAACTTTTTCTTTTTCAGTCATTTCTTTTTTCTTTTTCAGTTTATGCCAGATGCGGCTTTCCTGCCCTCGCCAGAGACGCTGAATATTATCGTGGTGGCGCATAAGTATCAGGCATGAAAGCATGGCGACGGGAAAGGTAAATTCAGGTTTAAACCACCAGACGTAGAAAGGTGCAACCAGCGCACCGACAATTGCGCCCAATGAAGAGTAACCGCTCAATAATACGGTCAGCAACCAAGTACCGGCAATTAACCCCATAAGATCCCAACCAATGGCAGCGATGGCACCGAATGCAGTGGCAACACCTTTACCGCCTTTGAAATGGAAGAAAACGGGATAAATATGCCCTAAACAGGCTGCGATAGCGATAATACCTAAATAAAAGGGTTGAATGTTGAGCTTATATGCCAGCCAGACAGGGATCATGCCTTTCAGTACATCGCAGATCAGTACTGCCAATGCGGCACCTTTTCCGCCGATACGCAGTACATTTGTTGCTCCCGGATTACCGGAACCATGCTGGCGCGGATCGGGTAATCCTGCCAGACGACAGATCAATATCGCGCTGGATATAGAGCCACACAGATACGCGAAGATGATCATACCAAGCGCGATAGCACTCATAAGATATCTCCAATCACCAATGAATAAGGGTCGTTTTCTTTACTATAACAATGGATAATACGCACATTTAGTCGGAAGTGGTATCCGGTGAACTAAAAAACGGGGAAACAGCGTGATGGATATCGTATTTATTAAAGAATTAACCGTTATTACGATGATTGGCGTATACGACTGGGAACAGACGATTAAGCAAAAGCTGGTGTTCGATATCGAAATGGGCTGGGACAATAAACGCGCCGCTTCCAGTGATAATGTAGAGCACTGTCTGGATTATTCTCAGGTTAGTGAAACGGTGATCCGGCATGTAGAAAACCAGCGGTTTGCACTGGTCGAACGTGTAGCTGAAGAAGTGGCGGATATTTTACTGAATCAGTTTCATTCGCCGTGGGTCAGAATTAAAGTCAGTAAGCCCGGCGCTGTGGCACAGGCAACCAGTGTGGGTGTCGTGATTGAACGTAAAGCCAGCTAGCACTGGATTTTTAACGATTTAATATGCTGATTATAAAAGATAATATTGATAGCATTTCCACATTGCATCCACTTTATAACTGAAATCTTTAGCAAAAGCCCCTCATATAGAGAGAGGGGCTTCATATAATCCACGTCACGTTTTCTTTTTGACCTTCTAAATCATAGATGAAATGCCACACGCTTACCGGTTGGAAGTGTCACATCAATACTTAATTCTCCCCCCAAAGCAGCTACATATCGCTTGAGCGTTGAAAGACGCGGATCATGGTCGGTATTTTCCATTCGAGCGATAGAAGGTTGCTGAACACCCATAGCGGCTGCAAGCTCCGCCTGTGACATGTCTAATTCATCACGTAACTGGCTAAGAGCCAATTTGATGCTAGCCTGTTCAACTCGCTTTTCAACGCGCGCCTGCATTTCCGGGCTTTCTTGCGCTAACAATTTTCTGTAATTAGACATCATTATTTCTCCAGATTGTCCAAGTGACGGCGATACTCGAAATCAGCTTTTCTTATCATATCCTTGTAGAACCGCTTTTCATTTTCCCCGCTTTTATTGCCAGCACATAAAACGATTGCGCATCGCTTAGGGTCAAAAGCAAAAAAAGCTCTAATCGGATCACCGGCGTGTTGAATACGCAATTTCTTCATGTTTGGGAAGTCGGAGCCATATAGCGTATCAACATAAGGTCTACCAAGATTCGGGCCAAACTTTTCCAGTACTCCCATTGCTTCATAAATTGACTCCCTGAGTTCACCACTCTGAGCCAAAAACCATTCGTCAAAGTACTCTGTCGTTATAACTTCCCACATACCGACTCCATAACTTATTCGTTATAATTGACGGTATAACATATTTGTTATATTGCCAATATTAATATTGAAGACGGACAGCATTCTTTTCGCTTTATTACGGGCTACCAAAGCACATAACCGTCTGCTGCTCTTTTTCAGGTTGGATCGTTCAACCCCACCTGAATAAATTTCAACAGACTGCTTTGGCTTTATAACAGTAATGCAGAGAATTTATCTTATTAACTTAAATGATATTTTTCAGCCAGCTAGTGCTGGCTTTTTTCCCAGTCAGCGATGGCAAGTTGGCGTTGCCGCTCTAATTCTGTGCGGATCTCTGCTCCCTGAAAACCCCGGGCAATGATTTGCTGAACGCTCACTTGAGCAGCAACAGCAAAAGCACCACGTAGATAGTTTTCAGAGGGATAGAGCGGTGTTTTCGATCCGGTTAAAGCACAGATATCGGCTTTACTACAGACAATTAATTGCTCAAGACGTTGCGGTTTGCGCCATACGTCGATGGCATTGAACAGCGCCAGCACTTTTTCTGGCGGTAGTTGTTGAGCTGTTTGTACCCAATCAGAATATTGAGCCACGATACCGGCAAGATCCCGTACCGAATTAGGAACACGTAACCGTTCACACAACTGTTTAATCTGTTCATTTTCGATGTGAGTACACAGTGAAGCAAACCGAATATCAGTATCAGTGCTCAGGTAAGTCGACATTTTCAGGATGTTCAGTGAATGAACGCCTATATTTATATCTGTGTACTTGAGAGGGGCATCAAGCAGGTTATTGAGTTCCGGAAAAAGGACAGCCAGAGCGCCACAATTGCGTAAAACCTGAAAATAAACCTGTGGGGATTGCGATGCGAGTGCTTTTTCCGTTTCCCGCCAGACTCGCTCAGGAGTTAGGGATGACAATTCACCACTGGCTGTCATTTCAGTGATCAGCACCTGCGTTTCCGTTGCGATGGAGAAATCTAAATGCGCAAACCGGGCTGCAAAGCGAGCCAGACGTAATACCCGCAGCGGGTCTTCTGCAAATGCGGCTGAAACATGACGAAGAATACGGTTTTTCAGATCTTCAACACCCTGATACGGGTCGATCAATTCACCTTCGGCCGTTTGCGCAATGGCATTGATAGTCAGATCCCGACGCAACAGATCTTCTTCTAGTGTGACATCAGGAGCGGCATAACAGGTAAATCCGGTATATCCCTGACCGGATTTTCTCTCTGTACGTGCCAGCGCATACTCTTCATGGGTTTGAGGATGCAGGAAGACGGGAAAATCTTTCCCGACTTGTTGATATCCCTGTGACAGGAGTTCTTCCGGGCTGCCGCCAACAACAACCCAGTCTCTTTCTGTAACCGGCAGATTCAACAGTTGATCACGAACGGCTCCGCCAACCAAATAAACTTTCACGCTTGTGTCCTTTAACGCTATTTCCTTAAAACTATATGCTTGAATCTATATTCTTAAACCCTACATCATTAAAACCAGCGCTTTTAAATCAGCTCATCCAGCGATCTTTACGTTTCCGGCGTGGAATGATATGCGGCAGAACAAGCCCCAACAGTAGGCCGATACCAGCGACTGCACCGCCATACATGAACCACTGCAAAATGATTTCTCTTTGTTTATCATCGAGCTGTAGGTTGGCAATTTCTACCTTTTTCTCTGCTACAGTCAGCTTGTTCTGGAGTTTGGTATTCTCGGCTTTTAAGTCATTGATGATTCTATCGCTGGCAGCGACTTTGCCCTGCATTTCAGCAGTACGTTCATTCCAGCTATTATCAATATTAGCCAATTGCTCGGTCAGCGTTTTGATTTTCTGCTCCATCGCGGGAATACGCTCGCGCACACTGGGAATAGCGCTGAGTTCACTGGATAAGATCCAGCTTGTACGTCCTTTGCTGTCCTTTATCTGCAAGTAGCCATTCTCTGATTTAGGATTTACCAGAATGACTTCTGAACCGGCATTCAATGAACCCATGATGCGGTTCTGAGTACTTGGGCCGCTACGAATGTAGGCTGATAGTTCATCGGAAACATAACGTTTTTCTTCAGCATGCACGGATAACGGAAGTGTAAAACCAAGTAATAAAATAAGTAATCGATGTAGTTTCTGCATTCTGTTGTCAACTGTTTTGGTGTATGTGATTAACGTGATTCAAGCTATCCAATTTTTCAAACTACTCAGGCTGATAGTAAAGAGTTAAGTTTGTGGGTGCAATCAGTAAACCAGAATGAACCTTCAATCAACTGACCGAATATCGATATTGTTAGGGTTTTTTTGATGGAGTAGCACAATCATTGTTGAGAGAACAGGCGATTGTGGTTTATTTTTCATATTCTGAAAAACTTCTCTGAAGAATTTCCCTGAACAGACCGTGCAGTATGAACCGAGAGAGAGATAGATATGCGTTCTGTAGAAGTAGAGTTGAAACTGTCAGTAAAACCCGAAACGATATCGACAGTACGCGACCGATTATTCCAGTTTCCTAATCATTACACCTCACCACAACATTTGACCAATATTTACTTTGAAACACCGGATAATCAGCTGCGTCGCTGGGACATGGGGCTGCGTATTCGTGGCTTTGACCAACAGTATGAAATGACGATTAAAACAGCGGGGCAGGTTATTGGCGGCTTGCATCAAAGACCAGAGTTCAACGTTCCTCTTCATCAGCCAAAACTGGATTTAGCCCGGTTTCCTGCTGATATCTGGCCTGAAAATACCGATATTGCTCAATTACAGGTTGCGTTGAGGGATCTGTTCAGCACGGATTTTTCCCGTGAAAAATGGCTGGTGAGCTATGGCAAGAGTGAAATAGAAGTGGTTCTGGATCAGGGAGAAATCCGCGCCGGAGAGAAAACCTCGCCGATTTGTGAATTTGAACTGGAGCTGAAAACCGGGCAGGTGTCTGATGTATTGTCATTAGCAGAAGAGCTGGCAATTCAGGGGGGATTACGGCTGGCAAACAGTAGTAAAGCGGCACGGGGTTATGCGCTTGTCAGAGAAGTCTCTTCTACTAACTCGGTTGGTATGGAGGCGGAACTCTCTGAAACACCGAAATGGCAGCAACCATTATCTGTTCTTCTGACAGATATCCTGCAACAGTGGCAGGAACAAGAGGAAGGCTGGCTGGCAGGGATAAATGCAGGAAAAACAGGTTTAGAGAAAGTGTTAAAACGGGCAGGGCTGCTGGTTGAAAAACAAGGCGGAACAGCGCCGGCACTGGGTTTATTGGCTGAATTAGAAGAGAACTTATCCACAGTCGATGCAGAGACTGGTGCCGAGAACCTGTGTTACAGCGCGAAATGGCTGCAATGTAAACTGGCTCTGACTCAATGGTTGATGACCCAATTACCATAAACAATGGAACCTGACTATGCTGCCACTTTCATCCGTTTTAACTCATCAATTGAAGCATACGGTGATGCACTTTCAGCCATCATTCCGGCAATCAGAGGTCGTCACAGACAACTTCGCACCTCATGAACAGGCGGTACTGGCAATAAGTGATTTTGTAGCAGAAAATCTGCTGACTCGCACTGAGTGGCTGGATGAGATCCGTCAGGATCTTCCACAGCCTGATGAGTGGCAATACTATTCTGCATGGCTGAATCAGGTTCTGTCTTCAGCCAATGACGAAAATGGACTAATGCGGGTGTTACGTCTTTTCCGCAACAGAATGTTGGTGAGAATTGCATGGTCACAGGCTCTGCCTAGCAGTACAACAGAGCAGACACTGCAACAATTGAGTGTACTGGCGGAGACGCTGATTATTGCTGCCCGTGACTGGTTGTACCGGCATTGCTGTCAGAGTTGGGGAACGCCCACGGATCAGGCTGGTGTCGCACAGCCGCTATTGATCCTTGGTATGGGGAAACTGGGGGGAGGAGAACTGAATTTCTCTTCTGACATTGATCTGATTTTTGCCTATCCAGAAAACGGTGTGACACGAGGTGGCCGTCGTGAAATGGATAATGCGCAGTTTTTTACCCGGTTGGGGCAAAAACTGATCAAGGTATTGGATCAGCAGACGATTGATGGTTTTGTTTATCGTGTTGATATGCGATTACGCCCGTTTGGTGATAGCGGGCCGCTGGTATTCAGCTTTCCGGCACTGGAAGATTATTATCAGGAACAGGGACGGGACTGGGAGCGTTACGCGTTAATAAAGGCGCGGATTCTGGGGCATGATGATCAGGCGTACTGTAACGAATTACGCCAGATGTTAAGGCCATTTATCTATCGCCGTTATATCGATTTCAGTGTGATCCAATCGTTACGCAACATGAAGAATATGATTGAGCGGGAAGTTCGTCGGCGGGGTTTAAAAGACAACATTAAATTGGGGGCTGGCGGAATTCGGGAAATTGAATTTATCACACAGGTATTTCAGTTGATCCGTGGAGGGCGAGAGCCCATTCTGCAATCCCGCTCATTATTACGGGCACTGGAAGCCATCGAAACATTGGCATTATTGACTCAGGAGCAGGTCAGACAACTCAAAGAAAGTTACCTGTTTTTACGTCGGCTTGAGAATTTGCTGCAATCCATTCGTGATCAACAAACTCAGACGTTACCGGAGAATGAGCTGGATCGTGCCCGTTTATGCTGGGGAATGGGATTTTCTGATTGGGATCAATTAAGCGTAGAAACAGAAAAAAAGATGCGGGTTGTGCGGGATATTTTTCAGCAACTGATCGGTGATGAAACTGAGGGTAATAGTGAAGTCTCTGCTCATGTGCCGTTTAAGAGCTTATGGCTGGAATATCTGAACAGCGATGAACTGATAGCACTTGTTCCTCATCTCAGTGAATCTGAAGCTCAAAAAATGCTCGAGACGATGGTGTCGCTACGTAACGATATCAGCAAGCGTACCATTGGCCCACGGGGTCGTGACGTGCTGGATCATCTTATGCCACGTCTGCTGACAAAAATTGTGGCAAGAGAAGATACCAATACCGTATTGGAGCGGGTGATTCCTTTATTACTGAGCATTGTCAGCCGGACAACCTATCTGGAGCTGATTCTGGAGTCAGAACAGGTGATGACCCACGTTATTCGCTTGTGTGCCGCTTCTCCGATGATTGCCTGCCAGCTTAGTCAACATCCTCTCTTACTGGATGAATTACTCGATCCGACTTCATTGTATAAGCCATTACCGCTGGAGGCTTACCGGGATGAACTGTATCAATACTTATTGCGTATTCCCGAAGATGATGAGGAGCAGTTACTGGAAGCATTGAGGCAGTTCAAACAGGCGCAGCTATTTCGGATTGCCGCAGAAGATATCGCGGGTGCTCTGCCGGTGATGAAAGTCAGCGATCATCTGACTTATCTGGCTGAAGCGATAATCGGTGCGGTCGTGCATCTGGCGTGGAACCAGATGGTAAAACGTTTCGGTACACCCACTCATTTATCGCAACGTCAGGGGCTTGGTTTTGCCATTCTGGGTTATGGCAAATTAGGTGGGTGGGAGCTGGGTTATGGTTCTGATTTGGATCTGGTGTTTTTGCTGGACTGCCCGATAGGTGTTATGACTGATGGCGATCGTTCCATTGATGCCCGTCAGTTTTATTTGCGTCTGGCCCAGCGGATCCTTCATTTATTCAGTACCCGAACAGCTTCAGGCGTGTTGTATGAAGTCGATGCCCGATTGCGTCCGTCCGGCGAGTCAGGAATGTTAGTCAGTACGCTGGAGGCCTTTGATGAGTATCAGAAAAAAGAGGCATGGACGTGGGAGCATCAAGCGTTGATTCGTGCCCGGATGGTATTTGGTGATGAAAAAATGCGGCGCGATTTTGAGCGTATTCGCTGTGAAACGCTGTGCATGCCACGGGAGCCTGAATTGTTGCGCCAACAGGTACGTGAAATGCGTGAAAAAATGTATCGGCATCTGGGAAGCCATCAACATGGTCAGTTTGATATTAAAGCTGATCCCGGAGGGATCACAGACATTGAATTTATCGCCCAATATCAGGTACTGCGTTACGCGCCGGAAAACGCCAAACTGGCCCGCTGGTCTGATAATGTCCGCATTTTTGAGCTAATGGCTGAATACAATATTATGGGTGAGGAGGAAGCAACCGCATTGACACAGATTTATATCACTCTGCGTAATGAACTGCATCAGCTTGCTTTACAGGCACTATCAAGCCATGTGCCTGCTGAACGGTTCACCCAACAGAAAACACGCGTACACAATAGTTGGCAGAAATGGCTTGGAGATAAAGCACAGTGAGTTCGGCTTTTTCTGAGGGTTCTTTCTGGCATTCTGGCGGGTTATGGTAATATCCGCCACAATTTATTCTGATATTTGGAGCATGGGATGAACGTAGCACTCCCTGATTTTCACCGTGCAGGTGTTTTGGTTGTTGGCGATGTCATGTTAGATCGCTATTGGTACGGCCCAACCAGCCGCATTTCACCGGAAGCGCCGGTTCCTGTTGTTAAAGTTGATACTATTGAAGAGCGTCCGGGCGGAGCAGCTAACGTTGCTATGAATATCGCATCATTGGGTGCGCATTCACATTTGGTCGGGTTGACTGGTATTGATGATGCAGCCCGTGCATTAAGCGAAAAACTGAGCAGCGTGAAAGTCCGGTGTGACTTTGTTTCCGTTTCAACCCATCCGACTATTACGAAATTACGCATTCTTTCGCGTAATCAGCAACTGATCCGTCTGGATTTTGAAGAAGGGTTCCAGAACGTAGATGCGCAGCCAATGCTGGAGAAAATTCAGCAATCTCTGCCAAATATCGGTGCGTTGGTATTGTCCGATTATGCTAAAGGGGCGTTGAGTCAGGTTCAGGCAATGATTAAGCTGGCAAATGATGCTGGTGTTCCTGTTCTGATCGACCCTAAAGGCCACGACTTTGAGCGTTATCGCGGTGCAACACTGCTGACTCCGAATATGTCAGAATTTGAAGCGGTGGTGGGTCATTGCAAAGATGATGATGAACTGGTGCGCAAAGGTACGCAGTTGGTACAGGATCTGGAACTGAAAGCGCTATTAATCACCCGTTCAGAGCGTGGTATGAGTCTGCTGCGTGTCGGGCAGCCTCCTTTACATCTGCCAACTCAGGCGCAGGAAGTTTTTGATGTTACGGGTGCAGGTGACACGGTAATTGGTGTGCTGGCAACGGCAATTGCCGCAGGTAAACCACTGGCTGAAGCCTGTTATCTGGCTAATGCGGCGGCGGGAGTGGTAGTCGGTAAACTGGGAACCTCCACGGTTTCCCCGGTGGAATTGGAAAATGCCGTGCGTGGGCGCGC
Organism: Xenorhabdus bharatensis; assembly: GCF_037996705.1. Taxonomy (NCBI): domain Bacteria; kingdom Pseudomonadati; phylum Pseudomonadota; class Gammaproteobacteria; order Enterobacterales; family Morganellaceae; genus Xenorhabdus; species Xenorhabdus bharatensis. The sequence goes on along the minus strand of NZ_JBBMXG010000006.1, from coordinate 132,139 downwards.
AGAAACAGGCTTTGGTGTGATGAATGAATCACGCCTGAAAGAAGTCGTTGAGCAGGCGCGTCAGCGTGGTGAACGTATCGTAATGACGAACGGCTGTTTCGATATTCTCCATGCCGGGCACGTTTCTTATTTGTCCAATGCCCGTAAACTGGGTGACCGCTTAATTGTGGCGGTTAACAGTGATGCTTCAACCAGACGCCTGAAAGGTGAAACGCGACCAGTGAATCCACTGGAGCAGCGAATGATTGTACTGTCTGCACTGGAATCAGTGGATTGGGTTGTTGCATTTGAAGAAGATACACCGCAGCGCCTGATTGCGGGTATTTTGCCTGATATTCTGGTTAAGGGCGGGGATTATAAGCCTGAAGAGATCGCCGGCAGTGAGGAAGTCTGGGCCGCTGGTGGTGAAGTGCAGGTGCTGAATTTTGAAGACGGGATCTCAACGACCAATATTATTAAGGCGATAAAAAGTCAGTAATTTTATCTGAGCCATAATGCCGTTATGTTTTTTGCGTAATTTAACGGATGACATAAACGGCATAGCCTGAATGCTGAATGATTGGGAGAATTGTCTTTTATTGCAATTCTCCTTATGGATTAATCAGCTTTCTTTTCGCCATTACTCTCTTCAGCAGCAATCGCTGTTTTTGGGGTTTCGAAACGTGCTTCCAGCTCATTCAGGCGCTGTTCCATACTCACCAGTTTTTCACGGGTACGCAGTAAAACCTGAGTCTGAACATCAAATTCCTCACGGTTGACGAGATCCAGCTTGCTCAACTGAGATTGCAATACAGTGCGCAATTTTTTCTCTATATCATCACCAAACTCTTTTACACCTTTCGGCATTGCATTGTGAATTTGGCGGGCAATTTGTTCAATTTTTTTCGGATCGAGCATAATGGGTATCCTTTTACTGACAGCATCGTTTATACACGTCGTCTTTCAAGCTGCCTCTTTGTTGGCTGCGTTCGCTTACCCTAGTCACATAGTTATCTATGCTCCTAGGGGTTTACTCCCTTGCCGCCGCGATGCAGCTTGAAATCCATTGTGTATAGTCACCGGGCTGTTATTAATAAAAATAATGTTGTCGCTATTTTAATACCTGTTGGCGAAAGCACAAATGATTGAGCGACAGGTTTTATATTTGGTTTTTACCAATTGCCCTGATGAAGCATTAACGTTATAGTCGAATGGTTTATCTCAGGGCAGGGTGAAAGTCCCTACCGGCGGTAAAGTGAAATTATCTTCAGGTAGTTTCATGAAGCCCGCGAGCGCTCTATTTGTCGTTATTCCGTTGTTGTTAAAAATTAAAACAACCGGGGTATAAATAGAGGTCAGCAGATCCAGTGTGACTCTGGAGCCGACGGTGATAGTCCGGATGGGAGAGAATAACAGCATCAACCGGGCGCGTGCGCTCGTCTGTTGTTTTTGTTGCTTCATTTTCAAGCAATGTCAACTCCTCAAAATCGCCCTGATTCTGGTAACCCATATACTTAAAAGAGGTTTCTTTACCATGAATCAGACGCTACTTTCTTCCTATGGCACTCCATTCCAACGTGTTGAACGCGCGATCGCAGCTTTACGTGCAGGTGGTGGGGTAATGGTACTGGATGATGAAAATCGTGAAAATGAAGGGGATATGATTTTCGTTGCCGAAACCATGACTATAGAACAAATGGCATTAACCATCCGTCATGGCAGCGGAATTGTTTGCCTCTGCATGACAGAAGAGCGCCGTCGGCAATTACAGTTGCCTATGATGGTGGAAAACAATTCCAGCCAGTATCAGACGGCTTTCACTATTACGATTGAAGCTGCACAGGGAGTGACAACAGGCGTCTCTGCCGCAGATCGTATTACAACCATTCGTGCGGCTATTGCAGATGGCGCACAGCCGGATGATCTGAATCGTCCGGGGCATGTTTTTCCGCTGCGGGCGCAGAACGGTGGGGTTTTAACCCGTCGTGGTCATACAGAAGCAACGATTGATTTGGTCAAACTCGCAGGTTTCAAACCAGCGGGTGTGTTGTGTGAGCTGACAAATGATGATGGCTCCATGGCCAGAGCACCTGAGGTGATTGAATTTGCTAAACAGCATGATATGCCAGTGGTCACAATTGAAGATTTGGTTGAATATCGCCTTAAAATGGAAAAAGCTGTCAGCTGATTCAGCACGGTGGTTTTCTTCTACTGATATCGCCTTCCATTAGCATGGAATATCTCATGGTTCTTAGTTTGTAGCTGATAAAACTAAATATTGAGCCATGATGGGTAAAAAAAGTTCGGAATAAAAGGCCGAACAGGATAGAATATATCAGTTCTTATCGCATGTACGCTTATAAGGCCGCAGCCCACACCCTGTGGCCTTTCAGTATTTTTAAAGTACCCCATCATTTTTTGATTGGCCATATTCAGGGAAGAAACATCATAATCTTGCCATAATTTTTTTGTCGCTATCCATAATCCACCATGTTTGATTTGCTGTATGAGGGACGAGAATGAGTCTCCTGAGAATACCCGCCTTGTTCATTGGTCACGGTAGTCCAATGAATGCCATTGAAGATAATTGTTATTCACGAGCTTGGTTTGAATTAGGGCAAAAATTGCCCAGACCAAGAGCCATTCTGGTAATTTCTGCGCATTGGTATATAGATGGTACTGCTGTGACGGCGATGTCTCAGCCCAGAACTATCCACGATTTTGGTAATTTCCCCCGTGAGTTGCATGAAAAACAGTACCCAGCGAAAGGTTTTCCTGAACTGGCTGTTTTGGTACAGGATATTCTTGAACCGATTGAGGTCGAAACTGATTTTGATGAGTGGGGATTGGATCATGGCTCTTGGGGAATATTAGCTAAAATGTACCCTGATGCTGATATTCCGGTGATCCAGCTGAGCATCGACCGTAATCAATCGACGGCTTTCTATTATGATATAGGTAAAAAACTATCTATGTTACGGGATGAAGGCGTTATGATCATCGGCAGCGGGAATGTTGTCCATAACCTGCCCGCCGAAGAGCTGGGTGCAGAGCCTTACCCGTGGGCACTCTCTTTTGAGCAATTTGTGCGTGAAAACCTGACGAGCATTGAAGAACCACATCCGTTACTTCATGCTTTGGACAGGGAAGATGGTAAATTATCCCACCCGACACCGGAACACTTTATGCCACTCTTCTATGTACTGGGAACATGGGATAAAAAAGAGCCAATTTCAACACCTGTTGAAGGGATTGAAGATGGCTCCTTAAGTATGCTGACAATCCAATTAGGGTAATGCCTGCCATCGTTTGAACGAACACTTTTTGGCTACGCCCAGTCACCCCAGTCACCTAGTTATCTATGTTTCTGGGGGCTTACTACTTGTTCGCTAATGCCATGCCATTCAAAATCGATTGGATATGACTGAATTAATCCAGAATGATATGTGGATAGAAGCGGGACAGATCTTGTGTGATTAATTCACGATCTTCGCGGATACAGATACCCGCAGCCTGATCGTCAACTAACCAGCTTCCTACCAGCGCATGGTTATCGCCGAATTTAGGCAGGGCATGGAATTGCTGAACAATCATACCTTCCTCCCCATAAGGGCCATCGGCACTGGCAATTTCCCGGCCATTCTCGATAATACGGATATTGGCTCCTTCACGAGAAAATAAAGGCTTAATCACGTAGCTGCCCATATCTGCCGGGCGTTCATCAGCGAAGTAAGCAGGCAACAGATTAGGGTGGTTCGGGAACATTTTCCACAGCATCGGCAACAATGCTTTGTTGGAAATAATACTCTTCCATGCTGGTTCGAGCCAACGGACTCCCGCATCAGCCAGTTTGGTTGAGAAGATTTCACGCAGCATGAATTCCCACGGATACAGCTTAAACAGATTACCGATCACTTGATCCTGTAAATCCGTAAACTGACCTTTTTCACCCAGACCGATATCTTCAATAAACAGGAATTCTGTCGGAATACCGGCTTCTGAAGCACAATCCTGCAAATACTGGATTGTGCCTCGGTCTTCTTCACTATCCCGACAACATGCCATATGCAGCAGACCAAACCCGTGTTTTTCGCGTAACTGCTCAAAACGTTCGATCAGCTTTTCCTGTAGGCTGTTGAATTGGTCTGCATTTGATGGCAGGTTGCCGGCATTGACCTGATCTTCCAGCCAGATCCACTGGAAGAATGCCGATTCATACAGTGATGTCGGGGTATCGGCGTTATTTTCCAGCAATTTTGGTGGGTTCTGACCATCGTAGGCGAAATCCAGCCGGGAATAGAGTGAAGGCTGGCTGGTGACCCATGAAGAGCGGACAAATTCCCAGCAATGCTTCGGGATCTGGAATTTTGTCAGCAGCTCTTCACTATTGACGACTTTTTCCACAACCTGCAAACACATCTGATGCAGCTCTGCGGTAGCATCTTCAATTTCTTCAATCTGATTCAGACTGAACTGATAATAGGCCTCTTCACTCCAGTAAGGCTGGTCATACATAGTATGGAAATTGAAGCCATATTCTGTTGCTTTTTCACGCCAGTCCGGGCGCTCAGTAATACTAATGCGTTTCATCTTTACTTAATACTCACTTTGACTTAACCACCCATTGAACGGGAAGAACTGGAACTTGAGCCAGCAGATGAACGCTGCATACTGGATTGTTTTGCCACCGAATCACCGAACCCGCCACGGGTAACTGTCGTTGTGGTTGCCGGTTTTGGTGCCATTGCGGTTTTTGGTACAGACATGCTACGACCGCCAGCGGTAGCCGGGCCATAACTTTTACCTGTAGCGTCAACAAATTTACCATTAGCCGGGCTGCTGGCTGATTTTGATGAGAACAGTGGCTGCGAAGGCGCAGATCTGTTACCCATCAATTGCCCCATCATATAACCCGCCATCAAAGGCATCCAGAAGCTTCCGCCACTGCTTTGTGCCTCAGCCTGACTACCGACGCCTGCTTGTGCAGGAGCCTGAGTACATTGCTGTTCACCAAATTCAGCCACGCAATCTTCACGGGTTGCATATTTTGGTGCAGTTTTTTCTGCTTCTTTCAGGGCGTTGTTATAAGCAATGGTACATTGTTCACTTTGAGAAGGATTTGCCTTGGAGCACTCATCGGCATTGGTATAAAGCGATACCGTTTCATCGTTCTGTTCACAGGCAGAAAGCATGAAAACAGCACTGACAGCGAGTGCCACAGGTGCCAGACGATATTGTTTCCACGCTTTGCGGAAACTATCGCGGTTAATCTCTTTTGTCCGTTTCATTGTCATAGGGAGCATCCATCTTAAAGGTATCAGATTAGATTAAGAGCTAATCCCACCAGTCATTCACAATGGGATGGCTCATTAGGATCTATTAAAAAATAGCCCACACAACGGCGGGCTGTTTATTGAGTATAGCGCGTTTAATATAACGTTTTTTAATCTAAAACGATAGCGCATTAATTCATCGAATTGATGGTGTTTTCATCTCTTTAATAATATTGCTGGCAGAGGTTGAAACCTGTGTTCCCAGTAAATTATTCAGTGCCACCAGATCGTCTTCGTTCAAAGTACCACGGGATTGCTGATTAACCAGTAGACTGATCAAGTACTTATATCGTGCCTGAGAAAGGTTCTTTTTGGCTTGATACAGTTTGGTGGTTGAGTCCAGCACGTCAACGATAGTACGGGTTCCTACCTGATAACCGGCTTCCATTGAGTGCAGTGAACTTTCTGCGGAGAGCACGGCTTGTTTGTTCGCTTCAATGCTACTGATAGAAGCTGCAATATCATTGGAGGAAGAACGAACATCCTGAATCACCTTACGGTAAGTATTTTCCAAATCCTGACTGCTGGAGAGGAAATCATATTTAGCCTGTTCTACCTGAGAGCTGGTTGCACCGCCGCTGTATAGTGGCACACTGAATGAAACAGTGACAGAATTATTGCCTTTATATTGATTGCCGCTGTCACTGGCACTACTGTTGTGCGTGTGGTTATTCTCAATCCCTGTACTGGCTGACAACCCGAGAGTTGGCATATAACCAGTCTGAGCATCTTTGATTTGCTCACGTTTCAAATCCTGCATCAGGCGTGCAGATAACAGGTTGAGATTGCGGGTTTCGGCTTCTTTCAGCAAGTCTTCAGCCGGTTTTGGCTTACTTGTCTTGAAATGGTCAATGTTCAATGAAGCCAGCTGTGGATAATAAACACCAGTAATCAGGCGCAATTTTTCCAATGAATTATCCAACTCGTTACGGTCAGAAACTTCTTGTGCCAGCATATAATCATACTGAGCCCGGGCGTTCTGGACGTCAGTAATGGCGGCCAGCCCGACATTGAAGCGCTGGGTTGTCTGATCCAGTTGCCGGTAGAGTGAGGATTTCTGAGCTTCACTATAGGTCAGAGCATCAATTTTGCTCAGGACATCAAAATAAGCGTTGGCGGTATCCAGAATTAATTTCTGCTGGGCTGCCTGATAGCTGATATCGGCGATCCCTGCTTTCTTTTCTGCCTGATTCAGTTTACTCCAGAAGGACATATCAAAAATGCTTTGTTTCAGTGATAAGCCTGCGCTGGTACCATGAGTTTCCTGTTTACTGTTGCGAAAACCTTTGCCATAGTTGGCCCCCGCATTCAGGCTTAATTGAGGTAGCAAAGGGCTGCGGGCGACATCAATCCCTTCAAAAACCGAATTGCGATCAGCCAGCGCCTTAAGCAATTCAGGGTTAGTTTCTTTAGCCTGTTTATAAATTTGTAACAGGTCTTCTGCGTGGCCTGAAGTACTGAAACCTACCAGATTCATAGCGATAAAAAGAGATAGCAATTTTTTCATTTGCGTTCCTTGTTGTGCAGCTATTTTGCTTAAGTTGCCTCTGCATAAAAACAATATCACAGATTCTAGCAGAGAATACTTGCAGTATAAGGTGGCTGATTGTGCCATATTGCCTTATTTTCTAGTGTGTTTGTATCTTCAAAATCAATTTATTTAGAACAATGTGAGAAAATACATTTTAATAGTAGAGAATTAAAAGATAACAAACAGGAGCTTTTATGCGCGAAGATCTTACCTCACCGCTTATTTCTACAAAATCGATAGATTCAGAAAAACCATTTACGTTTTCGAAACAAGATGTTGAAGTCATTTCCCGAAAAACACTTTATCACGGTTTTTTCAAAATGACGGAGTATCAATTCAGACACCGTCTGTTTCGTGGAGGATGGAGCGAGAATATTAAGCGTGAAGTATTTGAACGGGGTCATGCCTGCGTTTTGTTGCCTTATGATCCGGTACGCGATGAAGTTGTCCTGATTGAACAGATCCGTATTCCGGCGATAGAAACCAGCCAGACGCCATGGTTGCTGGAAGTGATTGCCGGCATGATTGAAGAAGGGGAAGATGCTGAGCAGGTTGTCCGCCGTGAAGCGATAGAGGAAGCGGGTATTGAAGTCAAACGTTGTCAGCCGGCCCTGAGTTACCTTGCAAGCCCCGGAGGAACAACAGAGCGCATGAATATTTTTGTAGGAGAGGTCAATGCTTCTACTGCCTCCGGTATTCATGGTCTGGAAGGGGAAAATGAAGATATCCGGGTATTGACTGTCAGCAGAGAGCAGGCTTATCAGTGGGTTGAAGAGGGAATTATTGATAATGCGGCTTCAGTTATTGCAATACAGTGGTTGGCATTGCACCATGAAAAACTGAAAAAAGAGTGGCTGGAAAGATAAGCTGCAATTTTGCGTTGGGAAACGTGAAGTGTGCCCCAGTCAGCAGATCTTATGTATAAAGACACGTTAGAATGACCCTCTATGATCGACAGGAAAAGGAAACCATTTGGAAAGCCTGCTTGAAATACCTGTGGCGAAAGGTGCCACAGCAAGAATATTGCAAATCACTGACATGCACCTTTTTGCCAATAAAGGTGGCTCACTGCTGGGTATCAATACCTACTGCAGTTATCATGCTGTGTTGGATGCGATCCTTGAGCAGAATATTGATATTGATTTGGTCGTTGCGACCGGCGATTTAGTTCAGGATCAGACTCCCGGTGCCTATCAGAATTTTGTTGAAGGCATTACCCGTTTGCCCGCCCCTTGTGTCTGGTTACCCGGTAATCACGATTATCAGCCTGCTATGGTTGATGTACTGGCGGCGGCGGGGATTTCACCTTCCAAGCAAATACTTATTGGCCAGCACTGGCAGCTTATCATGCTGGATAGTCAGGTACAGGGTGTTCCCCATGGTGAATTAACGGAATATCAGCTGGAGTGGATGAGTAGATGTCTGGATGAACACAGTGATCGTCAGGCGATTGTCATGCTTCATCATCATCCTGTACCATCAGGCTGTACATGGCTGGATCAGCACAGTTTACGTAATGCTCCTGCACTGGCAGAATGCCTGAAAGGTAAATCGCAGGTGAAAACAATATTGTGCGGGCACATCCATCAAGAGCTGGATGTCGTGTGGAATGGCATCCGTGTGATAGCAACACCATCAACCTGTGTGCAATTTAAGCCACATTGTACTAATTTTATGCTTGATACAGTGGCTCCGGGTTGGCGTTACCTTGAATTGCCTGTGACTGATGGCGGAGAAGCAGAATTGCAAACGCAGCTTTACAGGCTCAAGAGTAATGAATTTTGCCCGGATTTAGATTCGGACGGGTATTAATGTCAACATTACTTTACCTACATGGTTTTAACAGTTCATCCCAATCAGCAAAAGCAAATGCGCTGAAAACATGGTTGCACCAGCAGCACCCTGAAATAGAGATGCTGGTGCCACAATTACCCCCTTATCCCGAAGAAACAGCAGCCTTACTGGAAGAGATAGTGATGAGCCGCTCAGGGGAACATATCGGTTTGGTTGGTTCCTCATTAGGGGGTTATCTGGCCATCTGGCTTTCACAATGCTTTGGCTTGCCAGCCGTAGTCGTCAACCCTGCGGTTCGTCCATTCGATCTTCTTCAGGATTATCTTGGGGAAAACGTGAATCCTTATACCGAAGAGCGGTATACTCTTGAAGAAAGCCACATTCATGACCTCAAAGTAATGCATATTGACCCGCTGGAATCACCGGATCTTATCTGGTTATTGCAACAAACCGGGGACGAAGTGCTGGACTACCGTCAGGCAGTTGCTTACCTGATGCAGTGCCGACAAACCGTCGAGTCTGGTGGAAATCATGCATTTATTGGTTTCGAATACTATTTTCCTCAAATCATTGACTTCTTGGGTCTAGCCAGCGGCAATAGTAAAAAAATTGCCAAAAATAGGTAAGCGACTGGTATTATCAACAGTATCTATCCAATGGATTCCGGGTTAATGCCGTTCTGATGGCATTCCGGGATACGTAGGGTAATCAATACTGATTGGCCCTTTAATCATGAAGCAACCGACAGAATTACAACATGACTCAATCTAGTTATAACGCAGAGGCCATTGAAGTCCTCAGTGGCCTGGAGCCAGTTCGTCGCCGCCCAGGAATGTATACCGACACCGCCCGCCCGAACCATCTGGCACAGGAAGTGATCGATAATAGTGTGGACGAAGCGCTAGCTGGTCACGCGAAGCATATTCAAGTGATTCTCCACAGCGATCAGTCTCTGGAAGTGATAGATGATGGCCGTGGTATGCCGGTTGATATCCATCCTGAAGAAAAAGTATCAGCAGTTGAATTGATCCTGACCCGCCTGCATGCAGGGGGTAAATTTTCCAATAAAAACTATCAGTTCTCCGGTGGCTTGCACGGGGTTGGTATTTCGGTCGTTAATGCCCTGTCCAAACGGGTCGAAGTGACTGTTCGCCGCGACAGTCAGGTGCATCAGATCGCCTTCGAAAATGGCGATAAAGTACAGGAACTGGCTGTGATAGGCAGTTGCGGAAAACGTAACACCGGAACCAGTGTGCATTTCTGGCCGGATGAAAGCTATTTCGATACGCCTCGTTTTTCGACTTCACGTCTGGCTCATTTGCTGAAAGCAAAAGCGGTTCTGTGCCCCGGCGTTGAAATTGTTTTTAAAGATAAACTGGCCGGAACCGAGCAGAAATGGTGTTATGCCGATGGGCTGACCGACTATTTGCTGGAAGCGGTTAATGGGCTGGTGACATTACCTCAAGCCCCATTTGTGGGTACACTCAGTGGCGAAACTGAAGCTGTAGACTGGGCGCTGCTCTGGCTGCCGGAAGGCGGTGAGTTACTGGCGGAAAGCTATGTTAACCTGATCCCGACGATACAGGGTGGTACTCACGTCAATGGGTTGCGTCAGGGGTTGCTGGATGCCATGCGTGAGTTCTGTGAATTCCGCAACATTTTGCCTCGTGGCGTCAAACTTTCTGCTGACGATATCTGGGATCGCTGTGCTTATGTGTTATCCCTCAAAATGCAGGATCCACAATTTGCCGGGCAGACTAAAGAACGTCTGTCATCGCGCCAGTCTGCGGCTTTTGTTTCCGGTGTTGTCAAAGATGCATTCAGTCTGTGGCTGAACCAGCATATTCAGGAAGCAGAGCAATTAGCTGAAATGGCTATTGCCAGTGCGCAGCGCCGCATGCGCGCAGCCAAAAAAGTGGTACGTAAGAAGCTGACCAACGGCCCGGCACTGCCGGGGAAACTGGCTGACTGTACTTCACAGGATCTGAATGTCACGGAACTGTTTCTGGTGGAAGGGGACTCTGCTGGTGGCTCAGCCAAGCAGGCCCGTGACCGCGAATTTCAGGCCATTATGCCTTTGCGCGGTAAGATTCTGAATACATGGGAAGTTTCTTCGGATGAGGTATTGGCTTCGCAGGAAGTCCATGATATTTCGGTGGCAATCGGTATCGATCCTGACAGCGAAGATCTTAGCCAGCTGCGTTACGGTAAAGTCTGTATTCTGGCAGATGCGGATTCCGATGGCCTGCACATTGCAACGCTACTGTGCGCCTTATTTGTCCGCCATTTCCCGACACTGGTCAAACGTGGTCACGTTTATATGGCGATGCCGCCACTGTATCGCATCGACCTTGGCAAAGAAGTTCACTATGCACTGGATGAAGGTGAAAAGAGTGCGGTACTTGACCGCCTGAGCCGTAAGCGTGGTAAGCCGAATGTTCAGCGCTTCAAAGGGTTGGGTGAAATGAACCCGATGCAGTTGCGTGAAACTACGCTAGACCCCAATACTCGCCGTCTGGTGCAATTGACTATCAATGATGAAAATTATCAGGAAACCCTTTCCGTTATGGATATGCTTCTGGCGAAGAAACGCTCGGAAGACCGCCGTAACTGGCTGCAAGAAAAGGGTGATTCCATTGATATTGAAGTATAACGCACGATAGTCAAGACAGATTTTGAGGAAATTATTAACATGAGTGAAATAACTCACGACGGTGTGGAGCGCCAACCGCTCCACACCTTCACTGAAAACGCCTATCTGAATTATTCCATGTACGTGATCATGGACAGGGCGCTGCCTTTTATCGGTGATGGATTAAAACCCGTGCAGCGTCGTATCGTCTACGCGATGTCAGAGCTTGGGCTGAGTAGCAGTGCAAAATTCAAAAAATCTGCCCGTACTGTCGGTGATGTACTGGGTAAATATCATCCACATGGTGATAGTGCCTGTTACGAAGCGATGGTGCTGATGGCACAGCCTTTCTCTTACCGTTATCCACTGGTGGACGGTCAGGGAAACTGGGGTGCTCCGGATGATCCTAAATCTTTCGCGGCAATGCGTTATACCGAATCCCGCCTGTCTAAGTACGCAGAGTTACTGCTGAGTGAACTGGGTCACGGGACAGTAGACTGGGTACCAAACTTTGATGGCACATTGCAGGAGCCGAAAATGCTGCCTGCGCGTCTGCCAAATATCCTGCTGAACGGCACAACAGGCATTGCTGTTGGTATGGCGACGGATATACCACCTCATAACTCACGTGAAGTGGCCAATGCACTGATTGCTATACTGGATAAGCCAGAGTCTTCGCTCGATGATGTGATGGACTACGTTAAAGGCCCGGATTACCCGACAGATGCGGAAATCATTACTTCGAGAGAAGATATCCGTAAGATCTACAAAAATGGTCGTGGCTCAATACGTATGCGTGCGGTGTGGTCAAGAGAAGAGGGTAACGTGGTTATTACCGCTCTGCCACATCAGGTATCTGGTGCGAAAGTATTAGAACAGATTGCCAGCCAGATGCGCTCGAAGAAGTTGCCGATGGTTGATGATCTGCGGGATGAATCTGATCACGAAAACCCGACTCGTCTGGTCATTGTGCCTCGGACTAACCGTGTGGATGTCGAGCAGGTCATGAACCACCTGTTTGTCACAACCGATCTGGAAAAGAGCTATCGTGTTAACCTCAACATGATTGGTCTCGACAATCGCCCAAGTGTTAAAGGTCTGGTTGAAATTCTCAGTGAATGGCTGGTATTCCGTCGTGAAACAGTACGTAACCGCCTTAACCACCGTCTGGAAAAAGTGCTCAAGCGGCTGCATATTCTGGAAGGTTTGCTGGCAGCCTATCTTAACATTGATGAAGTAATCCATCTCATCCGTAGTGAAGATGAACCAAAGCCAGTGCTGATGCAGCGTTTTGGTTTAACTGAAACACAGGCGGAAGCGATTCTGGAACTGAAACTACGTCATCTGGCAAAACTGGAAGAAGTCAAAATCCGGGGTGAGCAGGCTGAACTGGCAAAAGAGCGGGACAAACTTCAGGCTATCCTTGGCTCTGAACGTAAGCTGAACACGCTGCTGAAAAAAGAGATTATTGCAGATGCGGAAAGCTATGGTGATAAGCGTCGTTCTCCGCTGAAAGAACGCTCAGAAGCGAAGGCGATGAGCGATCATGATATTCTGCCGTCAGAGCCGATTACGGTTGTTATGTCTCAAATGGGGTGGGTTCGTAGCGCGAAAGGGCATGAGATTGATCCTAGCGGTTTAAATTACAAATCGGGTGACAGCTATCGTGACGCTGTGCGTGGTAAGAGTAACCAGCCGGTCGTCTTTATTGACAGTACCGGGCGCAGTTATTCTATTGATCCTCTGGATTTACCTTCGGCCAGAGGGCAGGGAGAGCCTTTAACCGGCAAACTGGCATTACCGGCCGGAGCATCCGTTGAGCATCTGCTGATGGCGAAAGAAGATCAGAAACTCCTGATGGCATCTGATGCGGGTTACGGTTTTATCTGTACCTTCAGTGACTTAATTGCCAAGAACCGGGCAGGGAAGGCACTGATTACATTGCCACAAAATGCGAAGGTCATGTCTCCATTGGAGATCGGCAATGAACAGGATGATATGCTACTGGCGATCACCAAAGCGGGACGGATGTTGATGTTCCCTGTCGCCGATCTCCCGCAACTGTCAAAAGGTAAGGGCAATAAAATCGTTTCCATTACCTCGGCACAGGCGGCTTCGGGAGAGGATATATTGAGCTGGTTGCTGGTATTACCGCCAAAATCTTCAATCACGCTTTATTTCGGTAAGCGGAAATTACAGCTTCAGCCAGAGGAATTGCAGAAATTCCGGGCAGAAAGAGGCCGTAAAGGAACAGCACTGCCGCGTGGCTTGCAGCGTGTTGAGCGTGTAGAAATAGAAACACCTAAATCGAACTGAATATAACTTCATTTTTATATACTCAAATAACCCTGAGCAGGCCAGTACAACACTGGCCTGCCTTGCAAGAGGAAACTATGCTAACCATTATTCGTGGGATCATTGTTATTCTGTTTACTTTTCTAGTTTGTATATTTGGCGGGATTTACTGTTTATTCAGCCCCCGTGATCCACGCCATGTGATGACTTTTGGCCGGGCATTTGGCAAGCTGCACACAATATTCGGCATCAAGCTTATTGAGCGTATTCCTGAAGATGCACCACAAGTTGGCCCAAGTATCTATATCGGTAATCACCAGAACAATTTCGACATGATAACCATGTCAAACGCTGTACAGCCCCGCACGGTGACTGTAGGTAAAAAAAGTCTGGTTTTTATTCCTTTCTTCGGTCAGTTGTACTGGCTGACAGGTAATATCCTGATTGACAGACAAAACCGGACAAAAGCACACGGGACAATTTCACAAGTTGTTGAGCAAATTAAAAAGAACCGTGTTTCGGTCTGGATGTTCCCGGAGGGTACCCGTAGCCGTGGTCGTGGCTTAATGCCGTTTAAAACCGGCGCCTTCCATGCAGCCATTGCGGCCGGAGTACCGATTGTACCGGTTTGTGTTTCCTCAACTCATGGCAAAATCAAACTCAATCGCTGGAATAATGGTACGGTCATTGTTGAAATGCTGCCGCCGATTGATACCACGCAATATACAAAAGAGCGGGTTCGTGAATTGGCTGAACATTGTCATCAGGTGATGAAGGCTAAGATTGAAGCGCTGGATAAAGAAGTTGAGGAGCTTAACAAGCGCAGCTAATTTGAATTATAAATAACTTACGCTATTTTTACGCAGTACTCCTTTCTGATATGGGGATGAATTCTAACTATAAATTTAAGATAGTTTTAGAATTTATCCCCTGTTCGCGATATGATTGTCTTTTGATAAATTAACGTTTTTTATTAAACGCAATCGATAAGATATAGACCTATACCCAGTGGGTTTCAAAGCGTGTCCACAAAGACGCGGTTTGGAAGACGAAGGGTAATACTGCCACGATGTAATTTGAAATCAATCAGATATGGATAAGCACTCAATTTGGGTCGCTATTCTTTTTTTTCGTGGAGCTTATTCCTGCCGTGGAGAAAATATGTCACTGAGTCGGCGCCAATTTATTCAGGCATCTGGTCTAGCAGTATGTTTAGGAGCGCTCCCCTTTGCTGTTCAGGCTGATAAAGCCCAACAAATAGCATTACCTGTTCCCCCCTTACTGGAATCTCGCGGTGGTCAGCCCCTGTTTTTAGCTCTTCAGAGAGCCAGTTGGTCTTTTGACGGGCACAATAAGGCATCAGTGTCGGGTATCAATGGCCTTTATCTCGGGCCGACCATTCGTGTCCGTAAAGGGGATAACGTTAAACTGATATACAGTAATCGCCTGTCAGAGCCGGTTTCAATGACTGTAAGCGGGTTACAGGTACCCGGAACACTGATGGGAGGTGCATCACGCTCTATACCTTCTCACGGGAGCTGGTCTCCGGTCATTCCGATTAACCAGCCAGCAGCAACATGTTGGTATCACGCTAATACACCACACCGAATGGCGGAACAGGTTTATGCAGGGTTAGCAGGCATGTGGCTGGTGGAAGACGAAAATAGTCATCGCCTGCCTTTACCCAGACATTATGGCGTCGATGATTTTCCGGTTATTTTGCAGGATAAGCGGTTGGATAATTTTGGTACGCCCCGCTATGACAAGGTTTCTGCCAGTCAGGGATTCCTTGGGGATACACTCGTTGTAAACGGGGTAGAAAACCCGTTTATCGAAGTTGCCAAAGGGTGGATCAGGCTGCGCCTGTTAAATGCAGCCAATGCCCGCCGTTTCCAATTGCAGCTTAGTGATGGCAGGCCTTTCTACATGGTTGCGACAGATCAGGGATTATTGCCAGCGCCGGTAGCTGTTCAGACACTTTCACTGGCACCGGGAGAACGCCGTGAAGTGTTGATTGATATGTCGAAAGCAGACAGTGTTGTTATCACAGCAGGAGAATCTGCCGGCATGATTGATCGGCTGAAAGGGCTGTTTGAACCATCCAATAAATTGCGTTCAACAAATGTTCTGACGATTAAATCAGGTGGGTTGCTACCTCTGGTCACAGAAGAATTGCCTTCTCAGCTTGTAGCCGATACGACTGGCATTGATTCCTCAATCCACAACCGACAAATTGTGTTAGGGGATGAAACACAGGGCATCAATGGAGCACGACTGAATCCAAACCGAATCGACATGACCAGCCGTCAGGGAGCGTGGGAACGCTGGGTAGTGACAACATCGATTCCGCAGCCTTTCCATATCGAAGGGGCCAGATTTAAAGTTATCAACCACAACGGGGTACAACCGGAACCGCAGGATTATGGTTGGAAAGATACAGTCTGGGTGGATGGCAGAACCGAATTGTTGGTCAATATGATGCAGCCATCCTATGAACACTACCCGTTTATGTATTACAGCCAGATATTAGAATGGGCCGATCGTGGTGTGGCAGGGCAATTGGTAGTGACTCCGGCGGGGATGTAAGGAAATACGTTTCACATTGATAAGTTGCTAATCTTATCGACTGTGACTATCCCTTTCCGTATAGTGTCCGCAATTTTCATACTACTTGCCTGTAAGGTGACTTAATGAATATCAGCTTGATTGCTGCAATGGCGATGGATCGTGTTATTGGTCTGGACAATGCTATGCCGTGGACTATTCCGGGTGATTTAGCTTGGTTTAAGCGTAATACACTCGGAAAGCCGGTTGTGATGGGAAGAGTAACCTATGAATCGATTGGTCGACCTTTACCGGGGCGCCTGAACATTATCATCAGCCGTCAGCCAGGCAGCGATGATCGTGTAACCTGGGTCAGTTCTATCGAAGAAGCTCTGGTTGTGGCTGGTGATGTGGAAGAAATCATGGTGATAGGCGGAGGTAAAATTTATGAACAATTTATTCCTCTGGCCAGTCGCATGTATCTGACTCATATTGATGCAGAAGTCATCGGGGATACCCATTTTCCTGATTATGAACCCGATGAGTGGAGTTCGGTTTTCACTGAATATCATGATGCCGATGAGCGTAATTCACACAGCTACTGTTTTGAAATTCTGGAAAGACGCCAGTAATTATTTTTCTCTGTCAGGTTTGAGAAATGGAGTGTCAGAAGACCCTCCATTGAACATTACGAATCTGAATCATCTGACTGAGTAACAAATGCAGGCTGACTGAAATACTGTTTATCTTCCCAACGTAAAAGCGTCAGCTTGCCACCCCAGCAACAGCCTGTATCCAAAGCATAAATATCAGCAGGCGTGCCTTGTCCTTCCAGTGCTGCCCAGTGACCAAATGCAAGAGAATAATCCTCAGGGATTTTTCGCGGGAGTTCAAACCAGGGTTTTAATGGCGCGGGAGCATTTCCGGGCTTGGATTTGCAAATCATATCCAGTTGACCATTCGGAAAACAGTAACGCATCCGTGTCAGTACGTTGGTGCTATAACGCAGTCGTGACAATCCGCTTAATTTTGGTGACCAGCTATTGGGCATATCACCGTACATGGCATTGAGAAACAGGGGATAACTATCACTACGCAGGATCGCTTCCACTTCATGGGCACATATTTTCGCTGTTTCCAGATCCCATTGCGGAGTCAGCCCTGCATGAGCCATGACCAGCTTCAGTTCATCATCGATCTGTAATACCGGTTGTTTTCTCAGCCAATTAATCAGTTCATCGACATCAGGAGCCGTCAGCAGCTCATCCAACAGATCTTTGGGTTTATTACGGCTGATTTTGTTATACACAGCCAGTAAATGCAGGTCATGATTGCCCAGAACCAGCCTGACGGCGGACCCCAGTTGCTTAACATAGCGCAGAACCGCCAGAGAATCAGGGCCGCGGGCGACTAAATCACCTGTCAGCCACAATGTATCTCTGTCGGGATCAAAATCAACCTGCTGTAAGAGTGCAATCAGCTCGCGGTAGCAGCCGTGAATATCGCCGATAAGGTATGTAGCCATAGTTAATTTATCAGTGTTGGGATAGCCAGTCGGAATACCGGAATAGTCACCCGGAATGGATTGCCAAGATGATCAATCATCTCATAATAGCCTTCCATTGTTCCCAAAGGCGTTTCCAGAACAGTACCGCTATTGTAGCGATATTCCGCTCCGGGCGGGATCAGCGGCTGCTCGCCCATAACGCCTTCTCCATGAACTTCTGTCTGATGGCCGTTACTGTTGGTTATACGCCAGTAACGGCTGATAAGTTGCACAGGGGAATGCCCAAGATTACGAATTAATATTGTGTAGGAAAACACAAAACGTAGCCGATCCGGTTCTGACTGACTTTCTACGTAAGCGCTTTGAACTTGAATATGAACTCTTGGTTCGTTGAGCATAAATGCCTCCTTTTACTGCAACGTATGTCCGTTAATCAGACAGTTTCAGATTGAGACGATAACCAGTTTGCCATTTTACAGTATTGCTCGACTGAAATATTTTCAGCACGAGTGCCCGGATCAACACCCAAATCGGAGAGTTGTTCAGGAGAAAACAGATCACCCAGACTATTGCGGATAGTTTTGCGACGTTGATTAAATGCCTGCGTCGTGATCCTTGCCAGCATACGGATATCCTGCACAGGATGAGGTATCGACTTATAAGGCATGGCCTTATGGGGAATTAATCGCACGATAGCAGAATCGACTTTCGGTGCCGGAGTAAACGCGGTTGGCGGTACTTCCAGTACAGGCATAACATGGCAGTAATATTGCGCCATGACACTCAAACGCCCGTAGGCTTTACTGCCCGGCCCGGCAACAAGACGATTGACGACTTCTTTCTGCAACATAAAGTTCATATCAGCGACAGCATCGGTGAAGCTGAACAGATGAAACATTAATGGTGTAGAGATGTTATACGGCAGATTACCGAATACACGCAGAGGTTGCCCCAGTTCTTTGGCGATTTCACCAAAATCAACGGTCATGGCATCCTGCTGAATAATCGTCAGCTTATCTTTCAGTTTCGGGTGGACTTGCAAACGAGCAGCCAGATCACGGTCAAGTTCGACGACCGTCATTTTATCCAGACGCGCTGCAACGGGTTCGGTCAGTGCTGCCAGACCCGGCCCGATTTCCACCATAGCCTGCCCAGGCAGTGGGTTCATAGCATCGACAATGCTATCAATGACATACTGGTCGGTTAAGAAATTCTGCCCGAAGCGTTTACGGGCATGGTGCCCTTGGTGGACTTTATTATTCATTACTGTTTTGTATCATTTTAATTGCGAGATTCAATGCGGTGATAAAACTTCCCACATCAGCTTGACCTGTCCCTGCCAGCTCCAGTGCGGTGCCATGATCGACAGAGGTTCGGATGAATGGCAGCCCCAGAGTGATATTCACCGCTCTGCCAAAACCCTGGTATTTTAGCACGGGCAGCCCTTGATCGTGATACATAGAAAGCACTGCATCAGCATGATCCAGATATTTTGGCTGAAACAGAGTATCAGCCGCTAATGGCCCTTCCAGCCAGATACCTTCGGCTCTGAGGCTCTCCAGTGCCGGAATAATCACATCTATCTCTTCACGCCCCATATGACCGTTCTCACCCGCATGTGGGTTAAGACCACAGACATAGATATGAGGACGCGGAATGCCAAATTTGGTTTTCAGGTCATGATTAAGTATGGTGACCACTTCCCGCAGAGAATCAAACGTAATCGCTTTGGGAACATCCAGAATCGGTAAATGGGTTGTTGCCAGAGCGACCCGTAACTCTTCTGTTGCCAGCATCATCACAACGCGTGAACATTGGCTATGATCGGCAAAAAACTCAGTATGCCCGGTGAAGGCGATCCCGGCATCATTAATAACCCCTTTATGCACAGGGCCTGTTACCAATGCCGAAAACTCACCTCTTAAACAACCATCGCAGGCTTTAGCCAGCGTTTCTGTTACATAAGTACCATTCTCCCGATTTAATTCACCCGCGATAGCCGGAGTATGGAGAGGAACGGGGAGAATACTCAGTGTTCCGGCGGCTTGAGAATGAGATAAATGTTCCGGGGAATAAGGTTGCAATTGTAAAGGCAGGTTCAGCTGCCGTGCGCGGGAGAGCATGAGTTCAGGATCGGCACAGACAACTAATTGGACGGGCCACTCAGACTGGGCGAGGGCAATGACTAAATCCGGGCCAACCCCGGCTGGTTCGCCGGGGGTGATAATGATGGGTTTATTTTGCATCGTTGCCATCTAAAATTTTCACATAAGCTGAGGCACGTAATTCCTGCATCCAGGTCTGCGCTTCTTCATTAAATTTACGGGTAAACAGCAACTTGTAGGCCCGATCTTTCTGTGCTGCATCGGTTTTGTCAACTTTGCGGGTATCAAGCAACTGAATCAGATGCCATCCGAAAGCGGAGTGAATAGGCTGGCTGATTTCGTCTTTTTTCAGTTTAACCAGAGCATCACGGAAAGCAGGATCATAAGCACTTGGGATATTCCAGCCCAGTTCACCGCCACGCATTGCAGAACCCGGATCTTCGGAATACTCTTTTGCTGCTTTCTCGAATGTCGTTTTACCACTTAAAATCTCTTCCCGGAGCTGTCTTAATTTGTCGCGGGCCTGATCATCAGTCATCACGGGTGATGTTTTCAGCAGAATGTGGCGGGCATTGACTTCGGTGACGGCAACAGGTGCATTACTGCCACGAATATCATTCACTTTCAGGATATGGAAGCCGACACCGGAACGGATTGGGCCAATGACCTGCCCTTTCTGAGCAGACTGAAGCTGTTCAGCAAATAATGATGGCAGTTCCTGTAAGCGGTTCCAGCCCATGTTGCCGCCTTTTAAGGCTTGTGTATCGCTGGAATAAGCAATTGCCAGTTTCCCAAAATCTCCGCCTTTCTTAAGGTCAGACAAAATCTTGTTTACCGTCACTTCTGCTTTCTCTACCTGAGCATGAGTTGGGTTCTCAGGCAGAGGGATCAAGATCTGACTAACATTCAGTTCAGTATTCTGATCATTATGGCTACTGAGTTGATTCATTAAAGAATCAACTTCTTGTGGCAGAATAGAAATGCGGCGACGGACTTCGTTGTTACGCACTTCAGCAATCAGCATTTCTTTACGGATTTGATTACGATAGGTATCGAAACTCATCCCCTCCGCAGCCAGACTTTGCTTCATCTGAGCAAGGCTCATATGGTTCTGTGCTGCAATATTTTCTATGGTTGAATCCACATCCGCATCAGGAATAGTCAGCTGCATCTGCTTTGCCATTTGCAGGACGATGTCATCCATAATCAGACGCTCAAGAATTTGGTGGCGCAATGTTTTTTCATCCGGTACCTGCTGACCAGCCATTCTTGCGTTATTTTTAACGGATTCTAAGAGGTTGTTGACGTCACTTTCCAGCACGACATCATTATTAACAATGGCTGCGACCTTATTGAGTTCCTGTGGTGCTGCTATGGCAGTGTTCATTGCAAACATCAACCCGAGAATGAGCGTTCTCCAGTTCTTCATATGTTTCCCATCATATCAATCCCGCCTTGCAGCGGGGTTATTGTGTTTACATTTTGTTTATTGGTATCAGAAGGCACGCTGATAAGGCAAAATACTTTGCTGAAGCATCTTCTGGCTACCCAAACTATGATTGTTGCTTAAGCCACGGAGTTCAATATTGAGTGACCATTTATTATCATATTCACTCAGGTTGTCCTTCCAGCTTACTATCTTACGCTCGTAACCGACATTTACAGCCCAACAACAGGTACTATACTGCATACCGAGCATCTTGCTGGCGGGTTGTTTCTCTTTGGCATCGTAGTAATATGCGCCGACGACCGCCAAGCGATCAGTCAACGGCCAGCTTCCTATCACACCGACCTGAGAAATACCCTGCTGATACGCAGGAGCGTTTCTGAGGGTAGCCCGAATGTAATCACGATTAACAAAGCGATAATTCAGTTGTATCAGGCGGTCAGCATCACGGCGGTATTCCACAACCGAATTCGCCATTGAAACCTGACTCAGGCGGGTATCATACTGCACCCCGCCTTTGAAGCCCCATGATGGGTTGATGTTCCATTCAACATCACTGGCCCAGGTTGTAGACCCCGTTCTTTTGTTATTAATGGCATCAATAGGGCTTTGTGTCTGCTCCGAAGAACTCACATCTTTAACACGTGGCGCCTCAAAGTAATAAATTTGACCTATAGAGAAACTAAAACGTTCAACTAAATCTTCATCATAGATACGGGTAGTGACACCGCTCGTGAATTGATTGGCTGATGAGATACGATCCAGACCGCTGTAGAACCGATCACGGAACAAGCCGGTATAATTGGTGTGCAGCAAAGAGGAATCGTAGTCGTAGATATTATTCTGATTCTTATAGGGGACATAAAGATACTGAACCCGAGGTTCCAGTGTCTGCGTAAAACCGGGCTCAAAGTACATGGCACGTTCAAATACCATTTGCGCATCGGATTTAAACTGTGGCAGAACGCGATTAACCGATTTCTCCAAATCAGAGTTTTTTTGCGCCGCAGGAATATCTTGTTGGTAGTGGGTTGCCATCAACTTAACTTCATTGTTGAGACTTGCCCAGCCATTGGAAATCGGCAGGTTAATGGAAGGCTCCACATGCCAGCGGGTTGCATTGGGCTGATCCTTACCAACGCTGGTGAATTTGGCAAATTGCGCATAGGTACGGAAATCAAACGGCCCCAAATCATTTTTATAGTAATTCAGATCCAACTGAGGGGTAGCACGGTATGCTTTTCTGGTATCACTGGCGGTAAAGATCTGGAATTGCTTGGTGGTTAACGTTGCATTCCAGTTCTGCTGTGCATAGCCGATACTGAATTTTTGCGTGGCGTAACCATCAGTACTGGTGCCGTACTGAGAGCTGTAATCAGTAAAATAGTGCGGATCACTGACTTTGGTATAATCAGCACTGAAGCGCCAGACCTGATTCATCACTCCACCGTGGTTCAGGTAGAATAACCAGCGGCTGTTGCTATCCCGTTCAGGTCTGAGATTAAAATCTTTATCTTCTGCATACAGGCGGTCTTTCTTAATCCAATCCAATGCCACGGTGCCTGAGCCTGCTTTCGTTAAGTAACGGAACTCGTTATCGAGCTTCAGACCGCGTTTGCTGATTAAGTGTGGGGTGATGGTCGCATCGTAGTTTGCAGCAATATTCCAGTAATAAGGCAGAATGAACTGGATACCATCTTTATTGGAAAAACTGGCATTAGGGATCAAAAAACCAGAACGACGTTTATCACCAATCGGGAGTTGCAGGTAGGGAGTGTAAAATACGGGAACATTTGCGACCCTGAAGCGAGCGTTCCAAATCTCTGCAACTTCTTCCTGACGATCCAGAATGACTTCTGAGCCGATAACGCTCCAGCTATCATTACCCGGCAGACAGGAAGTAAATATGCCATTATCTAAAATGGTATAGCGGTTCTCACCGCGCAGCATCATTTTATCTGCGCTACCGCGTCCCTGACGACCTACCATCTGGTACTTACCCTGCTCCACATCGGTATCTTTTGTGGTTAAGTTAGCCCAGGCTCGTGGTCCTTTTAGAATTATCTGAGGATCATCATATCTGACATTCCCGGCAGCATGGATAGTCCGCACCGGGTCTTTAGCTTCAGTCTGCTCGACTCTGACTCTGTCGGCAGTCAGTGTTTTATTTCCTTGTTGGATATCGACATTACCGACAAACTCTACAGAAGTAGGGTATTCACCATGAGTGTCATCAGACTGAATTTGAATCGGGAGTGTATTGGGGTCCCCGGTAATAATGGGTTTGTCGTAGACAGGGATACCCAGCATACATTGTGCTGCAAGGTCAGCATGTGCTTGCTGGCTGTAAAGTGCTGCCCATACCATCGTGGCCAGCAAAGTGGGGTAACATTTATTCATAGATGCTTATGCGGTTCCATCATGAGTGGCATCATGCCGACAAACGCTGAGAGACTAACGCACTTGATAGATATGCGCCAGAGTAAAGTTAAATTTCACTAATCATGCTGTTAGGCACAGAGCTTAATGGATAGTATGATAATGATGAATAGTATGATAATGCAAAATTTCACTCAGGGCATTGAGGAATTAGAGAGTATATGCAGTATTGGGGAAAATTATTAGGGTTAATATTTGGTATTGCATCTGGTGCCGGGTTCTGGGGCATTGTTGTGGGTGTTTTGCTCGGCCATATCCTTGATAAGGTGAGGATACGGAATCAGGGAACCCCGACAAAAAACCCATCGCGGCAGGCACTGTTTTTCCGCAGTACCTTTCAGGTATTGGGCCATTTGACCAAGTCAAAAGGGCGGGTCACTGAAACAGATATCCAACTGGCCAGCCAGCTTATGGACCGAATGCGCCTGCATGGTGACGCCCGCCATGCTGCACAACAGGCATTTCGCGAGGGAAAACACCCTGAGTTTCCATTACGTGGGACATTAAAACAGCTTCGTCGGGCCTGTTTCGGGCGCTTTGATCTGATCAGAATGTTTCTCGAAATCCAGCTTCAGGCTGCATTTGCTGATGGCGAACTGCATCCCAATGAAAGAAAAGTGCTGTTTGTGATTGCTGAAGAACTGGGAATTTCCCGTATGCAGTTCGAACAGTTTCTGGGGATGATGGAAGGCGACCGTCATTTTGGCGGGCAATATCAGCAGAATGGTCATTATCAGGGGCCCGCTCAACAGCGTGCGACGCTGGAAGATGCCTGTAAGGTGTTGGGGGTCAGTCAGAGTGATGATGCCACAACCATCAAGCGGGCTTACCGGAAACTGATGAGTGAACACCACCCCGATAAGCTGGTGGCAAAAGGTTTACCACCAGAAATGATGGAGCTTGCCAAGCAAAAAGCACAGTCCATTCAAGCCGCTTATGATCTGATCAAGAAAGAGAAAGGCTTTAAATAGCCGCTGTCAGAAAGAAGTTAACGGCAATTAAAAGTCGGCGATACATTCAAAATGCATCGGAGAGCCATAAGCCGGATGAGTGATAGACAGCTCCTGTGCGTGTAATTGCAGGCGAGGGGCTAGCTCTTTTGCCTGTTGATGAGCATAGAACCGATCACCCAGAATGGGATAGCCGAGTGCCAGCATATGGACACGAAGCTGGTGGGAGCGTCCGGTGATAGGCGCAAGCCTGACGCGTGTTGCCTGTGCTTCATATTCAATTACCTGATATTCAGTCTGTGCCGATTTTCCCGTTTCAAAGCAGACTTTTTGTTTCGGGCGATTCGGCCAATCGCAGATTAACGGTAAATCTACCAGCCCTTCTTCCGGCTCTAATTTCCCCCAGACACGTGCGATATAGACTTTTTTCGGTTCACGCTCACGAAATTGTCGTTTGAGTTCACGTTCAGCCGCTTTGGTCAGTGCGACCACCATGATTCCACTGGTCGCCATATCCAACCGATGAACAGATTCAGCAGAGGGAAATTCGGCCTGCACCCGGGTCATGATACTGTCTTTATGTTCCTCAGCCTTCCCCGGAACAGAAAGCAATCCGCTGGGTTTATTGACAACCATAATGTGCTCATCCTGATAAAGCACATGTAACCAGGGGTCAGTCGGGGGATTATAAAACTCCAGCATAGTCGCTCCAATGGGGTTGGAAAATTGGGTTGGAAAAAATAACGGGGCGCATTCTAACAGCATATCGATGGGATAAAACAGAGGGGCACCGCGTTATGGATGCCCCCTTATGACAGAATAACGGTTTTTTATTGATGAGAGACAACGACCAGACGAATTGCATCCAGACGCCAGCTTGCCTGATCCAGATTCAGCAACAGATGCTTATGCTCGGATTCAATGGCTTCCAGTTCATCATCACGGATATTCGGGTTGACCGCTTTCAGGGCTTCCAGACGTGACAACTCAGCGGACAGGATTTCATCCGCTTCTTTTTTCGCTTTTTCGATTAACTCACGCGCCTGCTGTTCGACCAGAGGTTCAGATTGCTGCAAAACAGCATGAACTTCTTTTTGAACCGCATTAACCAGCTTGCTGGCATTATGGCGGTTGATGGCATTTAACTGACGGTTAAAACTTTCAAACTCCACCTGAGGTGCCAGATTAGTCCCTTTCAGATCCATCAATAAGCGTAACGGTGTTGGAGGCAGGAAACGGGTTAATTGCAGGTGTTTCGGTGCCTGAGCTTCAACAACATAAACTAACTCAACCAACAGCGTACCGACAGGCAATGCTTTGTTTTTCAAAATAGAAACGGCACAGCTTCCGGTATCGCCTGACAGGACAAGATCCAGACCATTACGGATAATCGGATGCTCCCAGCTCAGGAACTGAGTATCCTCGCGGGATAAGGCTTTTTCACGATTAAATGTAACAGAACAGCCATCCTGTGGCAGACCCGGGAAGTCAGGCACCAGCATGTGCTCAGACGGGTTGAGAATGATAATGTTATCGTTGCGATCTTCCTGATTAATACCAACAATATCAAACAGATTCAGGGCAAAATTCACCAAATCAGTATTATTATCCTGTCCGGCGATGGTTTCAGCCAGAATCTGCCCTTGCTCACCACCGTTAGAATTCATCTCCAACAGGCGGTCACGACCCTGCTCCAGTTGTTGCTTGAGCTGTTCGTGATGCGTACGGCACTCGGAGATAAACTCGCAGAAGCCCGTTTGTTCGTTAGGCTTGGCAAGGAAATTCAGCAGCGTTTCATAGTACTTATCATAAATCGGGCGGCCTGTTGGGCAGGTATGTTCAAATGCATCCAGACCCTCATGATACCAGCGCAGCAGGACAGATTGCGCGGTACTTTCCAGATAAGGCACACTGATCGTAATGTTGCGGTTCTGACCGATACGATCCAAACGACCGATACGCTGTTCCAGCAAATCAGGATTGAAAGGCAGATCGAACATCACGAGCTGATTGGCAAACTGGAAGTTGCGTCCTTCGGAACCAATTTCAGAACAGAGAAGTACCTGCGCACCTTCTTCTTCGGAAGCGAAGTAAGCCGCTGCACGGTCACGTTCCAGCAGAGAAAGCCCTTCATGGAATACGGCACTGCGGATCCCTTCGCGTTCACGCAGCACCTGCTCCAGTTGCAGGGCCGTCTCTGCTTTGGCACAGATCACCAGCACTTTTTCATCGCGGTTCGCCAGCAGGAAGCCAAGCAGCCATTCAACACGGGGGTCAAAGTTCCACCATGTTGCATTTTCGCCCTCAAACTCCTGATAAATCCGCTCAGGGTAGAGCATATCTTTAGCACGAGCTTCCACCGATTTTTTCGCCCCCATAATATCAGACACCTTGATAGCGGTCTGGTACTGGGATGGCAGTGGCAGCTTAATTTCATGCAGTTCGCGGTGAGGGAAACCTTTTACACCACCACGGGTATTACGGAACAGCAGTCGGCTGGTGCCGTGGCGATCCATCAGCATCGTAATTAATTCACGGCGGGCATTCTCACTCTTTTCTTCCTGATGACTATTCGCCGCTTTCAGCAAAGGCTCAATATCCTGTTCGCTGATCAACTCAACAATCAGGTTTTGCTGATCATTGTTCAGTGTTTCACCTGACAGCAGTAACGTTACTGCATCAGCAACCGGGCGGTATTTCTGCTGTTCGTCAATGAAAGACTGATAATCGTGGAAACGATTTGGATCAAGGAGACGCAGACGGGCAAAGTGGCTTTCTTGCCCCAACTGTTCTGGCGTCGCAGTCAGCAGCAAAACAGACGGAACTTGTTCTGCCAGTTGCTCGATAACCTGATATTCACGGCTTGGGGCATTTTCACTCCATGCCAGATGGTGTGCTTCATCCACGACCATCAAATCCCAGCCCGCTTCCAGCAGATGCTCAAAACGCTGTTTATTGCGGCGAACAAAATCCAGCGAACAGATAACTAACTGTTCGGTCTCAAATGGATTATCGCTGTCATGCTGGGCTTCAGAATAACGGCCATCATCAAACAGAGAAAAGCGCAGGTTAAAGCGGCGCAGCATTTCCACCAGCCACTGATGCTGGAGACTGTCCGGCACAATAACCAACACGCGTTCGGCACGACCTGCCATCAATTGTTGATGGATAATCATACCGGCTTCAATGGTCTTACCCAGACCCACTTCATCCGCCAGTAATACGCGAGGTGCATGGCGCTTACCGACTTCATTAGCGATATGTAACTGATGAGGGATCAAACTGGCACGAATGCCGCGCAGACCACTTTCAGCCAGACGAAATTGTTCACTCTGATGCTTACGAGCACGGAAACGCAAGGCAAAGCGATCCATGCGATCAATCTGGCCGGCAAACAAGCGATCCTGTGGCTTATTGAATGTCAGCTTACTATCCAGAAGTACTTCCCGCAGGATGACATTTTCTTCTTCAGTATCTAAACGAGTACCGATGTAGTTCAGCAGGCCATTCTCTTGTTGAACTTCATCGACTTTGAGTTTCCAGCCTTCGTGACTGGTCACGGTATCGCCCGCATTAAACATAACTCGGGTGATCGGGGAATCATTGCGTGAGTAGAGGCGGTTTTCTCCGCTGGCTGGAAAAAGCAATGTCACCATGCGCGTGTCAAGCGCCACGACTGTACCTAATCCAAGTTCGCTTTCTGTATCGCTTATCCAGCGTTGACCAAGAGTAAATGGCATAAATTTTGGCTCAGTTTTCTGTTAGATAATGTTATTTATGGTTGCAGGGTGGCTGCTTTTGTTGGATATCGATCATCATTGGTTATCGATAGGGTTCGTCTTTATGACTAGTTTTCATCACTAGCTCTGTGACACTTTCCGGGAGTCATTTCCCTTTAAAGGGGCGTTATGTTAATTGAAGCTGAGCAAGTCGTCACCTGCAAAAACATCAATTAATCGAAAGTAAGGTGCATTTGCCCTGTCAACAGGGTAGTAAAATCATCCTGAAGAAACGGCAGAATGGCATCTGCAATCGGCATAATCTGTTTATTGATATAGTGTTCATAGTCCGGTGGAGCGGTCAGATTCTCCAGCGGCTCAGGCCCGGATTGCGTGATTATGTAACTAATCCAACCGCCATTCTGATACTGCAACGGGCGGTTTTTCTGCTTGTTGTACTCATCGGCGAGACGGGCAGCCCTGACATGGGGAGGAACATTGCGCTGATAATCAGTGAGATTACGTCGCAGCCGTTTTCGGTAAACCAGACGTTTATCAAATTCACCAGCGAGCGTACTGGCGACATAGTTACGTATATAATCCTGATAAGGCTTCTTATAAAAAATGAGGGAATACAGCTCCTGCTGAAATGCCTGTGCCAGCGGAGTCCAGTCACTTCTTACCGTCTCCAGCCCTTTAAATACCAATTTATCGCCGCTCAACCCGGCATAACGTTTTTTACTGCCTTCTTCTGCTCCCCTGACGGTCGGCATCAGAAAACGACGATAGTGCGTTTCAAATTCCAGCTCCAGTGTACTCTCAAGGTTGAGCTCAGTGCTGAGATAGTCTTTCCACCACTGGTTGACGAACTGCGTCAGAGCATGACCAATCCGGCTGGCTTCTGTTTCGGAGTGAGGATGTTTCAGGCAGACAAACGTGGAGTCAGTATCACCGTAAATCACTTTATAACCCTTTGATTCAATTAATTTGCGGGTCTGATGCATAATTTCGTGACCACGTATGGTAATCGATGAGGTCAGGCGTGGATCAAAAAAATGGCAACCGGAGGCACCGAGTACACCATAAAAGGCATTCATGATAATTTTCAGCGCCTGAGCAAGCGGAGCATTCTGTTGCTGTTTTGCCTTATCTCGTTCATGCCAGATGTGAGTGACAATATCAGGTAGGCAGTGCTGAGTGCGGGAAAAAAATGCCTCCCGGAAACCGGGAACAGAATGTTCTTTATCGGGATGGGCGAGGCCTTCCACCATGCCGACCGGATCAATAAGAAAAGTACGGATAATAGAAGGGTAAAGGCTCTTATAATCCAATACCAGTACGGAATCATACAAACCGGGGGATGAATCCATCACAAAACCACCGGGACTGTGGTCGGTAAAACTCGTTGGCTGAACAGGCGCGACATAGCCGATGCGGTGCATACGAGGCAGATAAAGATGAGTGAATGCAGCCACTGAGCCTCCGGCACGATCCACCGCTAACCCGGTGACAGCCGCCCGTTCCAGCAAAAATGCCATCAGATTGGTTTTCTCAAAAATCCGGTTGACCAGAATACAGTCCTGCAAATTGTAGTGAGCGAGGGCGGGTTTATCTTCCTGAAAGCGGCGATTAATTTCATCCATCCGGTCATAAGGGCTATCAATCGCTTTTCCTTCCCCCAATAATGCCTGAGCGACATATTCAAGGCTGAACGAAGGAAAATTCCATGTTGCGGTTTTCAGCGCATCAATACCATCAATGATCAGGCGGCCCGCCGCAGAGGCGAAAAAATGCCCGGGTTTAAAACCATGTTCGCGCCATTCCAGTACCCCTTTTCCACGGCCAAACCGCAGGGGAATGTTATAGCGTTCAGCATGTTTCTGAAGCACTCTTAAATCAAATTGAATCAGACTCCAGCCGATAATGGCATCGGGATCAAAAACCTCCAGCCACTCATTCAGTTTTTCCAGCATTTGTGGGCGACTGGCAACATATTCCAGCTTGAAATCCAGTTCCTGCTGTTCACCCTTCTCCGATCCCAGCATAAATACCGTTTTCTCTCCGCAACCTGCCAACCCGATAGAATACAGCTCGCCATGCTGACTGGTTTCGATATCCAAAGAAACCCATTTCAGGCTGGGACGATAGTCAGGATTGGGCTTCATTTGATAACTCCCGTCGGATTTTTGGCTAAACCAGACGGGAGCAGTAATAAAACGTTCCATCATAAAGCGATCCGGCGGACGGATATCGGTTTCGTACAGGGGAATATTCTGTTCCTTGAGAACCTTTTCAACATGCTGTAGATGGTGGTACTGTGAACAATACAAAGCGGAAACAGGCTGGCGGTTAAAATCTTTCAGAGAGAGTGTCTTCAGCTCATAATGGCGCTCCTGAACCAGCCGTTTTTCGGCTTCAGGTAAATCGCGTTGAGGGATAAAGGCGACAGCTTTCTGATGAAGGATCGTAATACGTCGGCTACCTTTATCCGTGGCTAACCAATACACCAACTCAATACCGGATGGCGTATCTTTCCAGTGACGGGACAGGATGAAACCTTGTTCAGCGTGATTTATCTGCATACTATTTTAGCTTTAAGGTAAGGCACACTTTCTTTTGTGAGAAATAGGCTTTAATTATAGCATCTCATGGTTATTTATACAGTTGTTTTTGTAGCAAGCTGATATCATGAAGTCGATAGATATCATTATTTATTCTCATATATTGAGATTCTTTTACAAACGATATTAAAGTTTGTTGATATTTAGTGTTCATCATTTACTTCTTCTATACATAATAGATTTCAAGATGCATCGCGGCGGTAAGGGAGCGAATAGATAACCGTATGTTGGTTAAAAACAGGTTAGATATAAATGAGGTTAATATATGCCATTTGAGCCTCCATTCAGAGACAAATTTCAGAAAGGCGATTTGATATATGGGTTATCCCAGGAAATTATAAAGAGATATTCAAATAAAATTGAACTTTTTGAAGATGCAAAAATTCATTACGATAATAAAGGTTATCCTCCGATAACGATTGCCAGTTACTTAATTCCTTCAGAAATAAGGAATATGAATGATTATATTGAAAATCATAAGGATAGTAAAAATCCTGAGTGTATCGATAGAATGAATTTTGCTAAAGAACAATTGCAATATATAGAAAATGAAAAGTATAAGGAATATAAAGAAAACTATTTTGATCATTTGAGATTAAATGAAAAATACCGTAGTGTTACTGAGAGCGAAAAATACACTGCTCAGCTCTTGGGAAGAAAAAGTAAAGGAGGATTATCTTGGGTAACAATAGGTAATGACCTATTAAATAACCAAAATAACCAACTGACGAGAGATATGCATGTTCATTTCATCCTTGATGGTCTCGAAATGGAAAGTATCGTTAACAAAAGTGGGCCATTTAAAGATAGTATAACTGGAAAAGAGTTAAGGTGGATTTTCAGAAATAGACAACATCCTAATGTTGCTGCAAGAATCCAATTTTGGAAAAATAATTGTCCTACATCTGCGCCTTGGAGACTAAACCCGATATGGAGACCGTATCTTTATCATCTGGCGGAAAAAAAAGGATAGAAGAAGAGCGATATGAAGGAAGGTTAACATGCATCAAAATGAGTATTGCAAAAATGGGAGACCATAGATTTATGTTCTCCTAAAAAACTGACTTTCGTCATCTTGTCTTGGAAGTATTACCTAAAAAAATAATTTATTGATAATAAATTGAAAGTGTATCATATATCATCAAGCAACCTAGAAAGATAAGAATAATTCCGGGGATAACGCCTAGAATCAAATGAGATTTATTGGGGGAAAGTTTTTGTATTCTGGAAAATAAGAAGCAATACAACATGTTAAAAAATGTTGCGCCTAAACAAAACACACTACCGAGAATCAGTATTAGATAACTAGGGCTACCAGAAGTTATAAATTGAGGGAAAAATGAAACAAAGAATAATCCTACTTTAGGATTAAGAACACTAATAACAAATCCTCCTAAGAAATCATAGTTTTTTGTATTTTTTTTATGACTATTTTGTTCGCTGTTTTGCTTAGTCGTTATGGGAGAAGACTGAATAATACTCTTGCCCATCCATATTAGATAAACAGCACCAATTAATTGAATGACTCCAAAGAGTGATGGGTTTGACAGAAGTATAGCGGTAATACCTAACCATGTAATAAATATATAAAAATAATAACCGACGGCTAATCCGGTAGCTGATAATACGGCACTTCTTTTCCCCTTTGTATAATACTTCCCTGTTACATAAACAACATCAGCACCAGGAATTGCGTTTATGGTAAGGCTTGCAACCAAGAAAAGCCCCCAGTTAATATCAAACATGTTACTCTCCTAGCTTATATAAATGAAATTTTTTCTCAGCCAGAAGCTTAACATCTTCAGTAAAATTTTTGCTATAAAATAATGGGCTCTCTAGACTCTCATCGGTAGGAATAACATCCTGAAAACTGAAATTTGATTTGTTTTTTAAGTAGCTAGACATGAGATCAAATGCTAATAAATAAGATTCACCTTTAACAGCCCAGATAGAAGGTAATGACCAAAGTGATTTTATTTTTTTAAACGTTATGATTTTTCCGGTATCAATTCCAGAATCCACATAATGAATGGTAGCTCCGGCTGCTTTTTCTATATTTTCTCGAGATCCGGTAGTCATAAGTTGTTCAATGGCGTACATCCCCCTTGCATAAGGCAGAATGGCAGAGTGTGCATTGACGATTCTACCTTGAAAATAGCTGAGCCAGCAAGGCTTCAAAATAACATCCAGAAAAACGATAGCACCACTATTATCTAATAATAATTGAGAATGGATGCATTGTTCGAGAAAAGCACAATCTAAATGACCATTATCAATAACATGGGCCTTTTCAAGTGGAGTACTTCTGGGAACACCATATTTAAGAGCAAGATATTTTTCTGATTCGCTAAGGCCTTGGTATACTTGTTCTAGTAAAGAAATATCATTTTTATTGATAGTTAATTTTCTTGATAACTGTAAATGCACCTCTTTCAATGCGTTAGGATCGAGTTTTCTAGTATTTCTCACTATCCAAAATAGATTTTCCATTGAAATTTTTTCTGCAAGGTAGCTGGTATGAAAAAATGCTTCAGTCATGCATGTGTACATTATTATTTACCTCAGAATATATTTTATTATTGATATTTTAACCCTGATTTACTATTCCAGAGTATTAAGCGTAATATTATACTTTAACAGTAAATGACTTGATGGACTAACAATACAGTATCGTATCTGACCACGGATTAATGAGAAAAAACTAATGAATGTTACACGTATTTCGTCGTTAATTAATATGTCAGCTAAAGCGAGTTGACTAAAATCTCAACTTTTAATTTTTGATTTTTAACTTTTGATTTTTAATATGGAAAAGTGATTTTATGGATTGGTTGTAGAATAATGTTTTTTATTATCATTCCTGATAAATAATATTGTTTTTCGTTAAAAAATAATATTATTTATTTTGATGTTTTGTCGTTTTATTTTAATGATATATGGCATGGGTTTTTTATTGGGTTTAATGTTATTTTAATAAGAGTTATATATTTTACTTTCAACATATCTAACGCTTGTAAGGGTGTAGAAAAATAGTGAGTGGGAAATAATAAAAATGATTGTTGATAACCCATATGATTTACTGTTTTCAAAAGCATTTATAAAGATAGATATTGGTAATGGAATTAATGTAAACCTGAAACTTGAAGGGTTTTCGGCCACTGGGTCAATAAAATTTAAATCAGCACTGCACATGATAACGCAACTGGAACTTGAGGGAAGATTATTGCCAGGCATGCGAGTTATTGAAAGTTCATCAGGAAATCTTGGTTTAGCATTATCAATGATTTGTGCTGCTAAAGGCTACAAATTTACGTGTGTCAGCGACCCTAACATTTCACCACAGACCGCGCGCATCATTGAGGCCTACGGCGCAGAATTAATAGTTGTGCAGACACGGGATGAAAATGGCGGTTTTCTTGCTACTCGTATCAACCTGATCAAATCAATGCTTGCACAGGATGAACAGTTGCTTTGGGTTAACCAATATGAAAACGAGGAAAATGTTAGGGCTCATTATCTCTCAACTGGACCAGAGATTCTGAACGCTTTTCCCACGCCAGATTATGTCTTTATTGGTGCTGGTACAACTGGCACATTAGGCGGGGTATCACGCTACCTACGGGAACATGCACCTTCTGTCCGTATAATTGCAGTGGACAGTCAAGGTTCTGTCACTTTTGGCCATCCAGCCGGAAAACGTCTTATTCCCGGTCTTGGTACCAGTAATCCTCCTGCTATCCGGGCCCACTCAAGTTTTGATGAATTACTGATGATCCCAGAAATTGATACCGTGGCAATGTGTCATCGGTTAGCTCAACGTGGCCTATTGTTAGGGGGATCGTCAGGCACGGTACTGGCTGGGGTTGAGCTGTATGCTGCTACTCTCCCTGTAGGATCATGCATAGTGGCTATCTCACCAGATATGGGAGATCGTTATATCGACACCATTTATAACCCCAGTTGGGTCAAAACTCACTTTCCTACTCTGCTGCCGAAAGCTGAAGTTGTATAAGACGCGTTAAATAACACATGAATAAAAGGTAATTATGGCAAATACAACACCTTCTTTTACGGTAATTGGTGCCGCGCAAATCGCCCCTTGGCTGGATGCGAATCCTGACATGCTAGTGAAGTCAGTCAAACAGGCTTACCTGCAACACGCTCACGGTAAGACTGTCAATCCGGACAGCTACTTCCTGCGTTTTCCAAATCACCCACGACAGAGGATTATCGCTTTACCTGCTTCCATTGAAAGTGATGATGCGATTACGGGTATTAAGTGGATATCCAGCTTTCCAGAAAATATTGATAAGGGATTGGATCGGGCTTCGGCAGTGCTGATTATCAATGATAGGCACACTGGTTATCCGCGTGCTTGCCTTGAGGGCAGTCTGATCAGTGCGGCTCGTACCGCCGCTTCAGCAGTACTCGGCGCCAGTTATTTGCATCCGACACCTAAAAAGATTAAACGGCTTGGTGTCATAGGCTGTGGGCCTATTGCGCATAATACTTTGGGGCTACTAGTAAAGTTGGGATGGGAAATCGATAAACTTTGCATGTGTGATCTCAGTGAAACCCGCATCCAAATATTTCGTGATAAGTCTGCTGGTTGGGTTGGTACCAGCTACAGTACATCGCTGGAATCCACCATCCGTGAATCAGATATGGTGCTGATTGCCACTTCAGCAACTCAGCCCTATATTACTTCACCCGCTTGGTTTAGCCATGCTCCGACTGTGCTGCATATGTCGTTGCGTGATCTGGCTCCGGAAATAATTTTAGCTGGGCAGAATATCGCGGATGATGTCAGTCATTGCCTGAAGGCGCAGACTTCCCCCCACCTTGCCAGCCAGCAGGTAGGCCATCACGATTTTATGGCGGGAGGGATCGCTGATTTAATCGAACAGCGCATTGTTCCTGATAATAAACAACCGCGTATATTTTCGCCGTTTGGCATGGGGATCCTCGATCTGGCAGTAGCGAAGCAGTTGCTGGACACACTCAGTCCCGATGATAAAGTATGCATTGATGACTTTTTCCCGGACTCATACAGTCGGAATTAGTGAGTAGGAATTAATCGAAACTGATTAAACGGGTTGTTCTTCGCTTTTTCTGATTCCGTCAGCCCTTTCCGGTGTGATGTCTGGAGAGCTGTTAATCTCACCATTAAAGATGGCTTTTTAATGTCTGATACCGCTTGTTTAAGTACAAGCGGTTACAAAATGACTTCTGAGATAGTAAAACCAGCTTCCAATTATGAAGAAATATCACTTGTATACATGATTGCTTGTGACTGTAAGAGAAAGTGACTTGAAATTGAAAACTCTTCATTTCAGAAATATAAGCAGTATTTCAATAAAAATTGATTTCCATCAGCGTGGAATGAAACAAAATGAAACAACGAATAGTGTCAGGAAAATCGTATCATATTGGCTTTGAACTTGTTAAAAATTTAGTTCAATCTGAAGAAGTAGATGCCATCATGGTTGAAAAATTACAAAGAAAGATTAGCTTAGAGGGAATATGGAAAAGTATTATTCCTATTGAATATAAATCAAACTGGGTGATGGATGGAAACCATAGGTTAAATGTTGCGTACGGACTTGGATTATTATTTATACCTGTAGTAAGGTTAAAATATAGTGATCACAGAGTAAAGGTATATGATTGGAAGGATAATAAACCCTATTGCATTAATAATATCACACGCGAGATAGAGGATAAAAAAATTCTTCCTTATAAAACTACGAGGCATTTTTTTGATCCCTTACTGCCAGAGGTGAACTTTTCTTTAGATACTCTTTGTGATAGAAAAGTATGGTCACAGATTAAATCTGTTGATGATTGTGTATAATTTAATTGATTGACTTAAGTTAATTCATTATTTAAATAAAATGAGATGATATTCTGATAGTGATATCAAATATTTTTTGTGATGGTATAAAAATAAAACGTAGACTTTATAATGAAGCGTTTCGGGATCCTAAGGAAAAATATGAGTGACTGTAGAGAAAAGCATAATATCGTTTATAAAACCTTTTTCGAAAAAATAATGTTTATTATAATGGGGCTATAACTCATAAAAATGTTATTAAGTTATCTAAAATAATATTGGGTCGTTTTTATAGTAAGGCGTTTTTGTGAGCTCCATAACCAATTTATTTTCTCCTGGCAGTTATTCTATATAAGTAATGGTTTTTTGTTTTATTAAAATGCACTATTACCATTCTGAAATCCCGGCACTACTTAATTGTATTTAACAATTTCTGGTAAGTTAAAGATTTTCATTTATGTTAATGGCTTATCAGAACGTACACATGGGATTAGTAATACACAGTTGTTTTCTGCCGTAGTTCTGAGTGCTGATCAAATTCATCAGTCAATAGAGAATAATCCTATCCCTGATCATTATTTAATATCAATAAGCAGAAGAATATGAATGAGAGCAATAAAATAAATGGTTTTATAAAAAATAGTGTTGAAGATTCTTTTTTTCCTAATGTTGATTTACGAGAGGAAATAATCAGTTATGTAAATGAATCAATCAATGAGCGCATTTCCAATTTAGATTATGCTCAGGTGAGTCCAATTTTATCTAAGCATGATATTATTAAAATCATATCAAAATATGATTTTAATAAAGATAATCATCCCCAAGATGTATTGAATGATGTCTTTGATTTACTAAATAATGGTATTGTGCATGTTACAAGTCCAAATTATTTTGGATTATTTAACCCAACATCTTCTTTTTGGGGAGGTATCGCTGAATTTATAACATCAATATATAATCCACAAATGGCAGCTTGGAGTCATGCTCCGGCTTGCGTTGAGATTGAAAATAAAATTATTAATTATTTTGGTATTACTGCAGGTTACCGTAGTGAAGAAACAAATGGTATTTTTACCTATGGTGGATCAGAAGCTAATTTTACAGCGCTTATATGTGCATTAGTTAAGAAATTTCCTGATTACACAAACACAGGATTATCAAAAATAAAGGGTAATCCTGTGTTTTATGTTTCGAGTGACAGCCATCTGGCATGGCTTAAAATTGCAGTACAGTCAGGTCTAGGAAAAAGCGCTGTACGGCTGATTATGGTAGATAAAAATGGGAAATTTGATGTCAAAAAATTAAGGGAAGCTATTGAAAAAGATAAAGTCAGTGGAAAAAAACCTTTTTTTGTCTCTGCAACGGCTGGGACTACAAATGCAGGGATTATTGATCCACTTGATGATATTGCTGATATCTGTAAAGAGTATGATTTATATTATCATGTTGATGCTGCATGGGCCGGAGCAATATTGCTCAGTGATACATATAAATATCTTTTAAAAGGTATAGAGCATAGCGATTCAATAACATTAGATGCCCATAAATGGCTGGCGGCACCAATGGGTACAGGTATGTTTATTTCTTCTTGTCCCGGCATTCTTAGTCAATCTTTTGCTGTTTCAACAAATTATATGCCAGATAAATATGAAGATAATCTTGATCCTTATGCCTGCTCTGTCCAATGGTCGCGAAAATTTAATGGTCTAAAATTATTCATTCCTATGGCTATCCTAGGGCATACCGGTTTCAGAAATATGATTGAGCAACAGATTGATCTGGGAATATATTTAAAACAGAGACTAATTGAAAATAGATGGGAAGTTATCAATCCTTCAGATTTACCTATTGCATGTTTTATCGATTCTGATGGTCATATGACAGAAAATATATTGGCGGCGGTGTTGAAAGAGAATAGTCATTGGCTCTCAATGACCCATTACGCAGGTGTGAAAACATTGCGCGCTTGTATAACCAGTTTCAGAACAACTAAAGCAGATATTGATAAACTAATTTCTTGCTTAAATAAATCAAGGGAGATGACATAATGAAAATGGTATGAAATATTTTTTGTGGTGGTATAAAAATAAAATTTAGGTTTTATAATGAAATATTTCAGGCTTCTAAGCAAAGAAGCCTAATTGACATTGTTCTCGGGGATGACCTGTTCTGTCCTTTACAATGGCCTTTAACCTTGTCTGTTTTATGACAGTAATGACAAACCACATCAACTTTAGTGATATCTCATCATTGGGAGCATGGCCTTAGCTTTTCACTCACAACTTTCCTATCCCCAAAATCCCAGCCTCAGGCACTTCTCCTTTCACCAGTTTCTCCGTAGCGCCATCATAATAAACTTTACCCGCCACAATCAGCAGAGAACGCGGGGCAATTTTAGCGGCATCATCAAGATTATGAGATACCATCAGTAAAGTGAGTTTCCGCTCGCGGCATACCTGATCCAGCAATTCCAACATCTCATTGCGTAATGCAGGATCGAGCGCTGAAAAAGGTTCATCCAGCAATAAGATGGGCTGTTGACGCACTAAACAACGGGCCAATGCCGCCCGTTGGCGTTGCCCGCCGGAAAGCTGGGCAGGTAGGCGGTTCAGGTATTCCGTCAGTGATACCTGTGATGAGATTTGTTGCAGTGTCTGCTGTTGTTGAGCATTTAATTTCAAGCCGGGGTGTAAACCCAAACCGATATTTTGCTCAATGGTTAAATGGGAAAACAGATTATTTTCCTGAAACAGCATGGATACCGGGCGATTGGAAGGGGCTGAATGGGTATGATTTTCCTCATTCAACCGGATATCACCACATTCTGCGAACTGAAACCCCGCGATTAAACTTAATAATGTACTTTTACCCGCCCCACTCGGGCCGAGGATAGCAATGCGCTCGCCCGCCTCAATACTGACGTTGAAATGCATGGCAATTTGTTCATAGGTATAAGTCACATCTTCAAGTTTAATCATGGCGTCGGCCCGGTAAGCGTTCAAGCACACTGAACAAAATAAAACAGAGGAGCAAAAGCAGGAAAGCAGTGACTGCTCCATCCTGACTGCGGTATGCCCCGATTTGCTGGTAGAGATAGAAAGGCAGGGTACGGAAATTTTCGTCACCAAATAACGCCACAATGCCAAAATCCCCGACTGACAGCACACAGGCAAAAGCCAGAGCCTGTGCCAGCGGGATTTTCAGGGCTTTAAGCTCGATCCAGCGCAGACGATTGAATCCCTTAATATTCAGGGAGTGGCACAACGGATTGTAGCGCACAGCCAGATCGCGCATTGGGTTATCCAGTACTTTCAACGCATAGGGAATGGCTATTAAGGCATTGGTCAGGATAACCAGCCCGTAAGGAGAATCGGGTAACCCGATGGTATTATTCAGTAAAATGAAAAAGCCAGTCGCAAGCACAATACCCGGCATCGCCAGAATCAACAAACCACTGCTTTCCAGAGCCTGTCCCCAGCGCGATAAATGGCGCAGGTATAATTCGCGGCTGCTCCATAACAGCATCATTGTCAGGAAGATGCATAATAAGCCTGCTCCCAGTGCGATAACAATGGAGGTTGTGAACGCCTGCCATAATTCGGGTTTACTGAGAACATCCAATACCGCGCTGTTCAGCCCATCCATGATGACTGCCAGTAACGGCGGGAGCAAAAGCAGTAATGCGATAGCGATAAGCAATCCGTCACATAGCTTTTTCAGCCAGGAATCCTGTGGGTTGCGCCATTGTTGCTGATGCCCATAACCGACCGAAAGTATGCCTTTAAGCTTTTGGCTCAGTAACACCAGACCAAGACAGCAAAAGAGCTGGATAAGTGCCAGCAGGGCGGCCTGACCCAGATCGTAGTCATACTTGATAGCCTGATAAATAGAGAGCTCAATGGTTGTTGCAGAAGGGCCGCCGCCTAATGTCAGTACAGTGGCAAAGCTGGCAAAGCACAGCATGAAAATCAGAGCGCCTGTCGGCAAAATCTGGCGGCGCAGGTAAGGCCATTCGACAAAGCGAAAGTGTTGCCACTCATTCATACCAAGCTGAGCGGCAAGCTGCCGTTGTTCTATGGCAATATTTTCCAGTGACTGGAGTAATAAGCGCGTCGCCATCGGCATATTGAAGAAAATATGAGCCAGTAAAATACCCTGAAGACCGTAAGGCGTGAAATGGTATTCAATCCCTATCCACTGGCAAAGATTGGCCAGCCAGCCAACGCGTCCGTAAACAGTCAGTATGCCAAACAAAGCGACTAAAACCGGCAGCACCAGTGTCATAGCGCACAGGCGCAAGAAAAACGTTCTGCCCGGAAAGCGGCGGCGGTAGAGCGCTCTGGCCAGAAATATGGCGGGTATCACCGAGAATAAGGCGGATAAAAATGCTTGCCAGAAAGTAAAACGAATCACATGCCACAAATAGCTGTCATTCAGAAATACCTGCCAGTGATTTTCAGGCGCATAAAACCACAGAGCGCCAAAAGCGGAAAGCGCAATGAGGATCAACAGGCCGGAGGCAATCACCCCCGGCAATAACCAACCCGCGATTAACGGCTTACAGCACTTTGCCATGTACGGATCCATTGTGTGCGGTGTTTTGCTACTTCATCTGCGTTAAATTGCAGAGATTTCTCTGGCACAGGCAGTTGTTTGAACACTTCCGGCAGAGGAATATCAGTAACAGGATACATCCACTGCGTGTTCGGAAGGACTTGCTGGAATACGGGGGAGAGCATGAATTGCATGAATTTCCGGGCCAGTTCAGGCTGCTTGCTTGATGCCAGTTGTGCAGCAACTTCAACCTGCAAATAATGGCCCTCATCGAATATGGCTGCGGCGTAATTATCCTTTTTCTCGGACATGATGTGATAGCCCGGTGAGGTGGTATAGCTGAGCACCATATCGCCTTCTCCTTTCAGGAATAACCCGTATGCCTCACTCCAGCCTTTAGTCACCGTCAGCGTTTTTTTGGCAATATTCTGCCACTCTTGTGCAGCTTTATCGCCATAGAGTTCCTGTATCCAGAGTAAAAAACCTAAGCCGGGCGTACTGGTGCGCGGATCCTGATAAATAATCTTCCAGTTCTGCTGGCTGTTAATGAGTTCAGCCATGCTTTTTGGGGGATTTGGCAAGGTGTTTTTATTGTAAATAAAAGCAAAATAACCGTAATCGTAAGGAATAAAAGTCTTGTTATTCCATGTGAAAGGCAGTTTTAATTTTGTGGTATCAATGCTGACAGGGGTGAATAACCCCGTCTGTTGAGCCGACTGAATCAGGTTATTATCTAAACCCAGCACGATATCCGCTTGGGTTTTTTTACCTTCCATTCTTATACGGTTCAGTAAAGAAACACCATCCTCCAACGCAACGAGTTTTAATTCACAGTCACACTCGGATTCAAACGCTTTTTTAATGGCCGGGCCTGCTCCCCACTCAGAGGCAAACGAATCATAAGTATAAACGGTCAGTGTAGGCTTAGCCTGTGCTGCCTGAGCAAAGGCACAGGCAAAAACCGATAATACACCGATTGTGATAAACCGGGAAAATAAACGCTTCAACACTTTGCTCTCCTGTCGTTATCAATAGTAATTATTAATAGTGGTTATTAACAATCGTTATTAGCACTCACACTTAAGTAAGTGACTGGCAGGTTGGTAAAGGATTTGAGAAAGTGTCTGATAAAATGACTGCGATATATCAATTGGGTAGTGGCTCAAATCCCTACGCCGGTACCAACCGGATCAGGTTCTACGGGTTTGCTCTCAGCGATGTTGTCTGACAACAATCGCACCCCGTTGAGATGACTGTATTGTAGAGACTAAAGCAGTGACTGCAAAGCCTCATTAATATATCTGTCGCCTTTCTGGTTATTTTTTCTGACTTATTGGTCGTGTTCACATTTCTGCTATCGTTTTATCAATAGGCGGGGAACCCCATTCCAAAGGGGCCTTTCCTTGCCGCTGAGATGTAATTCTAAATCCATTGGGTATAGAGGTTTACCGCTTGAGGGGAGTGTGAAACAATTAGCTATCTTTTCAAATTCGTTTTATCGAGAGGTAGTCTGGTGATCGATGATGATGGCTACCGCCCGAATGTAGGAATTGTAATTTGTAATCGTCAGGGGCAGGTTCTGTGGGCCCGCCGTTATGGACAGCATTCATGGCAGTTCCCCCAAGGAGGTATCAATCCGGGAGAATCGCCAGAGCAAGCGATGTATCGTGAGTTGTTCGAAGAAGTTGGTTTAAGTCGCAAAGATGTACGGGTTTTAGCCTCCACCCGTAGCTGGTTGCGTTACAAATTACCCAAACGTTTGGTGCGTTGGGATACAAAGCCCGTTTGTATCGGGCAAAAGCAACGCTGGTTTTTATTGCAGCTGCTTTGCAGTGAAAAAGAAATTAATGTGCAGCGCAGTAGTACACCAGAATTTGATGGTTGGCGGTGGGTGAGCTATTGGTACCCTGTCAGGCAGGTTGTTTCCTTTAAACGGGATGTGTATCGCCGTGTGATGAAAGAATTTTCCTCCATCGTGATGCCGGTACAGGAATCATCGCCACAACCCTACTCAGCCTATTATCGCCGTAGAAGAAGTTAGGTAATTGTTATGCTCATGCGCTTACGGGAAATTGTTGAAAAGGTTGCTATTGCAACGGATTTGTCGGAAGCGCTTGAGCTGTTAGTTAATGAAACCTGCTTAGCAATGAATACGGATGTTTGTTCTATCTATCTGGCAGATCACCAGCGCCAGCGTTATTACCTGATGGCAACCCGGGGGTTGAAGAAGCCGGGAAAGCGCACGGTCAGCCTCTCCTTTGACGAAGGTGTTGTGGGGGAGGTCGGGCGCTTGTCAGAGTTAATCAACCTTGCCGATGTACGTGATCACCCCAGCTTCAAATATATTCCTCAGGTAAAAGAAGAAAATCTCCGGGCCTTTTTAGGTGCTCCGATTATCTACCGCCGCCAATTGCAGGGGATTCTGGTCGTTCAGCAAAATGAGCGGCGATCGTTTGATGAAAGTGAAGAGTCTTTTATGGTGACTCTCGCCATGCAATTGGCTGCGATCCTTGCTCAGGCACAGGTTCGTGGATTATCAAGTCAGTATTGTCAGACCCACATCAAAGCACTGGCGGTCTCTCAGGGAATTGCGATGGCTCAGGGTTGGCAGGACTGTTCCCAACCCTCACTTGAGCAGATATCTGAAGCGTTAGCACTTGATTATCAGGCCGAACGTTCCCGCCTGACCCGTGCGCTTGAGCAGGCAACAGCAGAATGTCGCCGGATAAGTAAACGCTTTACCGCCAGCTCGCAGAAAGAAAGTGCCGCTATTTTTGACCTCTATTCCCACTTACTGAATGATCCGAAACTTAAACAGGATCTGTTTCACTCGGTTGATAACGGTTTTATCGCAGAGTGGGCGGTAAAAAGTGTTGTGGAGAAATACGCGGAACAATTTGCCCACCTTCAGGATGCCTATATGCGGGAAAGGGCTTCTGATTTGCGGGCGCTCGGGCAGCGGTTACTCTTTCATCTGGACGATGATTTTACCGGTAATAGTCAGTGGCCGGAGCGCTTTATTCTGGTGGCAGATGAACTCAGTGCTAACTTACTGGCTGAAATTCCGCAGGATAAATTGGCGGGTGTTATTGTGCGTGATGGAGCGACTCATTCACATTCTGCAATTTTAGTCAGGGCAATGGGGATCCCTGCGATTATGGGCGCTGATATTCATCCTGAATTGCTGCATAACCGAATGTTGATTCTGGATGGCTATCAGGGAGAGTTTTTCATTGATCCAGAACCACGGGTTGTTGAGGAATATCGCCAGATTATCGAAGAAGAGCAGGTTCTCAGTAAACTGGCGGAAGGAGGGTTGCAACAAAAAGCCCGGCTTAAAAGTGGAGAGAGGGTA
The DNA here is from genome assembly GCF_037996705.1 of Xenorhabdus bharatensis. NCBI lineage: Bacteria > Pseudomonadati > Pseudomonadota > Gammaproteobacteria > Enterobacterales > Morganellaceae > Xenorhabdus > Xenorhabdus bharatensis. Next base: position 87,501 of record NZ_JBBMXG010000006.1, on the reverse strand, counting down.
CTGGTTCAGCTTAATGCAGGGCTGAGCCTGAAATATGAGCAACAAATAGGCGATAGTATTGATGGGGTCGGCCTGTATCGTACCGAGATCCCTTTTATGCTGCACAGCGGTTTTCCATCAGAAGATGAGCAGAGAAACCGCTATCAGGAAATGTTGACACTTTTCCCTGACAAATCAGTTGTCTTGAGAACACTGGATATTGGCGCTGACAAACATCTTCCGTATATGCCTATTCATGAAGAAAACCCTTGCCTTGGCTGGCGGGGGATCCGTATAACGCTGGATCAGCCGGAAATATTTCTTATCCAGCTCAGGGCGATGTTGAAAGCGAATATATCGACCGGAAATCTGAAAATATTGTTGCCGATGGTAAGCTGTATCGAAGAGATTGATGAAACCAAAAAACTGATCAACAGGGCAAAGTCAGAAGTTGAACAATCTGCTGGCACAGCCATTGCGATGCCACAAATTGGTGTCATGGTAGAAGTGCCTTCTCTGATCCTGCTGTTACCGCAACTAAAGAAACGCGTTGATTTTATCTCTATCGGCACCAACGATTTAACCCAGTATTTACTGGCGGTGGATCGCAATAATACCCATGTTGCCTCTTTGTATGACAATCTTCATCCGGCAGTGATTAAGGCCCTAAAACAGATTGTTGATGAAAGTCAGCACATTGGTTTACCCGTTAGTGTTTGTGGTGAAATGGCGGGTTTACCGATGGGAGTGCTGATATTAGTTGGTCTTGGCTATCGTTGCCTGAGCATGAGCGGGCGGAGTATTCCACGAATTAAATACCTATTACATCATTTAGATTCCGCAGAACTGGGTTATTTTATCCAAGAAATCCTGAAAGCAGAAACGACCCAGCAGGTGAGAGAAATTTGCTCTGCTTTTATGGAAACCCACGGCCTTGGTGGGCTGGTGCGTGGTGGCATTTAACCGCCCATGCTATTATTTACCATTGTTATTTAAGATGACCGGTTATTTACGGTGATCTGTTATTTACAATGATCTGCCTTAGGGCATTAACACAACATTATTTTTTAGTGGGGAACGATGAGCACTAGCTATCTGGCATTTCCTAATATTGATCCTGTCATATTCTCAATCGGGCCGGTATCGCTTCACTGGTACGGTTTTATGTATTTGGTTGGCTTTGTCTTTGCCATGTGGCTGGCAAATCGTCGTGCAGCAAAACCAAATAGTGGCTGGCAGAAGAACGAAGTAGAAAACCTGCTGTATGCGGGGTTTGTCGGAGTATTCCTCGGCGGACGTCTCGGTTATGTTCTGTTCTATAATCTCCCGGTATTCATGGAGAACCCGCTGTATCTGTTTAAGGTCTGGGATGGCGGGATGTCTTTCCACGGTGGGTTGATCGGCGTTATTTGTGCTATGTGGTGGTTCTCCCGCAGGACGAAACGTCACTTCCTGCAAACTGCGGATTTTGTCGCACCACTGGTGCCTTTTGGCTTAGGTATGGGGCGCATTGGTAACTTTATCAATGGCGAATTGTGGGGGCGTGTCACGCTTGATACACCGTGGGCAATGTTATTCCCCGGTTCCCAAAGTGAAGACATCGCACTGGCAACGAAAGACCCTTCTTTATGGCCTATTCTGGAAAAATATGGTGTCCTGCCCCGTCATCCTTCACAACTGTATGAAATGGTACTGGAAGGCATCGTACTGTTTATCATCCTGAATTTATTTATCCGTAAGTCACGCCCGATGGGAAGCGTTTCAGGATTATTCCTGATCGGCTACGGTGCATTCCGCATTATCGTTGAGTTTTTCCGTCAGCCTGATGCCCAGCTCGGATTATTTGATGGGATCAGCATGGGGCAGATCCTTTCAATACCAATGATTTTAGCCGGAATATTGCTGATGATATGGGCTTATAAACGTCCCAGCAGCAATAATACCGGTAACAATACGCGAAAAAACACGCGAAAAAATACGCAGAAAGACAAGGTACAAGAGGCAAAATGAAACAGTATCTGGATTTAATGAAAAAAGTGCTGGAAGAAGGCACAGCAAAAGATGACCGCACAGGCACAGGAACACTTTCGATCTTTGGTCATCAGATGCGTTTCAATTTGCAGGAAGGTTTTCCGCTGGTGACAACCAAGCGTTGCCATCTTCGTTCCATCATTCATGAACTATTATGGTTTCTGAATGGTGATACTAACATCAAATACCTGCATGATAATGGCGTCAGTATCTGGGACGAATGGGCTGATGAAAACGGTGATTTAGGGCCGGTTTATGGTAAACAGTGGCGTTCATGGGGCGCACCGGATGGCCGCCAGATTGATCAGCTGACCAACGTTATCGAACAGCTGAAAAGTGACCCGGACTCGCGTCGGATCATCGTTTCAGCCTGGAATGTCGGCGAGCTGGATAAAATGGCGCTGGCACCATGCCATGCTTTCTTCCAGTTTTATGTGGCGGATGGCAAACTGTCCTGCCAGCTTTACCAGCGCTCCTGTGATGTTTTCTTGGGGCTACCCTTCAACATCGCCAGCTACGCGTTGTTGGTCCATATGATGGCTCAGCAGTGTGATCTGGAAGTGGGTGATTTTGTTTGGACGGGTGGTGATACTCACCTTTATAACAACCATATGGAACAAACAAAGCTCCAACTGAGCCGCGAACCGCGCGCATTGCCGAAACTGGTTATCAAACGCAAACCTGAATCTTTGTTCGATTACCGATTCGAAGACTTTGAAATCGAAGGCTACGATCCACATCCCGGCATTAAAGCACCGGTTGCAATCTAATGCTGATTTAACTCAGTCAGTAAAAATCATTGCCTATCTTTTTTCCATCCCCGAACCGGGGATGGAAAAATTAGGTATCCAATGAATCTGGATTATATTACCGAGCTGGTTCGCAAATAAAATGTAACCCCGCAATATACTGATTTCTTTCCTCAAATCTCCTCGCATAAATAGAAACTGACGCTGTTATTCCCTTTCGGATTGAAGATATTTTGCCTGTCGGAATGAATTGCTGCATAGGCTGAATACTGATGAGTGATAAACAAAATGGATTCACACTGCTAGAACTGCTGGTAACAATGGTTTTAGTTTCTATGAGTCTGCTCTGGGGGCTGTATAGCTGGAGAAATTATCAGAACAGCCAGCACTTACAATCGGCAGTGCAGAATGTGTTGTCGTTTATGGAAAGGCAGCAGGCTCTGGCTAATTATCTGAGTCAGGAAAGAACACTATGGCTGGTGGCTGGGCCGCCCTGGTGTTTGGTTTCATCAGTCACTAAAAGCAGTGATTGCCATGAAGGTGAGGGCGAACGGGTTAGTTCCCCCCATGATGATGTGTTTCTGGCGTCAGCAACCAGTCAACGCATTGATTTTTATGGTATCAGGAATACGGCAATGCCAGCCAGTTTCGCGCTGGCAAATGCTGCCGGAGAAATAAGTATTGTTATCTCAGGGCGGGGCAGGATCAGGACATGCAGTAATAATCTGAGTCAATTACCGGATTGTGAAGGAATAAAAAACTGATGAGTGGGGTTATTGGCTATTACAGGCAAAAACAATCCGGTTTTTCCTTGTTAGAAGTGTTAGTCGCTATGTTGATTGGCAGTGTCATTTTTATTGCGATGGCAAAAACCTATCCGGTTTTATCGAGCCAGATACTCGATCTTTATCGTCAGTATCGCCTTCATTATCTGATCAACCGAGTGGCACATATGATGGAAAAAGATCTCCGGCGAGCGGGTTATTGTCTGAACAAAAAGCAATGTAAAGGGGAACCGTTGGTGATCCAAAATAAACAGGCTGAACCCACAAACTCCTGCTTTATTACCGCTTTTGATCTTAATTTCAATAATCGCTGGGAAGAGCCTGAACATACCGCTTCTGAATTCTTCGGTTATCGGTTAAATAATCGCATTCTCGAATGGAAAAGGGGAGCGGCAAACTGTCAGGACAATGGCTGGGAGCGGCTTTTTGATCCCAAAGAAGTGCATATTGATAAGTTTCATCTTGAACAATCGCGGTCACCACATGGGGTAATATTTATCACGTTATCGATCAAAGCCAGCTGGGTGAAATCGCCCTCTATTATTCACCATCACCGCACCACAATCCGGTTGCGTAATATCAGGAAATAATTCGGTGAATCAATACTGGCATTCAAGATACGAGAAGCAAAACGGAAACGCCTTATTGGTCTCTATCCTTATGATGCTGACATTAAGTTTGATGACGCTGAAAGCACTTCATTATCAACAGGAAAACGCCATGTTAATGATGTTCGATGAACAACGATATCTGAATGCTTTTCAACAGGCTGAATCATCTCTGGCGTGGGGAAAAGTCCAGTTATGGCCGCTTGAGTCGCAGGAACTGGAAAATTGGCATTGTTTACAAAAATCTGACTCTTATCTGAAAAGCTGTCTCCGGCACTTTGAGGGCGATCTTTTTCTGCTCAAGGGAACAGCGCAGTTTTCAGCCGGAGAGCAGTTTGAACTTTATCAGTGGATGAAACGGATGAAATACTTAAATCGGGATACACTTATTCCTATTGAAAGTGGCTGGCTGGATTTTTGCCCTGTGACTCAGGCTGTTTTTTGTTGATGAAAATTGTTTATGAAAATAGCCCCGATAAAACAGAAGAACAACCGACAGAGCGGTATAAGCCTGCCGGAGGTTATGGTGGCATCTGTAGTGTTTGCTATCTCCCTGTTAGGTTTGATGCGTTACCATCAGGCGCTGTCATCAAATTTCCAGCAGTATTGGCAGCAACTCAAGGCAGTAAAGCTGGCACATGAACAATTGGAACGATATGAACCATCAGAAGGCAAACCTCCACGGGATGAAATGACGCCACAACAAGGATGGGAAATTGAATTTCAGCAGGAATTTGAATTATCGGGGTGCTACCGGATAACGGTGAAGGTGACAAAAGGCTATAATCCTTCAGGTAAATTAGAACGCTGGTTTTGTGCAGGTGGGAGTATTGATGTTTAAAGTTTATCATTCAAATCAACTTGATCTTCTGAAGGAGTTGATGGCGATATTTATCGGGGAAAACCCCCTCGCCAACCCATTTGACAAAGAAGTGATTCTGGTTCAAAGCCCCGGTATGTCACAGTGGCTGCAAATTCAGCTGGCTGAAAAACTGGGGATTGCGGCAAATATTGAGTTTCCACTGCCGGCAACGTTTATCTGGCAGATGTTCACCGTAGTATTACCCGACGTTCCTAAAGAAAGTGCATTCAGCAAAGATGCTATGAAATGGAAACTGATGACACTTCTGCCTGATTTGTTAACAGAACCGGAATTTATAGCACTCAGGCATTATCTTGATCAGGATAACGATAAACGCAAAATTCACCAATTGGCTGGTAGAGTAGCTGACCTGTTTGACCAGTATTTGGTTTATCGTCCGCAATGGCTGGAAAGCTGGGAAAAGGGGCAGCTTGTTGAAGGGCTGAGTGCCAGTCAGGAGTGGCAAAAACGGCTATGGATTGCACTGAACGAATATACCCTTCAATTGCAGCAGCCTATGTGGCATCGTGCCAATTTATATAGCCGATTTATTTCAACGCTGGAAGAGGGCAATTTTCCTCGGGAAAAACTGCCTTCACGGGTTTTTATCTGTGGCATATCTTCCCTGCCACCCACTTATATGCAGGTAATTAAGGCGTTGGGGCAACAGATTGATATTCATCTGATGTTTACCAATCCATGCCAATATTACTGGGGGGATATTCAGAGTTACACATTTCTCGCCAGACTGAAAAGCCGTAAACCTAAACATTACCGCACTCAGAAAAACCTGGAGCGGTTCCGGGATCCGGATAATGCCTCTTCTCTTTTCAATGAAGAAGGTGAACAGGAACTGAGTAATCCGTTACTGGCATCATGGGGAAAACTGGGCCGAGATAATCTTTATCTGCTGTCACAGTTGGAGCCAGATGCTGATATTCATGGCTTTGTTGAACAGGAACCGGGCTGCCTTTTACATCAGATCCAGCGTGATATTCTGGACCTTGAAGATCATGCCCAGATTGGTTCCACAGACAATACATTCAACAATAGCCTGAAAAAGCGCCCGATTGATCGGAAAGATCGCTCCGTGTCTTTTCACTCATGCCATAGCCCACAAAGAGAAGTCGAAGTTTTGCAGGATTATATCCTGCGCCTGTTAGATGAAAATTCCGCTCTGACGCCACGGGATATTATTGTGATGATGGCGGATATCGACAGTTATACGCCTTATATTCAGGCTGTATTCGGTAATGCCCCGAGTGAACGTTATATCCCTTTTGCCATTTCAGACCGTAAAGCCCGTCAGGCGCATCCGGTATTACAGGCTTTCATTACTCTGCTGGATTTACCTCAAAGCCGCTTTACCGCAGAGCAGGTATTAGCACTATTAGAAGTCCCTGCACTGGCGGGTAAATTTTCAATTCAGGAAGAAGGGCTGCGTTTATTACGCCGTTGGGTAAAAGAATCCGGGATCTGTTGGGGGTTGGACGATGACAACATTGAAGCGCTGTCTTTGCCAGCTACAGGGCAGAATACCTGGCATTTCGGCCTGACCCGTATGCTATTGGGTTATGCGATGGATAGCCATGCAGGGCCGTGGAATGATGTTTTACCTTATGATGAATCCAGTGGATTGGCGGCAGAGCTGGCCGGGCAACTGGCTGAATTTCTGATGGAGCTAAACCGCTGGCGCAAAATCCTGAGTGAAGAACAGCCTCTGGCGGACTGGCTCGCTATTTGTCCGCAATTGCTGGAAACCTTTTTTATCGCGGATGATGAAACAGAGCTGGTATTGGCATTAATTACCCAGCAATGGCAGAAAGTGGTAGAAAATGGCTTGTATGCACATTATGACCAAAAAATACCGTTGGTATTGCTGCGTGATGAACTGGCCCTGCGTTTTGATGATGAAAAGATAAGCCAGCGTTTTCTGGCGGGTTCACTGAATTTCTGTACCCTGATGCCAATGCGTTCTGTTCCTTTTAAAGTTGTTTGTCTGCTGGGAATGAATGATGGGGTTTATCCGCGAACTATTCCGCCGCTTGGTTTCGATCTCATGGCAGAAAAAAGCCAGAGAGGTGATCGGAAACGGCGTGATGATGACCGCTATCTGTTTCTGGAAGCCTTGATCTCAGCAGAGGAATGTCTTTATGTCAGCTACATCGGTAAATCAATCCGCGATGATAAAGAGTGTAACCCCTCCGTATTGGTGAATGAACTGCTGGATTATATTTGTCAGAGTTGCCGCTTGCCGGAAGATGAGATGCTGAACGTTGATGACAGCGCAAAAAGGCTCAGAAGTCATTTATTGCTCCAGCATACCCGTGTCCCTTTTGCGATAGAAAATTTTCAGCCTGAACATGAACAACAAAGTTATGCGGCTGAATGGCTGCCGGCGGCCAGTTTGCAGGGAGTTTCCCCGGTTTATTTTGGTCAGCCATTAGATTGGGACACCAGCGAAATAAAAGAAGTGTCACTGGATGAGCTGGTGCGGTTCTATCGCCATCCTGTCAGGGCATTCTTTCAGCAAACACTGAAAGTCCATTTTATTATTGAAGAAACGGAACTGCCTGAAGAAGAGCCTTTTGTATTAGATCACCTGCAACGTTATCAATTCAACCAATTACTGCTGAATATCCTGATTGAGCAGGAGCAGCCCGAATCGCTGTTTTACCACTTGCGGGCATCTGGCGGGCTGCCACATGGCGCGTTCGGGGAGGTTTACTGGCTTAATCAGTTGGAGGCGATGCAGTTACTGGCAGATAAGATCCGTGAAGAGAGAGTGGAGAGTTCTGTTATTGAGCTATGCTATGAGTTGGATACTGTCACGTTGACCGGAAAAGTGAATAAAGTTCAACCGGATGGAATTTTATGTTGGCGTCCGGCGAACTTAACTGCCAATGATGGTATCCAACTATGGATTGAACACCTTGCCTATTGTCTTTCTGGAGGAGACGGCGAAAGCCGCATATACGGAAGAGAAAACAGTGCATGGCGTTTTTCACCATTATCAGTTAACGAGGCCAGAAATTATCTGAATCATCTGGTTGCTGGTTATTTTCAGGGGATGACAGAACCTTTACCCTTATTTTGCCGAAGCGGTTGGGCATGGCTTGAGGCTTGTTATGACAGGGAAAACCAGCAGATCGATTTTAGTGAAGAAGCTCAGCAAAAAGCAGAAAGTAAATTAATGCAGCAATGGCTGGGAGCACAAGGAAAAAATGGTGAAATTGCCGATGCATATACTCAAAGGGCATTCAGGCAGGTCGATCAATCATTTTGGGTTCGCATGAAACACGAGGTACAGCGTTATTTGTTACCCATGGCGCACCATCTAAAAAAGACATAACAGGCAATAGGGAGAATATTAGGTAATGCCTAAACAGGTTATTCGCATCATGACGATGCTTTTTTTATTTTTCTGGGAAGTCACAGTATATGCCAAATCGTCTTGGCTGCCGTTACCGGAAACGATCCATAAAAGTGAGCGTGACTCTCGTGAATATCGCGCTATTCAACTGCAAAATGGAATGACAGTCCTGTTGGTTTCAGATGAAAAAGCGGTTAAGTCACTGGCGGCAGTAGCGCTTCCTGTCGGCCATATGGAGAACCCGGATAATCAGCTTGGGCTGGCCCATTATCTGGAGCATATGGTGCTGATGGGGTCTAAACGCTATCCTCAGCCGGGCGGTTTTGCCGAGTTTTTACAGAAAAATGGAGGAAGCCGTAATGCCAGCACTTCATCTAACAGAACCGCTTTTTATCTGGAAGTTGATAACGGGGCTTTAGCAGAAGCGACAGATCGTATGGCCGATGCACTTGCGGAGCCTTTACTCGATCCGGTCAATGCAGATCGTGAGCGTCATGCCGTTGATAACGAGATGACAATTGCCCGTGCAGGTGAAGGGCATCGAATCTGGCAAATCCGTTCAGAAACGCTTAATCCGGCACACCCTAACGCCCGTTTTGCTGGTGGTAATCTGGAAACACTGAAAGATAAGCCAGACAGCCAGTTACAGACGGCGCTTGTGGATTTTTATCAGCGTTACTACTCAGCCAACCTGATGAAAGGGGTGCTGTATGGAAACCAGTCGATAGACAAACTGGCTCAGATTGCCGCAGAAACGTTTGGTCGTATTCCGAATCGGAATGCTTCGGTGCCTGCTATTACAGTCCCGGCGATAACAGAGAAAGAAGAAGGCATCATTATCCATTACGTGCCATCCAAACCGTACAAATCATTGCAACTGGAGTTCAGTATTCCTAATGAAATTGCAAATTTTCGCAGTAAAACCGAAGGGTACATTAGTTATCTGATTGAAAATCGCAGTGAAAATACGTTGTCTGATTGGTTACTGAAACAGGGGCTATCCGAAGGGATCAGTGCCAGTGCTAACCCGAATGTTGATGGTAACTCAGGTTCATTCAGTATTTATGTCACATTGACCGATAAAGGTCTCCAACAGCGTGATCAGGTTATTGCTGCCATCTTTGCTTACATTAACCTGTTGAAACAGAAAGGCATTCAACAGAGTTATTTTGATGAAATGGTTAAGGTATTCAATTTGTCATTCAAGTACGCATCCATCGTACGGGATATGAACTATATTGAATCGTTAGCTGATATGATGCTGATAGTGCCGGTTTCCCATGTGCTGGATGCCCCCTATCTTGCTGATAAATATAACCCTAAGGCTATTCTCAGTCGGTTGGATCAACTGACACCTGAAAATGCCCGCATCTGGTTTACCAGCCCGGAAGAACCACACAACAAAGAGGCTTATTTTGTTCAGGCACCGTATCAGGTGAATAAAATCAGTCCAAAACAGCTTGCGGAATGGCAAAAACTTGAAAAAGGAATGTCATTTTCCTTACCGGAGCTGAACCCTTATATTCCTGATAACTTAACTCTGATTAAAGCATCTGGTAGCCAGAAACATCCCCGAATGATTCTGGAACAGCCTAAAGTGCGTTTGTTTTATATGCAAAGCCAATATTTTGCGGATGAACCGAAAGCAAACATCGTACTGGAGCTACGTAATCCCGATGGCATGAAAAGTGCCAAAGAACAGGTCACTTACTCACTGTTATCTTACCTGTCTGATCTTGCACTGAATCAGCTTGGCTATCAGGCATCAGTTGCCGGTATGGGGGCTTCAGTCGGATATGCGGATGGGCTACAAATAGGAGCATATGGTTATACTCAGCATTTACCTGAGTTATTAACTTCTACCATTAGCCAGTACATGGCATTTACGCCAACTCAGACGGAACTGCAACAAGCGAAGTCCTGGTATCGTAACCAACTGGAAATTGCGAATGAGGGCAAAGCTTATGAAATGGCAATGCAGCCTGTTTCCAGCTTATCTGGTGTGCCTTATATCGAACAGGCTGACCTTCTGAAATCGCTGGATGGCATCAGCATTGATGATGTCATTAAATACCGTCAGAAGATGATCCAAAGTGCGGCTTTACAAGCGATGATCTTTGGTAATTTAACTGAAAAGCAAAGTATCGATATTATTAACGCTGCACATAAACAGCTCGGGAATCAGGGAACAGAGTGGTGGAGCGGTGAGCATATCGAATTGGATCGCAATTATGCCGTGAATTTTGAAGGTACTGCCAGTAGCACCGATAATGCGTTGGCTGAGATTTATATTCCAACGGGATATGATCGCATCACTGGGGCTGTCTATTCCAATCTGTTGAGTCGCATTTTATCTCCTTGGTTCTATGATCAATTAAGAACAACAGAACAGCTGGGTTACGCAGTATTCGCTTTTAATTCAAGTGTCGGAGAACAGTCTGGGTTGGGATTCCTGTTACAGAGTAACAGTAAACAGCCGGATTACCTGCACCAGCGATACCTGAGCTTCTATCAGCAGGCTGAAAAGAAATTACAGGCAATGCCCGATGCTGAATTTGAGCAGTATAAAACGGCATTACTGACGGAAATGCGTCAGCCGCCACAGACTTTTTTTGGCGAAGCATCCCGTTATAGCAGTGATTTTGGCCGTAATAACTTCAGGTTTGATACAAAAGAGAAACTGCTGACTTCCCTTGAGAAAGTGACTAAAGCACAATTGATGGCGTTTTACGATAAAGCAGTCATGAAACGTCAGGGACTGGCACTTGTTTCACAGATCACCGGGAAGAAAGGCTCGCTTCATCAATATGCGCAGTTGAAAGGCTGGAAAACTTATCCGAATGTATCCACCTTCCAGCAAAAACTACCGGTTAAGGTGAATGCTCAGTGAGCACAGAAATACTCAGTAACATAACGTCTCATCAACTTAACCCATTAACATTGCCGCTGCATGGTCAGCGGCTGATTGAGGCTTCAGCAGGAACAGGAAAGACCTATACGATAGGTTTACTCTACTTGCGTCTGTTACTCGGACTGGGCGGCGATGCCGCCTTTTTCCGTCCGCTTAACGTTGAAGAGATCCTGGTTGTCACCTTTACCGAGGCTGCAACGGATGAATTACGGGGTCGTATCCGCGAAAATATTCACCAGCTACGGCTGGCATGTATTCGGCAGGATAACGACGTGAGTGATCCGGTTTATCAGCAATTGCTGGCCGAGATTCCTGACAGGCAAAGTGCCGCCGCTTGGCTACTGGCTGCTGAACGTCAGATGGACGAAGCGGCAATCTACACGATCCACGGTTTTTGCCAGCGTATGTTGGTGCACAATGCATTTGAATCCGGTGTATTGTTCGAGCAGACACTGATTCAGGATGAACATCCTCTGCGTAAGCAGGGGTGTGCCGATTTCTGGCGACGTCACTGTTATCCCTTATCTTTGTCAATGGCGACGGTGATCAGTCAGGAATGGAGCGGGCCGGAGGCTCTGCTGATGGATGTTTTAGCCCATTTGCAGGGGGATATGCCTTATATTGATAATGTGCCGGATGAGAATGAAACCTTAGTCAGCCGCCATGAAAAGATAATCACCCTGATCGACGGTGTAAAACAGCAGTGGAATGAAGCAATACCGGATTTACAGGCGCTGATTGATAATTCAGGAGTGGATAAACGCAGTTACAGTAAGAAGCATTTGCCTAACTGGCTAAATAGCGTTTCTGAATGGGCTAAATCACAAACCAGAGACTATCAGCTTCCTAAGGAACTGGATAAATTCTGCCAGTCAAGACTGGAGGAAAAGACCAAAAAGGGCGAGGTTCCTTATCATTCCGTATTTACTGCTATTGATGATTTATATCAGCAACCGCTGACTCTGCGCGATATCATCCTCTCTAAAGCGATTGTTGAAATACGCCAGTCCGTTAATCAGGAAAAGCTGATGCGTGGGTATATGGGGTTTGATGACCTTCTGACGCGATTAGATATTGCTCTGAAACGGGAAGGAGGAGAGCAGTTGGCGGAGACGATCAGGCAGCGCTATCCCGTTGCTATGATTGATGAGTTTCAGGATACCGATCCGCAACAATACCGGATCTTTCAGGCTATCTATCGTCATCAGGCGGAAAATGGCCTGTTGTTCATTGGCGACCCAAAACAAGCTATTTATGCATTTCGTGGCGCGGATATTTTCACTTATATCCGGGCGCGTTCTCAGGTCAGTGCGCATTACACGCTGGAAACTAACTGGCGTTCTTCCGCACCGATGGTGCAGGCCGTCAATACGCTGTTTTCTCATACTGAGAAGCCGTTTTTGTTTGACCAGATCCCGTTTATTCATGTCAATTCCGCAGAAAAAAATCATAACCTGAAATTCCTGTTTAATGGTCAGGAACAGACGGCCTTACAATTTTGGCTTCAGTCTGTAGAAGGCGTTTCAAAAGGTGAATATGAAAAGGGAATGGCAAAACTGTGCGCAGCCCAAATCAGAGACTGGTTGCAGGCAGGGCAAAACGGTGATGCCTGCTTGCAACAAAATGAAACGAGCCGCCCGGTTACTGCGGCGGATATTACAGTACTGGTGCGCAATCGCCGTGAAGCAGCCCTAATCCGTGATGAATTGAATGAATTGCAAATCCAGTCGGTCTTTCTTTCCAATCGTGAAAGCGTGTTTGATACGCCGGAAGCGAAAGATTTGCTCTGGCTGTTACAGGCGGTGTTAGCACCGGAAAAAGAACGTGTACTGAGAAGTGCATTAGCCAGTAGTTTATTCGGTCTGAGTGCCCGTCAGATCGATGAGCTGAACCATGACGAAACGACATGGGATAAGCTGGTGGATGAGTTTGATGGTTACGCGCGGTTGTGGCGTTCTCGGGGTGTTCTGCCGATGTTGCGGGCTGTCATGGGGAAATATCAGATTGCAGAAAACCTGCTGGCAGGCTATGAAGGTGAGCGTCGTCTGACTGATGTCATGCACATCGGTGAGCTGTTGCAGGAAGAATCGTTACAACTGGATAGTGAACACGCAGTAGTGCGCTGGCTGGCACAACAGATTTCCCGTCCTGACCCACAGTTAGAAAGCCAGCAAATGCGGTTGGAAAGTGATAAACATCTGGTGCAGATTTGCACTATTCATAAATCAAAGGGGTTGGAGTACCCGTTGGTCTGGCTGCCTTTTATTTGCAGTTTCAGGAAGCAGGAGCAGGCTATTTATCATGACCGTCAGAATTTTGATACCCATTTCAGTATGTTTCAGGATAGTGAGAAACTGGAATTAGCAGATGAAGAGCGTTTGGCTGAAGATTTACGTCTGCTTTATGTGGCTCTGACACGCTCGGTATATCACTGTAGTGTTGGTATCGCACCGCTGATTGTCGGCAATAGGAAAAAAACCGGAGATACAGATTTGCACTTTTCTGCTCTTGGTTATTTGGTGCAGAAAGGGCAAAAAGGCAATGCTGAATTATTACTGCATAGCTTAGATGAACTTCAGGATGACAATATTCAGGTGACACAGATAGAAAACTTCGGAGATGAACAGTGGGATCCTCAAAGGGAAAACACGTTGTCTCTGGTTGCCAGAAAATTCCGGCGTTTCATCCGGGATGACTGGAGAGTGACCAGTTACTCCGGCTTACAAAACGCGTCTGCACATTCATCTTCCCAGCGTCATACCAGCGCATTCGGTGAATCGGTGGAAGTGATTGTGCAATCCATTGCACCGAAACTGGATATTGATGCCAGCGGTGAAAAACAGGCCGAGCCATCATTGCTGATGACACCACATACTTTTCCCCGTGGTGCAACCGCAGGTACTTTTCTGCATTCTATTCTGGAAGATCTGGATTTCAGCTCCCGGCCGGAACAGCTTTGGCTGGAAGAGAAACTGTCAACAGCAGGGTTTGATGAAAGCTGGGCACCGGTTTTGCAACAATGGATGACGGATGTTCAGACGGCAGAACTGAATGAGCAGGGTATGCGCCTTGCAGATATTCCGCGCCATCATCAACAAAATGAGATGCAGTTTTATCTGCCTGTTGATCAGTTACTGCATTCCAACGCGCTGGATGCGGTGACCCATCGTTATGATCCATTGTCAGCACAGTGCACACCATTATCTTTTCATCAGGTGAAAGGCATGTTGAAAGGGTTTATTGATTTGGTGTTTTGCTGGCAGGGTAAGTTTTATGTGGTGGATTATAAATCAAACTGGCTGGGAGAAAGCAGCGGTTCATATACTCAGGAAGCAATGGCCACTGCCATGATAGAGCATCGGTATGATTTGCAGTATCAGCTCTATACACTGGCCCTGCATCGTTATCTGCGTCACCGGCTGGGGAACTATGATTATCGGCAGCATTTTGGTGGAGTGATATACCTTTTTCTGCGTGGCATCGATAATAATAATCCGGGGCATGGTATTTATCGCTATCTGCCGCCGGTTGAGTTTGTTGATGAACTGGATGCGCTTTTCAGCGCGGCTGGTGAGGAAGAGAAGGTATGAGTGCAGTTATATGAATGTCATGATGTCATTATTGCAGCAGGCAGTAGCCCAGAAACTACTGCGTCCATTGGATGTGCAGTTTGCCTATGCGATGGTTGAAGATGAAAACCCATTGCTGTTATTAATTACCGCCTATTTGAGTGCGGAAGCGGGGGCTGGTCATGTTTGCCTGCCTTTAGAACGTGTTACGCCTGAACATTTATTTGAAGGGCGCAATCCCGAGCTGGTGGCATCACTCTGGTCTTTGGCTGGAGAACCTTCCCGGCAACAGATTATTTCTGCATTGCAGGCCAGTCCCGCCATCGGAGACGGGCAATTTCCTACACCGATCATACTTTCCCGGCGCGGGCTTTCTGATTATCGCCTTTACCTACAGCGTATGTGGCAGAGTGAATGTCAGGTAGCGGCATTTTTTGCTGATGTGGCATTAGCGGATGATATTGATGAAAAACAGTTACGTCGCATCTTAGATGAGTTATTTGGTGTTATTGATAAAGATCTGGCTGTTGAAGAAGAAATTGACTGGCAGAAAGTGGCCGCTGCGGTTGCTGTGACCAGCCGTATCTCTGTTATCTCCGGCGGCCCCGGAACCGGGAAAACAACGACGGTAGCAAAATTACTGGCTGCGTTGATTAAGCTGAATGAGGGGCGGCAGTTAAGTATTCAGCTAGCCGCTCCGACGGGGAAAGCGGCGGCCAGATTGACGGAATCGCTCAGCGAAGCAGTGAGTAAGCTTGCTTTGACAGATGAACAGCGCCGCAGCATCCCAGATCAGGCGCAAACCATTCATCGTTTATTGGGAGCACAGCCGGAAAGCCAGAAACTTCGTTACCATCGGGGTAATCCGCTTTCTCTGGATATTCTGATCATAGATGAAGCTTCTATGGTGGATTTACCGATGATGGCCCGTCTGATTGAAGCCTTGCCAGCAAAAGCGAAAGTCATTTTTCTGGGTGATAAGGATCAGTTGGCATCCGTGGAAGCGGGAGCGGTTTTAGGGGATATCTGTCGATTTGCTGAACAGGGGTATAGTGTGGCACGTGCAGCACAGTTGTCCCGGTTAACCGGCTGCCAGTTAGCGTCATATTCAGAGTATGAGCCGGAAGATGCTGAGCTGGCAGTACGTGATAGCTTATGCCTGCTGCGTAAAAGTTATCGCTTTAATTCCGCATCCGGTATCGGGCAACTGGCCTCAGCGGTCAATCAGGGAAATAGCAGGCGTGTTTCCACGGTACTGAAACAACCTTTGTCTGATGTCTACTTCAATACTTTGGCTGATGATGAAGATTATCAGCGGTTACTGATTGAAACTGCTGAAGGTTATCAACGTTATTTGACTCTGGTGAAAGAAAGGGCACCTGAAAAGGAGATTCTGACAGAGTTTAACCGTTTCAGATTACTCAGTGCATTAAGGGATGGGCCATTTGGTGTCAGTGGGTTGAACCAGAGAGTAGAACAATTATTGCACAGTAAAGGGATGGTTGTTTTACCGAGATATTCAGGGAATCGGCACAGCTACAGTAAAAAAGAATACGTAGAAAAAGAAAACCGGGGCTATGTCGGTCGGCCGATTATGATCCTACGTAATGACAGCACATTGGGGCTGTTTAACGGGGATATCGGCATTATGCTTAAGGATCAGGATAACGAGCTGAAAGCTTATTTTCAGTTATCGGACGGGCAGATAAAACCTTTTCAGCCAAGTCGATTGCCTCTGCATGAAACGGCATATGTAATGACAGTACATAAATCGCAGGGTTCTGAGTTTGAGCACACGGCATTAGTGCTGCCGACCCAGTTTTCCCCTGTTGTCAGCCGGGAGCTGGTTTATACAGCGTTGACCCGCGCCCGTGAAAAACTGACTATTTATGCGCATAAAGCTGTTCTGGTTAAAGCGGTAGCGACACCCACTCAAAGGCGGAGTGGGCTGGCCGAATGGTTTAAAGCCTAACCTATTCTTTAATGCACTTTCAGGTTTAACATCAGGATCTTGGAGCGGCGCTGGTAATTGTACAGCGCCTGTTTTTCCACAGGTAACATCGTAATTTCTGCGGGCTCAAAGCCTTTCTCCTGAAACCAGTGAATACTTTGCGTGGTCAGAACAAATAATTTTTCCAACCCGGTCTGCCGAGCCTGATTCATCATTGCATCCAATAAAACTTCACCGCGTGCAGAGTTCTGATAATCCGGATGTACAGCAACACAGGCCATTTCGCCGATTTTCTCTTCAGGATAGGAATAGAGTGCTGCACAGGCGATAGTGATATTATCGAGTTCTATCAGGGTAAATTTATCGATTTCCATTTCCAGTTGTTCACGTGAACGGCGAACCAGAATCCCCTTCTGCTCCAGTGGGCGGATCAACTCAAGGATGCCACCAATATCATTGATATTCGCCCGGCGGATCTGTTCGGATCGCTCCATGACAATCTGGGTGCCGATGCCTTCGCGGGAGAACAATTCCTGAATGAGTGAGCCATTCTCTTGATAACTGAGCAGATGACTGCGCCGAACGCCACGGCGGCAGGCTTTAATGGCTCCACGCAGGAAACGTACTGTCCCGGAGGAGTAATCACCGGCGTTTTCCAGATTATTCAGCCGTGTTTCTCCTTCATTGGGGAACATTTCTGATAAGGTATGCCCCTCAGCATCAGTGACACCCTGTGATGAACAGAACCCTATCAGTTTTTCGGCTTTCAGTTTAATTGCCAGTTGTGCAGCAATTTCTTCCGTTGTCAGATTAAAACTTTCACCGGTAACGGAAACCGCAACCGGCCCAATAAGTACAATGGAGTTATTATCTAACTGCTGATTGATGGCTTCATCATCAATTCGGCGAATTCGTCCGCTGTGGTAATAGTCGATGCCGTCATCAATGCCTAAAGGCTGAGCAATAATAAAATTGCCGCTCACGACATTAATATGTGCGCCCTGTAATGGTGTATTACTGAGGCTCATAGAAAGCCGTGCGGTAATATCAAGTTGTAGCAAGCCTGCGGCCTGTTTAACCAAATCCAGTGTTCGGGCATCGGTTACCCGGGTGTACTTGTGATAAACCGGCTGGCAGTGATGTTCTTTGAGATTTTGATCGATTTGCGGGCGGGCACCGTACACGACAACCAGACGAATGCCGAGACTGTGCAGCAAACCGATGTCATTGACGATATTCGGAAAGTTTTCATGAGCGATAGCTTCACCACCCAGCATAATGACAAAAGTTTTGTTGCGATGTGCATTGATATACGGAACCGAATGCCGGAAGATTTCGACCAATTCGGTACTACTTTCTTTCATGAAGCTCCCCTTTATTGCATTTTTATTCGTATTTTTTATATTTTTATTCATTAAAGGGAAAATGGCAAGAGTGAGTACGGATTAAAAGAATACTATTATTTCTATGAGTATTAAGCTATTGAAGGAACAGGAAATGCTTTTTTTGATGACAGTTTGGTTGTAATTAATTAGAGTTTCCCACCTGACTGTCTTTTGCTTTTTAACAAAAGTTACTGTTTGATTGTTTTAAATGGAATAAATAATGAGTCATTCAGACCATAATTCTTCGCGTCGTCGTTTACTGAAAGGTGCAGCGGCTCTGTGGCTATTAAGTATCAGCCCCGTAGGGCATGCAGCTGCATCAAAAGTGATTGCTGTCCGTATCTGGCCGGCATCAAGTTATACCCGCGTGACGCTGGAGTCTAATATTCCTCTTAAATACCGTCAGTTTTCACTTGTGAATCCAAACCGCATTGTTATTGATTTGCAAGGGGTTCAGCTTAATAGTGTGCTTAGTAGTATGGGCGCGAAGATTCAGAAAAGTGACCCTTATCTGAAACTGATACGGGCCGGGCAATTTGATCCCAAAACGGTGCGTCTGGTATTTGAAATTAAACAACCTGTTTCGCCACATATTTTTACTTTGCCACCGATTGCGGAATTTAAACATCGTCTGGTGCTGGATCTCTATCCAAAAGCTGCGAAAGTTGATGATGATCCGTTACTGGCTCTGTTAGAAGAGTACAACAGCGGGAATCTCGAAAAGCATATGCCGGCAAAGAGAAAAAAAGCAGGCAAGGCAGGAAAAGACAGGCCGATTGTGATAATGCTTGATCCGGGGCACGGCGGTGAAGATCCGGGCGCTATCGGGAAGCATAAAACCCGTGAGAAAGATGTTGTTTTACAAATTGCCCGTCGCTTACAGGCTCTCATTAAACGTCAGCCGGGGATGAAAGTGTATATGACCCGCAATGAAGACGTTTTTATTCCATTGACTGTCAGAGTCGCAAAAGCACGTAAGATGCAGGCAGATCTGTTTGTCTCCATCCATGCGGATGCTTTTACTAATCGTACGATTCGGGGATCTTCTGTATTTGCGCTGTCGACTAAAGGGGCAACCAGTAATATGGCCCGTTTTCTGGCTCAGACCCAAAATGAGGCTGATCTGATTGGTGGGGTCAGTAAAAGTGGTGACAAGTATCTGGATCATACGATGCTGGATCTGGTTCAGACCGCAACGATCAATGACAGTCTGAAATTCGGGGATGAAGTCCTGAAACGAATGGGGAAAGTGAATAAGCTGCATAAAAACAGTGTCGATCAGGCTGGGTTTGCCGTATTAAAAGCACCGGAAATACCGTCCATTCTGGTTGAAACGGCCTTTATCAGTAATCCGGAAGAAGAAAAAAAGCTACGTACTGCGAAATTTCAGCAGCAAATAGCGGAGTCTATTTTTTCGGGAATTAAAACCTACTTTAAGAATGGGGCTGAATTGGCACGAAGGTGAAATGTTCCCCAAAAAAATAGAGATAACATTATAGGGTATTAAATAACTGGGAAAATTCTCCAGAATAGTTCTCCATATATCTATAATTTTCCCATAGCGCCTTTTCAGTCTCCCAAGGAGGGTAAACAGGAGCATAATTTTGCCAGAATTGTATTTTTTCAGCTACGTTAGCGTTATGTCTATTTCTGAATAGCCACCTTAATTCTTTTCCTGTTACATATTTGTCACGTTTGTAAACCACGCGTTCCATATCTATCTCGTCCAGTATAAAGTGAACATGCATATTGCAAGTTAATCCACTATTACTGACACTGCTTATCCACGACAATCCGCCTTTAGATTTTCTGCCCACAGTTAGATCACTACATACTGGGCTTTCTTCAAGTACAGTGTGATATTTACTATGATTTTTCAAGTGATTAAAGAAATCATTTTCATATTTCTTATATTCATCTAATTGTGTTTTCTCTAACTGGGTACGGTAATTGTTTGCTCTTTTAGCATAAGCGGCTTTTTCTTCGGGACTTTTCCAGTTAGTCTTTCTGTTATAATGATTAACAAAATTGTTAAATAACTTTTCAAAATGATAGGAGTACTCCTTACCCCGCGTGACACGCGGGGTAAGGAACACCGCATGCTGATACTCTCACTATTATGAAAAGGTATATAAAACGCTTTTTCTCCACGGGAATTAAATAATCATCAATAATTATTGGTGGACAATCGTTGTTAACGAAGCGAGTTTTGGCAAGTTTAAAGGAATCAATATTTTTATTATAAACATATATAGCTCTCTGATTACTTAAACCATAAATGATGTCATCTTGGTGAAAAATATCTCTAAAAGGCTTTGAAAATGGCATATTGCGACCTTCATTCTTTAATGGTTTGAAGACAGCTAACTATAGCAATGGTTTGTTAATGAAATGTATTTTTTTTGTATTATTTTATAAATGATTATCAACCATGACAAACCTGCATTTTGAAGTTAGATTGATATATTATGTTGTATTTTAATAAGTATCAGTATATTTCGTTGGTGTAATGACTTAACTTAAATAAAACGTTTCAGGATTTCAATCATGACGAGATTTTACTTAGTTTTGACTATGTTAGGTACGGTAATCCCTTGGTAAAATGGCTTTTATCAGTAATCCGGAAGAAGAAAAAAAGCTACGTACTGCGAAATTTCAGCAGCAAATAGCGGAGTCTATTTTTTCGGGAATTAAAGCCTACTTTAAGAATGGGGCTGAATTGGCACGAAGGTGAAATATTCCCCGAAAAAATAGAGATAACATTATAGGGTATTAAATAACTGGGAAAATTCTCCAGAATAGTTCTCCATATATCTATAATTTTCCCATAGCGCTTCTTCAGTTTCCCAAGGTGGAGAAGTGGGAGTTCCGTCTTTCCAAAATTGCACCTGTTGAGCTACTCTAATCTCGTGTCTATTCCGGTAAAGCCATCTTAACTCTTTTCCTGTTATATTATAATCACGTTTATTAACGACTCTATCCATATTTATATCATCAAGTATGAAATGGATATGCATATTGCGGGTTAAATCACTATTACTCATGCTTACCCATGATAGTCCTCCTTTACATTTTCTTCCCAAATTTAAGTTAGCTTTCATGTTTGAATTTTCATCGAGAGTCGTACGATATTTATAGTGTTCTTTCAGATGATCCCAAAAAGAAGTTTCGTATTCTTTATATTCCGGTTTTTTAATATATTCAACTCTGCTGTAGTAATTCTCCATTTTTTCGCGATAATATTCTTTTTCATCGGCGTTTTCCCAGTCATTTTCCTTAACCCTTGTGTTATAAATTATCATAAATTCAGTGATGATTTGTTTATCTATAGGCAATAGATAATTATCTATAACCACAGGCGGATAACGTTGTTCGCAAAAATTAACTTTGGCTATTTCAAATTTGGGGTGATTAATATAATTATTTCTCTGGTCAGTTAAACCATATATTAAATCACCATGACAAAAAATGTCTCTAAAAGGCTTTGAAAATGGCATATTTTATCCTTATTTCGAAAATAAATTCATGCTAATAATTATTAACTACATTGTTTTATTCTAACTTTATTCTAAATTATCTAAGCAAGAATAATACCTTGCTTAAAGATGTATCTCTTTGGTTGACGTATTTTTAATTTACCTATTAGTGTTGTTCAAATAATATATTAAATGTTTTTCGCGGATTAAAGCCTACTTTAAGTATGGGGCTGAATTGGCACAAGGTGAAATATTTCCTCAAAAAATAGAGATGATATCATCAAATATTAAATAACTGAGAAAACGTTCCAGAATAGCCCTCCCCGGGTATATAATTTTCCCATATCGCTTCTTCAGTTTCCCAGGGTGGAAGAGTGGGGTTATCAGCGCACCAAAATTGTACCTTTGTAGCTACATAAGGGGATTTTCTATTCCGGTAAAGCCACCTTAACTCTTTTCCTGTTATATTATCATCACGTTTATTAACGACTGTATCCATATTTATATCATCAAGTATGAAATGGATATGCATACTGTTGGTTAATTGATTTCCACTCAAAGTTACCCATAACAAACCTCCTTTACATTTTCTTCCCATAGTGTTTTTATCATATTCTAACTCTTCATTAAGAGCGGTTTTGTATTTATTGTGATTTTCAATAAATCCAAAGAAATCATTTTCATACATGCTATAATTTTTATTATTTTTGTCGGCATATTTAAAGGAAAAGTCGAAGTAATTTACCTGCTTTTTGAATTCTTCTTTGTCGTAACCGTCCCAATCATTTTGTTGAGTTCTTCTATCATATTCATCCATCTTTTCCTGCATATAAATTCTATCTATTGGTGTTAAATATTTATCAATAACTACGGGTGGATAACTATTATTTATATTACAGATACGAGCGGTTTCAAATGGTTCTTTGTTAAGATATTTATATCTGATATTTGTTAATCCGTATATCAAGTCGCCTCGATTAAATTGTGTTCTGAATGGAGGAAAGAAGGGCATATTTTTATCCTTATTGGGAAAACTAATTCACACTATACACTTCGTCTTTCAAGTTGCCTATTTGTTGGCTGCGCTCGTTCACCACCGCCACCGTTTTTATAAATATACGGTTATGCTCTTTAGGATGGTCTCCCTTGCCGCGCGATGCATCTTGAAATCCAATGTATATAATAATTATTTATTAGTTAAAAATATTTAATTTTAGCCTTATTCTAAATTATTTAAAAAATAGTGATATCTTTGTTTAAAGAATTATATCTTTGTTTGGTGCGTTTTTAATTTACCTATTAGTGTTTTTCATCTAATATATTAAATGTTTTTAATATTAGCATGTTGTGTTAATGGAATTATTTAACTTAAATAAGCAATTAAGGATTTAAATCATGAAACGATTTTACTTAGTTTTGACTATTTTAGGTGCGGTAATCCCTTGGTATTTTGTTTTCTTGTTTTTAGCCGAAAACGGTTTAAACGTGTCTTTGTTTATACAGCTTTTATTGGGAAATGATGCCTCTCGCTTCTTTGTGGCTGATGTCGTTGTTTCAGCTATCGTGTTAATTTTCTTTGTTGTTTATGAAAGCAGACGCCTGAAAATGCCAAATGGTATTTATTCCCTGTTAGGTTTGTGTATGGGTGTATCATTTGCATTACCCTTATTTCTCTATATGAGAGCAAGGCATATGGAAGAGAGTGTTACACTTGAAACCAAACAGCTTTGTTGAAAAACAGCATAGTGATATTTGTGGTATTAGACAAGGAAAAATAAGTGTAAAAAAGAAGATAATTAAGCTGGAAAGTTGGGAAGAAATAAGATGTGAATCTGGGAATTGGTTGCGGGGGCCGGATTTGAACCGACGACCTTCGGGTTATGAGCCCGACGAGCTACCAGGCTGCTCCACCCCGCGTCCGTCTAACTGCTTGCAAATGCTAAATTGTCTCGATAAAAAGTATATCGAATTGGTTGCGGGGGCCGGATTTGAACCGACGACCTTCGGGTTATGAGCCCGACGAGCTACCAGGCTGCTCCACCCCGCGTCCGTCTAACTACTGCAAATGCTAAATTGTCTCGATAAAGAGTATATCGAATTGGTTGCGGGGGCCGGATTTGAACCGACGACCTTCGGGTTATGAGCCCGACGAGCTACCAGGCTGCTCCACCCCGCGTCCGATGTGGGCACACTATACTCTGGATCCTTTCCGTTGCAAGCTTTTTTGTTGATATTTACCAATTTTGTTTGCTTATGGGTTAAAAATAAAGCGCTCTGTTTTATTTTTGTTCATTTGTGATTTAAATAGCATAATCTATTTTTTTCTAACTACATTTTATTATTTATACAGGTTTGATATTGTTCGCTGTCAGATTAGGGATGGCAGGAAATGGAGCATAATATGAAACTTTGGAGTAAATATTTTTTATGTGGCGTCGCCATTTCTTTACTATCTGCTTGTCATCAGCGCCCGCCTGAACAAGGGCAGCAAACTGGGCAAGGACAGCAGTATAAGGATGGCCATTTTGCTCAGGATTTCCGGCTGGTTGATACACCAAATACGCAAGGCTCTCCCGTCAATATCAGTGATTTTGCCACTCAGGTGAGATTAATCAGCGAAACTTCTCCCAAACTGTATGCCAGCCATCGCGCAACTTTTGATGCAATTGAAAACTGGACGCAGGATGGTGGCGATGTCCGCAATTTAAATCAGTTCGGTCTGCTTGCTTATCAGATGGAAGGCGAAGACAACTACGGTAATGTCAAATTTACGGGTTACTATACGCCTATTTTGCAGGCTCGCCACAGCAGGCAAGGGGAATTTAAATATCCTCTGTACCGGATGCCGGCTAAATCGGTTTCCCGCTTACCGGATCGCTCAGCTATCTATAATGGTGCCCTCAGTAAAAAATGGATCATCGGCTACAGCAATTCCCTGATTGATAATTTTTTCATGGAAGTGCAAGGCAGTGGTTATGTGGATTTTGGTGATAACAGCCCGCTGACGTTTTTCGGTTATGGTGGGAAAAATGGTCAGGTTTATCGCAGCATAGGCAAGGCATTGATTGAGAAGGGAGATATTCCCCGCGAAAAAATGTCAATGAAAGCGATTCGCCAGTGGGCTGAACAGAATAATGAATCTGATGTGAGACAAATTCTGGAGCAAAACCCGTCTTTTGTATTTTTTAAACCAGAGCCATATACTCCGGTTCGGGGAGCCAGCGCCGTGCCTTTAGTTGCCAAAGCCTCAGTTGCATCAGATAAAATATTGGTTCCGCCCGGAACAGTATTACTGGCAGAAGTGCCTGTGCTGGATAATTTGGGGCAGTTCACCGGGCAATATCGGATACGTTTGTTGGTGTCACTGGATGTCGGTGGCGCGATAAAAGGTCACCATTTCGATATTTATCATGGTGTTGGTGGCAGAGCCGGTGAAATGGCCGGTTTCTATAATCACTACGGGCGTGTCTGGATATTAAAGAAAGCATCAACTGGCTTTTTGGCGGCAAACCAGTAAGATCCTGCTCAGTTCAAATTATCGATCACCTGCCATCTCTTACCTATTTATGACCGGTTATCTGTCAAAAAATAGCGGTATCAGCTGGCAGAGGTTTTATTCAGGATTTATTAATGATGCAAGTTTCTCTCTCTGATGCTTATCTTCAACGTTTTGCTGGTACTGCACGGTTATATGGCCAGAAAGCGCTTTCATTATTTGCTCGTTCACATGTCTGCGTTGTCGGTATTGGTGGTGTAGGGTCATGGGCGGCGGAAGCGTTGGCTCGCACGGGCATCGGGGCGATCACGCTGATTGATATGGATGATGTCTGTATCACGAATACTAACCGCCAGTTGCATACACTGGTACAGAATGTGGGGTTAGCAAAAACGGACGTGATTGCGGAGCGGATACGGGCAATTAATCCTGAATGTCGCGTCACCTGTATTGATGACTTTGTTACACCGGATAATGTGGCGGAGCTGATATCAGCGGATTTTGATTATGTCATTGATGCTATTGACAGCGTTCGCCCGAAAGCCGCTTTGTTGGCTTATTGCCGCCGCTATAAGATCCCTGTGGTGACAACCGGAGGCGCTGGCGGGCAACTTGATCCCACTCAGATTCAGGTAGTGGATCTAGCCAAAACCGTGCAAGACCCTTTGGCTGCTAAATTAAAAGAACGCCTGAAATCTGATTATCGTGTTGTGAAAAACGGTAAAGGAAAACTGGGTATTGACTGTGTTTTCTCAACAGAACAGTTGGTATACCCACAATCTGACGGTACGGTATGTGCGGCTAAAAGTACGGCTGATGGTTCGAAACGGATGGATTGTGCTTCTGGTTTTGGTGCCGCAACCATGGTTACGGCAACTTTTGGATTTGTTTCTGTCTCTCACGCATTAAAGAAAATGGTCGCTAAAGCAGAGCGGGAGAATCGCCTTTAGTAATGTTACCCCGCATTTCTAGGCGGGGTGAATAATGAATCTACTAATAATTAACTGGAATAAATAACGGTGTTAATTTTGAAACATCAACATTTTTTTCTGCTTTATCAAGGCTATATGTCTCTTGTAATTTCAACCACAGCCGGGGGCTACTACCGAGAACTTTAGATAATTTAACGGCCATCTCTGGTGTCACAGATGCTTTACATGTTACGAGCCGCTGGGCTGTAGAAGGTGCAACATTTAATGCTCTAGCAAGGTCACGAATACCTAAACCTAACTCTTCTAAAGCATCGGCAATAACTTCACCGGGATGAGGGGGGTTAAACATCTTCATTAGTGATAATCCTCATAGTTAACAATATATGCGTCACCATCAATAAACTCGAATGTCACACGCAAATTCCCTGACACAGTAACCGACCATTGACCTTCTCTATCACCAGTTAGTGGGTGTAGTCTGTATCCGGGTAAATTAATATCCCCGATAACTTCTGCATCATTAATCACCGCAAGTCTCTGCCTGAGTTTTTTGGCATGTTGGGAGTTAATGCCAGATGTCTTTCCTGTTTCAAAAAATAAACGCAATCCCTTATGTTTGAAGCTTTTGATCATACCTCAATGCTCCCTGTTGCGCTACAAGGAGCACTGTATATCCCTGTTTCATTCGCCGCAACATTTTTTTAGCAATCAATTATAGGAAATGCTGGTAAAACATCAGGGCCAGCAGCGAAATATACTATAAAGCACCACTTTGATAAGTACGGGCGATTTCTTGGATGGTGTTAATCAGAGATTTGACACCATTAACTCGTGAACCACTGAGTTGTTGTTCAAGGCCTGCTTGCTGAAATAGTTCGATTAATGGTGTCTGCAAGACCTGTTCCGGCGTTTTTCCTTCGACGAAAGTCAGGATAAAAGCCAGCAAGCCTTTTACAATACGGCCTTCACTATCACCGTAAAAATGCAGGCGGTTCTCAGTAAGTAACTGGTGCCCTAACCAAACCCTATTTTCACAGCCTGTGATTTCAATCTGCTGTTGTTTCAGTTCATCGGGCAGAGCCGGTAGTTTTTTGGCAAGCCCGATAAGCTGCCGATAGCGATCTTCCCACAATCGGCATTGCTCAAATGTTTCCATCAGCCGCTGCTCTGTCATTTCGGTTCCGAATGGATGCGGAGCAACGATTGATGTTGACGGTATTGGGGTTGAAAGTGATGTCATCAGTTATTTAATCCTCAAGCAGCGACAGAGCGAATTTTACCGCACTGACTAATTTATCGGCATCTGCTCTATTGTTATAAGGCATAAACGAAGCACGCAGGCATCCGTCGATCCCTAGCGCATCAAGCAGAGGCTGAGCACAGTGTTGCCCTGAGCGCAGGGAGATATTCTGTTCAGCAATAAGCATTGCCAGATCGCTATGATGTATATCGGCAATATTGAAAGCCAGCAGGCTGGAACCCGCTGAGCGGTAGCTGATAAAGCCCGGTATTGCACTAAGTTGTTGCTCTGCATAATCAGTCAGGGCAACGGCATAGGATTCGGCAAGTGGAGTATCGACGGTTTTTAACCACTCTAGAGTAGCAGCGAAACCAATAACACCCGCCACGTTCGGTGTGCCAGCTTCAAAACGATAAGGTACGGCTTCCGGCGTGAAACCGTCGAAAGAAACCTGAGTCAGCATTTTTCCGCCGCCCTGCCACGGGGACATTGCATTCAGTAATGCTCCTTTGCCATACAGTACCCCCAATCCATTCGGGCCATAGAGTTTATGAGCGGAAAAAGCATAAAAATCGATATCTGCCTGCTGTACATCGACAGGAGAATGGACAATCCCCTGAGCACCATCAACCAGTACCAGACAATTATATTGATGAGCGAGGGTTGTAACCTGCTCCAAATCGACAGCCGCCCCAGTGACATTTGACATCTGGCTAATCGCAATCAGCCGGCTTTTCTCATTGAGCAATGTTGCCAGCGTATCAATTTCTGGTTGGTATCTTGTGCCAATCGGCCATTTTACAACTTTAGCGCCGGTCTGTTCTGCCAGAATCAGCCACGGCAGCAGGTTGGAATGATGCTCCTGCTCACTGACGATAATTTCATCACCCGCCGATAAACGGGAACGAAAATACCCTTGCGCAACCAGATTAATGGCTTCGCTGGTGCCTTTTGTCCAGATGATATCTTCCGGTTGCGGGGCGC
The DNA here is from genome assembly GCF_037996705.1 of Xenorhabdus bharatensis. NCBI lineage: Bacteria > Pseudomonadati > Pseudomonadota > Gammaproteobacteria > Enterobacterales > Morganellaceae > Xenorhabdus > Xenorhabdus bharatensis. The sequence continues at coordinate 59,170 of NZ_JBBMXG010000006.1, read as the reverse complement.
GGATCAATTCAGCCACTAAAGAACGTGCCTGTTCGTAGCGCTCGGTCATTGCCTGGGCCGTTGCGTGTTGGCTGCGATGAACTGTTGCACTGTGATTCTGGTAGTAGCATTGAGTCGCTTCAATCATACACGCGGGTTTGAGGGAAGTTGCTGCACTGTCCAGAAACACTGCCGGTTCTGGAAACTCAGAAGATGGCTGTAGGGCAGGAAACTGGCCGCGAAATTTTTCTGAATCAAAGGATTTCATAAATGATGTTAATTTGAGTGGTAAAAGAATTCATTTTCTTTAATCAGGTTGGAGGGATTTTACAGCAAAGCAGCGAAAAAAAGCACCGCAATTGCGGTGCATAAAAAAATCACTATGGACAGACAGGGTAAATGTACAGGAAGTGAAAAATAAACTGTAGCATACGCTACAAAGTCTGGTTTCCCAGACAACTTGCAAACACAACATCACAACCACAAAGCCAAAAGTACCTATGTATTGCTGCAAATTTGTATCACTCCAAATTTGCCCGCACAGAGCTACTTTTCGTTCCGGCTTAGGAAGTGCGCACACTATAGGGATTTGCTGGTATATCATCAATGGACAAATTATAATGCTTCGGATTACAAAAACTAATACCTGAGAGAAAAGAGTTACCGGTATCGTAACCACTATATAAGAAACCAACATGTCCAAACGTTTACCACCACTCAATGCGTTACGAGTTTTTGATGCTGCTGCACGTCATTTAAGTTTTACTAAAGCGGCAGAAGAATTATTTGTTACTCAGGCTGCTGTCAGTCATCAGATGAAAAGTCTGGAGGATTTTCTGGGGCTGAAACTCTTTCGTCGTCGCAACCGCTCTTTGTTGCTGACGGAAGAGGGGCAAAGTTACTATCTGGATATTAAAGAAATATTCACCGCCATTAATGAAGCGACCCGGAAACTTCAGGCCCGTAGTGCCAAAGGTGCACTTACGGTCAGTCTTTCTCCCAGTTTTGCTATTCAGTGGTTGGTGCCACGGCTTTCTGGTTTTAACCAGAGTTTTCCGGGTATTGATGTGCGGATTCAGGCCGTGGATCGGGAAGAAGATAAACTGGCAGATGATGTTGATGTCGCTATTTTCTATGGGCGGGGAAACTGGCCGGGTCTGCGGACAGACCGGCTCTATCCTGAATACTTATTGCCGGTTTGTTCCCCTTCTTTATTAATGGGGGAGCGTCCGCTGAAAACACCGGCAGACCTTGTTAATCATACTTTGTTGCATGATTCTTCCCGACGGGACTGGCAGGCCTATGTTCGCCAGCTTGATATGCAGCAGTTGATCAATGTCCAGCAGGGGCCGATATTCAGCCATAGTGCTATGGTGATTCAGGCTGCGGTACACGGGCAGGGCGTGGCGCTTGCCAATAATGTGATGGCGCAAAATGAAATTGATGCAGGGCGTCTGGTGTGTCCGTTTAATGATGTTCTGGTCAGTAAGAATGCATTTTATTTGGTTTGTCAGGATAATCAGGCAGAATTGGGCAAGATTGCAGCTTTTCGTAAATGGGTACTTGCACAAGCGGCGAGTGAACAGGAACGATTAGGCTTTATTACGAGCGAATGACATTAACGAATGAGAGCAGGAGCAGCGCAATGAATAGCCGTGCAATGCTTGTTTTTTCCGGAGTAAGTGGCTTCTTTTATGTGGCCTTTGGAGCGATGGGGGCTCATCTTCTGGCATCGGTGCTGACACCGAAGCAAATGGAGTGGATTCATACCGGTCTGCAATATCAGGGATTACATACATTGGCGCTGATGGCGCTGGCGGCTGTACTGATAAGGCAACCTGTGACGTTATTTAATCGAGCAGGAATATTTTTTGTCGCCGGGATCATCCTGTTTAGTGGCAGTCTTTATTGTCTGGCCTTTTTACCGCTAAAATTTTTGGTTTATCTGACACCAATTGGTGGGTTCAGTTTTCTCATCGGTTGGTTATGTGTATTAATTGGCGCTCTGCGTCTAAGGAAATCGGCGCTTAGCCATGAATAAAGTTGCTTTATATTGCCGCCCCGGGTTTGAAAAAGAGTGTGCGGCAGAAATTACGCATAAAGCCGGGCAGAAAGAAATCTACGGTTTTGCCCGAGTGAAAGAAAACAGCGGTTATGTGTTGTTCGAGTGTTATCAGCATGATGATGCCGATCGCCTGATCCGTGAAATTCCATTCCGTGAGTTCATTTTTGCCCGCCAGATGCTGGTTGTGGGTGAGTTGCTGAAAGATTTGCCTCAGGAAGATCGTATTACGCCTATCATTGGCATGCTGAGTGGTGTTATTGAACGTGCAGGCGAATTGCGCGTAGAAGTACCGGATACCAATGAAAGTAAGGAATTGATGAAATTCTGCCGTAAGTTTACGGTTCCTCTGCGTAATGCGATGCGACAGGAAAAGCTGCTGCTGGTAAAGGAAAACCCCGGTCGTCCGGTTATTCATGTCTTTTTCATTGCCCCCGGATGTTGTTATGTCGGGTATTCTTACAGTAATAATAACTCGCGTTTTTACATGGGTATCCCGCGCCTGAAATTCCCGTCGGATGCACCAAGCCGCTCGACACTGAAACTGGAAGAAGCTTTCCATATGTTTATCCCTTATGACGAATGGGAAGAGCGTCTTGATAGTGGTTTGTATGCGGTGGATCTGGGAGCCTGTCCGGGGGGCTGGACTTACCAGCTAGTGAAACGCAGCATGATAGTTCATGCGGTGGATAACGGGCCAATGGCTGAGAGCCTGATGGATACCGGTCAGGTGAAACACCATCGTGTGGATGGTTTCAAGTTTGAACCATCGGTAAAAAATATTTATTGGTTAGTCTGCGATATGGTAGAGAAACCGGCTAAAGTTGCCCAGCTTATGACTGATTGGCTGGCTAAAAGCTGGTGCCGTGAAGCAATTTTCAACCTTAAATTGCCGATGAAAAAACGTTATGAAGAAGTGGCTCATATTCTGGAAAAAATTGAGAGTCAATTGAAAGAAAGTGGGGTTAATGCCCAGATTCAGGCAAAACACTTATATCATGATCGTGAAGAAATCACAGTACACGTTCGCCGCATTTGGTCTGCTTATGCAATGCATCGTGATTTTTGATTGAGCCTTTCTTATTTTCCGGCAGTTATCTCTTAAACAATCTGAAAATGCCCCGGTTATTTAATTTTTTACATAACCGGGGCATTTTTTATTTTTCTTTGTTCTAAATTTAAAATCAAAAGAAATTTTCACCTAAGTTAACTCTTTATTTAAATTAATTTCTTATATAAAAAGTTATATTTTTTAATAATTAAAGAAAGATTCTTTTTTGTTAACGCAATCGTTTATTTTCAAATTAATAATTAGACACGGAAATTAAATATGTTTAATGTATAATTTAAAATGATGCATCAATCATTTTTACACAGCCAGAAACTGGCGTTATTTTATCCAAGAGTTTTACTTCTAATCACTGGCTTAGGAAGAATAATAAACTCATATACCCGCTATTATTGAGATAGCGGGGCATAAACTATGAGTCTTTTTTTACAGGAGATTTATATGACCTCAAAGAAAAAATATACCTATACGGGGTTATCCGACTCTAACTCTCACTCTGTACAGGATGTGACATCACTACTATCAGCTTACGTTCCAAACTCTGATCTAAATATCCGTGTTATTCATAAGCCTTTGGGGGATAAGGCCCCGGATGAGCTTTTGCGGACTAACTTCCACTGGGGGAATAATAAAGTCGGGTCTTCCGGCACATTAGAATTAACCTATCATTTTTTAAAAACAGCACCGTCTATCATGCCGAGGTTTGATATTTCAGACTTCCGGGCTTTTAATTCGGAACAAAAAGAAGCCGCCAGACTTTCATTACAATCCTGGTCTGATGTTGCCAATATAAAATTTACGGAAGTCAGCAAACTTTCCGATGCTAATATCACTTTTGGGTTCTTTGATTATAGTGCCAGTGGTGATTATGCCTTTGCCACTTTACCAAGAGGACAAAATACAACGTATTCTTGGTACAACGCGCAAAACCATACGTTTAAAACGAATGATATTGGTGTAAATGGCTACGGACGACAGACGTTTGTTCATGAAATCGGGCATACCTTAGGTCTGGAGCATCCTGCTGATTATGATGCCTCTGACGCAGTAAGGCCGACTTATCCCAATGTCGGAAAATATTTCGAAGATAGCCGCGCTTATACCGTGATGAGTTATTTCAGTGAGAAATTCACAGGTCAGGATTTTCAGGGGAATTACTCATCCGCTCCATTATTGAATGATATTACTGCTATTCAGGCTCTGTACGGCGCCAATATGGAAACCCGTAAAGGTGATACCGTATATGGGTTCAATTCCAATACCGACCGTGACTTTATGACCGCAACAAATGCTGACAGCGAACTGCTATTCAGCGTCTGGGATGCGGGCGGGGAAGATACATTTGATTTCTCCGGTTTTACCCAGAATCAGCGTATTAATCTGAATGAAGGCGCGTTCTCGGATGTGGGCGGCCTGAAAGGTAATGTTTCCATTGCGCGTGGCGTGGTTATTGAGAATGCGATTGGTGGCAGTGGTGACGACATCATCGTCGGCAACAGCGCAGATAATATCCTGAAAGGTGGTGCAGGCAATGATGTCATTTATGGCGGTCTGGGCGGTGATCATCTTTGGGGCGGCTCAGGTAAGGATACTTTTGTCTATCTGGATGGCAAAGAGTCACTGAAAAGTAACCCCGACTGGATCCACGATTTTGTCTCAGGTGAAGACAAAATCGACCTGTCACAATTTAACTTCGGAAGCAAAGGCGATCTCAAGTTTGTTAACTCATTCTCAGGAAAAGCAGGTGAAGTATTACTGAATTATAACGAGTTAACGGATGTAACAGATATGTCTATCAGCCTCGGAGGTGAGTTAGCTGGAAATGATTTTCTGGTGAAAATTATTGGTCAGCCATCGCCTGAAATGGATTTCATCGTTTAATCGGATAGGCTGCTGTCTCTTTTGAGACAGCAGCTATTTATAGGGTGAGCTGTGATACAACGACATCTGGTTTCTTTAACTATCAATAAGTTGTCTAATTTATTGAAGTTTTTCACTCTATCGATAACGGTATCTTTATTTTTCATTGGAGGATGTATGGCAAGTAGTTTGAATCTCCCTGAACCAACTGAACTGGCTGGCATCTGGCAGGTTACGGATAAACATCAGGTATGCAGTATCGAACTGACCGATGTGCGTTTGCCGGAAGGTTCTATCTGGGCGCTGAAAAGCGATGACTGTCTGACAAAAATGATAGGAAACCCGGTGACAGGCTGGCGTACGGCACCTGATGGTATCACTCTGACGGATGCAACGGGTTATGGTCTGGCTTTTTTTAGTCAGGGAGCCGAAGAGTGGGTCGCTTATCTTGTCGATGGCCGGGAACTGGTGATGACATTAAAAAGTAAAGAATAAACTCAATTAAGAAAACAATATCCCCAGTGCTTTTTAAGAAACTGAAACCCACTGGGGATAATGAAAGCAAGATAAAAACATAAATAAGCGACTTTCTTCTGATAATAAAGTCTTTTGATAATGAAGGGATTTCTGTGAAATTACGCCATTCAAAAGGTGAAATGACGGATATTATCCGTGCACGCAGCAAAGTATTCTGGACAATCGGTTTATTTACAGCATTTATTAACTTACTGATGCTGGTTCCTTCTATTTATATGCTTCAGATATATGATCGAGTCCTGCCGTCCAGTAACACAATGACTTTGCTGATGTTAACGCTGATTACGCTGGGCATGTATGCCATTATCGGTGGACTGGAATATATCCGGAGTCAGGTTGTTATCCGTATCGGCAGTCAGTTTGATATGTGCCTGAACCAGCGAGTATATACCGCATCGTATGAATCTAATCTGAAAAATGGTTCGACAGATGCGGGGCAAATGCTGAATGACTTATCGACTATTCGCCAGTTCCTGACGGGAAGCGCTCTGTTTGCTTTTTTTGATGCGCCGTGGTTCCCGGTTTATCTGGGCGTTATTTTTCTGTTCAGCCCCTATTTAGGGTTACTGGCACTGGTTGGAGCGCTTATTCTGATTGCGCTGGCTGTTCTGAATCAGTGGTTATCCCATTCTCCTCTGGCAGAGGCCAGTCATCTTTCCCTGCGTTCTGCCAACCTTGCCAGTACCAATTTACGTAACGCAGAAGTTATTGAAGCATTAGGCATGTTACCGGCGCTACGCCGGCGCTGGTTTAGCCTGCATGAGCGTTTCCTTAACTTTCAGCGTATCGCCAGTGAAAGGTCTGCATCGATTACAGCCATCACTAAAACAGTGCGCATGGCATTACAGTCCTTGATTCTGGGTTTAGGAGGCTGGCTGGCCATCGAAGGTAATATCACGCCCGGTATGATGATTGCCGGCTCAATCCTGATGGGGCGGGCGTTATCCCCGATTGAGCAGTTAATACAGGCGTGGAAAAGCTGGAATGCTGCCCGTCTGTCATGGCAGAGGCTGGATAATTTGCTGAAAGCACAGCCAGAGCGAAAAAGCGGAATGACGTTACCTGCTCCTAACGGAACACTGTTGTTAGAAAAAGTGTTTGCTTCTCCGCCCGGAAAAATTAAAGCCGCTAAATCCACTGAAAAGAATAAGCCTGTTTTGCAGGACATCAGTTTTTCCCTTGAAGCCGGAGATATTCTGGGTGTTATTGGGCCCAGCGCATCTGGAAAATCCACTCTGGCACGTTTGCTGGTTGGGGTCTGGCAAGCTCAGAAAGGCGTGGTGCGGCTTGATGGTGCGGATATTTACCAGTGGAACAAGGATGAGCTGGGTTCTCACATCGGCTATTTACCACAGGATATTGAATTATTTGCCGGAACGATTGCGGAAAATATTGCCCGTTTTAATGATATTGATGCGGAAAAAGTCATTGAAGCGGCAGAAAAGGCTGGCGTACATGATTTGGTGCTTAATCTTGAACAGGGCTATGACACGCTGATTGGTGCAGGAGGTATGGGATTATCCGGCGGGCAGAAACAGCGGATCGGGTTGGCTCGGGCGCTTTACGGTAATCCATCATTGATTGTGTTGGATGAACCTAATTCCAATCTGGATGATCTCGGGGAGAAAGCCCTGAGCCGAGCGATTAACCAATTACGTGAACAGGGAAAAACGGTAGTGGTTATTACCCATCGTCCGGCGTTGCTCTCTCAAACAAATAAAGTTTTGTTGTTAGTACAGGGAAAAACGAAACTATTTGGCCCAACTCAGCAGGTTATGGCGGCATTGGCACCGTCAGCATCAGTACAGACATCTGTACAGGCGAAACCTGCCAGTAATATGAATTTGTCTGGGAGCTAAAATGTCCGATCAGACCAACATAAAACAGACACAACATAATGAATCAGCATTACTGCCACTGGATGCAAGTCGTTATCTACGATTGGGCTGGCTGGTTATAGGTATTGGCATTCTGGGGTTTTTAATATGGGCAGCATTTGCTCCGCTCGATAAGGGTGTCGCTTCTTCCGGCATGGTCGTGGTGGATGGTAATCGTAAAACTGTGCAATCCCCGACTAATGGCATCATCAGGCAGATTTTAGTGGCAGAAGGGGAACATGTCAGGGCAGGACAGATATTGATTCAGCTCAGTCAGGTGCAGGTTAATGCCCAGATTGATTCTCTGAAACAGCAGTGGCATACCATGCTGGCAACGGAAGCCCGTTTACTGGCTGAACAGCAGGGCGCAGATGAGCTAGTTTTTCCAGAGTCTTTACAGGCCCAGTCCTCAGAGCCACGGATTGACAATATTCTGGCGTTACAAAAACAGCTTTTTCTTTCCCGACGGGAAATGCTGAAAAGTGATCTGGCGGGAATGAAACAGTCAGAAGAAGGCGCGATTGTTCAGAGCAAAGGATTGCGGGAGGCAATGGTAAATAAACAGCAGCAGAAGGCTTCACTTAAAGAACAAATCACAAACCTGCGCCCACTGACAGAAGAAGGCTATTTTCCCCGCAACCGCTATCTGGAACTACAGCGCAACCAAATTGAGTTAAACGGTAGCATGGCGGAAATGGCCGGACGGATCGGGCTGCTTGAAAAACAGCAGCAGGAAACGCAACAGCGCATTATTCAGCGACAGGCAGATTATCAGCGCGAAGTGCGTAGCCAGCTTGCTGATGTACAGGTTCAGGCCAATGAACTGCACAATAAACTGGAAACTGCGCAGTTTGATTTATCTCATACCTCGATTACAGCTCCTGTTGAGGGAACGGTAGTCGGACTGAAGGTTTTTACTCAGGGAGGCGTTGTTGCATCAGGGGAAAAACTGATGGAGATCCTGCCTGAACAGAGCGCACTGGAAGTTGAAGCCCGCCTGATGGTACACCTGATTGATAAAGTTGAGATTGGTCAGAACGTTGACCTGATGTTCACGGCGTTAAACCAGAACCGAACACCGAAAGTGACCGGGAAATTGCTGGTTATTTCCGCCGACCGTTTAGTGGATGATGTGACCCGAGAATCCTATTACCAGATCCGAATACGAGTGACACCAGAAGGCATGGAGAAACTGGCGGATTTACACATCAAACCCGGGATGCCGGTTGAGGTTTTTGTCAAAACAGGGTCACGCTCACTGCTGAGTTATTTATTCAAGCCGCTGGTGGACAGAGCATCAACATCGCTGATCGAGGAGTAGTGGAAATGTTCAGGCATCATCAAACTACAGGGAAAAATAGAAGGAAACGTTCCGTGCTCCTGTCGTTATTCTTAATCACTGTTCCCGCAATATTGCATTCAACTCCGGTCAGGGCACTTTCCCTGACGGAAGCTTATGCTCTGGCGTTACATCATGATCCAACGTTTCAGGCTGCAAGAAAAGAGCTGGAAGCCGGGCAGGAAGAAAAGGCGCTCGGGCGGGCAGAGTTATTGCCTAAGTTGTCCCTTAGCTATCAGAATGCGCCAAAGAACTGGCAGCAGATGGAATCCAATTCTACAAATGCAAGAGGTCATCAGGTTAAAGAGCGTTTTGATCGGCAGTATGACAGCTACAGCGGCGTACTGCTCCTGACTCAGCCCTTGTTCGATATCGAAGCCTGGTCACGTTATCAGACCCGTAAGGCTTATGCGCTAATGAGTGATGCCCGTTTCCGGGCTGATAGCCAGCAACTGGCTGTCAGAGTCGTGAATAGTTATGTTGCTGTCGCGTATGAACAGGACAAGCTGGCGCAGATAGTGCAGCGGCGTATGGCCTATGAAAAGCAGTTGGAACTCAATCAGAAATTATTCACTTCCGGTGAAGGCACACGCACGGATATAGCAGAAACTCAGGCCCGTTACAGTCAGGTTCAGGCTGACGAGTTGACTGTGCGGGATGAGTTGGATGCCGCAATTCGTGATTTACAGCTATTAGTAGGAACGCCATTACCGGCCGATATTCCTGTGACTCGTTTATCGAATGTTGAGCATTTCAATACAATAAATCTGCTGTTTGAACGCTATGCTGATTGGGAACAGGCTGCATTGCGCCAAAACCCTCAATTAGCGGTTGCTCGCCAGAAAATTGATGTCGCATATCAGGATGTTAAGCGTAGTCGGGCAGGATATGTGCCTAAACTGGAGTTATACGCTTCTCACAGTGAAAATAAATCCGGTACTGACAACACCATCAATCAGAAATATCGTACAGATTCTATTGGAGTACGTGTTTCCATGAACCTCTATAACGGCAATGGAACATTGGCATCTGAGCGTCAGTCGGCGGCTAATTATGATAAGACCAAATATGAAATGGATGCGCAGGCAGGGGAAATCCTCAATGCATTGCGTCGCCATTATAATGGGTGTGTTAACGGGCAGAAGCGGATACGTGCGTATGAAGAGGCGGTAAAAGCGGCAGAATTGCAGGTACAGGCAACGGAAAAAAGTGTTCTGTTGGGGCAGCGGGTCAATGTGGATGTATTGAACGCAGAGCAGCAACTTTATACTGCCCGTCGTGAACTTTCCCAAGCAAAATATGATTATATGAAATCCTGGATTGGCTTATTGAATGAATCAGGGCAGCTAAATAGCGAACATATTCAGCTGCTTGCTCATTATTTTGGTTGAAGACGTTACCTGAGCTTGATTCAGAGGCGGTTCAGCCTGAGTTGTTGCAAGTTACCGTGCAGAGATAAATCAGTTCTTAACGAAGCAACTTTACGGCAGATATAGGCCATTTCTTTGTCAGACGCCAATTTATGACGCCATTTCTCCGGCTGAGTTTCCAGATCCCGGAAGAGATTATCTAATGAACCCGCCTGTTGCAGCAAAGTAACGGCTGTCTTGGGCCCAATGCCCTGAACTCCGGGAATTTTGCTGCTGCTGATCCCCGCCAGCCCCCAGTAATCGGGTAACTGAGCAGGAGAAACGCCAAACTCTTGCTGTACAAAAGGCAAATCCAGCCAGCGTTTCTGGAAATAATCGCGGATTTGGATATTCGGCGAAAGTAGCTGGCAATAGCCTTTATCTGTCGAAATAATGGTAACCCGATGCCCTGTAGCGGCAACTTTGGTTGCCAGCGTTGCCGCTAAATCATCAGCTTCATGCCCTTCAGCATGCCAGCTGGCTACACCCAGAGCATTGAATGCCTGTTTAATCTGCGGCATTTCCTGTTGTAAATCCTCCGGCATAGCCGAACGCCCGGCTTTGTAATTGGGAAGTAACTGATGGCGCCAGCTATGGTACCGATCATCTTCATCAAATACCGCCACGGCATGGGTTGGAGAAGAGTGAGAGATTAGTTGCTTCAACGCATGTTCACAGGCGGCAACACAGGGCGTTCCCTGCACAGCATGGATACGTCGGATCAAATTCAGGGCATCTACAATCAAAAGGTGTATCATGGTTTCTTATTCCATCCGTGGACTTATTCCTTGGCGACTGCCTCACTGGGTTTTGATGAGGCAGGTAATCTGCCGTTATTTATCTGATGATTTTATAACATGGCTCATAAGCTGTGCCACCCGGAAGTTTCATGCGATTTTGTTTCACAAAATCTTCCAGCAGGCTATCCATCCGGCGCATAATTTCTGCGTCACCGTGAATTTCGAACACTCCGTGTTTTTCGATGGACTGAATTCCGAACTCTTTCACATTACCTGCTACGATACCGGAAAATGCCCGTCGCAGTGCCGCTGCCAGCTTTTCAATTGACTGATCCGGATGTAAATCCAGATTTGCCATATTTTCATGACTAGGGTTAAAGGGAGACTGTAAATCGTGAGGGATTTTCATTGCCCAGTTAAAACTGTAAGCATCACCGGTTGAGCGGCGATTCTCTTTGACTTGTGGCATCGCCGCTTTCATCACTCTGGCAACTTCTAATGGATTATCCACAATAATCTGGTAGTGACGGCGAGCTTGTTCACCTAATGTGTTAACAATAAACTCATCCAGAACATGAAAATAATCAGCACTTTCTTTTGGCCCGGTTAAGACTAGCGGGAGTACTTGATTCTCATTTTCAGGGTGCATCAGGATCCCCAGCAGATAAAGCAACTCTTCCGCTGTTCCCACACCTCCCGGGAAGATGATAATACCGTGAGCGATACGAACGAAGGCTTCCAGCCGTTTTTCGATATCGGGCATGATGATCAGTTCATTAACCAGTGGGTTGGGTGGCTCGGCTGCGATAATGGAATGCTCTGTAATGCCGATAAAACGGCTATTTTTATAGCGTTGTTGAGCATGACCGACCGCCGCACCTTTCATCGGTGCTTCCATTGCACCTGCTCCGCAGCCGGTACAAATATTCAGCTCCCGTAAACCAAGCTCATTACCGACTTTGCGGGCATACAGATATTCTTGTTTATTGATAGAATGCCCGCCCCAACAGACGATCATATTCGGGGTTTCGGAAAAATTCAGCGCTTTGGCATTGCGCAGGATGGAGAAAACGGTATTGGTAATATGCATACCATTTTCCAGATTCAGAGAGTCGGCTTTTTGGGCATCGGTAATCTGCGCGTGAACAAACAGAATATCCCGCAATACGGCAAATAAATTTGCCCGCAGAGAACGGATAATTTTGCCATCAACAAAGGCTTCTTCCGGTGGATTGACCAGCTCCAGCTTAACTCCCCGCTCTCTGCGCAGGACGTTAATATCAAAATCTTTATGTTTTGACAGTAGTTCTTTGCTGTTATCAGTCTGGCTGCCGGAATTTAGTACGGCGAGTGAGCAATTGCGGAAAAGGCGGTACAGATCACTGCTTGCGGTGCGTTTAAGAGTATCAACCTCAAGCTGAGAGAGTAAATCCATTGACCCTAACGGGCTGACATGTGTAATCAAGAATGACTCCTTTATACCCCGATAGGGGCTTCTCAATAATGGTTCTACCTGAAATCTGTTGGGACTAATTGAAAATACGTGTTTTAAGCCAGCCCATGAGATCACCGATGGCACAGGGATAAATGCCATCGGTGTATACTCAACGATTACTGACGGGCTAACCTGCCGGTTGGCGGCACAAATGTGTCGTTACTGCGCCACGGGTTGATATCCAGCCCACCCCGGCGGGTATAACGCGCATAAACAGTGAGTTTTTCCGGTGCACATAACTGCATTAAATCGTTGAAAATACGCTCAACACACTGTTCGTGAAACTCATTGTGGTGACGAAAGGAAACCAGATAACGCAATAATTTTTCCTGATCGATTTTCGGGCCTTTATAGCGAATTTGTACTGAACCCCAATCAGGCTGGTTTGTGATCAGACAATTTGATTTCAATAGGTGGCTGACCAACACTTCATCAACAACAGGGCCTGTCGCTGCCCCATTAAGATAATCGCGATTGAATTGATAATCATCAATTTCAATATCCTGATTATCAATACATTTACCTTCAAAATCGGCAATTGGCTGTTGATTGAAATCATGCAGAGGGTATAAAACAACGTCAATCTCACCGTTGGCACAGGCCGATAAATCCCGTTGCAGCGTTTGCTGGACAGTCTCCCAATCAGCAAAGCGGGTTTGATTAAAGCTATTCAGATAGAGTTTGAAACTTTTTGACTCAATAAGATTTTCACTGGCGGCATTCAGACTGACATGCCCAATGGCAACCTGAGGAACACCCCGCGAATTGAGCCATGACAGTTCGTACATTGTCCAGATGTCTGCGCCGTAAAACGGCAGATTATCAGGATACAGTCCAAGTGGCTCCCGGTTCATACTGCGGGGAACGGCCTGTAGTAATGCAGGTTCATAGGTATCACAGTAGGAAGTTGGTTTGCCGAGAGTGAGTTGAGAGAGTGCCTGATTATCTTGATACAAAGACATAAGATTCCTCAAAGGTAATATACCCTGCATTTAAGCGCGATAGGGCGGAGGTTATTGTTTTGAATACAGAGGGTAGTGTATCAAGGAATATTGATAATTCGTATTTTTATTGCGCATTTTAAAGAAACCCAGTCCGATAATTTGGAGGGATATTAATAACCTGTTAAAGGAATCCAGCATAATTAGCTGTCGATGATAGTATCATAGGTTATTCAGCTGAACATTTACGACTATCAATATGTTGTAATCATGACCGAAAAGAGGTTATAACCATTTCTGAAATAATACGTTTTCCATTTCTAAACCATACTGAGACATATTCCGTTAGATCAGCGTCAACATGACTTATCGGTTTCCTAGGATTTTTTGGTCTTAAAAAAGGTATTGGAGTAATAGGCTCTATAGTCTCTTCCTTTGAATATCTTTCTTTTTCCGCGTTAAAAGCAGATAAAGCCCTCTGATTCTGAGCATATTCTCCGAAATGAAGCATGAAAATATTATTTAGGCTAAATATCTCTTTATTGCGTTGAACTCCTTTTTTATGCTGGTAGCTTAATGTGTCTGGATTAAAATAATTATGGCGTGCCTTAACAGGCCCTACATAACTGATAACAATACAGTTTGGATATAATGTGGAAAACTGAGAAGCAAAAGATTTTTCTGAATCCAAGTCAGAGCCTGATATATCCTTTTCACTGGTTGCTGAATCACATAAAATTAATCGGATATACTTAAAATTATTCATTTTCATTCCTTTTTTTATCAGTTGTTCAGATAACTCCATATATGTCATAGTGGTTATTTTTTTATTATCTGTTGGGATTAATACATATCCCATACGAGAATCTTTATCATAGATCCCATGAGCACACACTGATAAACGTAATTCACCACGATATTTATCTTCGAAAGTATAAAATCCTTTAAATATATTAATGTCTTTCATGATAAGACCCCAAAATATTAGTTGGACAAGGTAAGTGTTTTGTAAAGTACAGTGAGAAATACGAAAATAAGAATTAATATTACTATCAAATTACTTCAGAAAAATATCATTCAATACAGTTGCTACTTTAGTTAGTGATTATTTGCGAAATTTGCCTTAAACCATTATCCAATGTGAGTGGGAGGATAAGTATGAATTGGCTACAGTTATCCATTTTCATTAAGCCAACGTAGTGCTGCTTGTGCAAGGCTAAGTCTTTTTTCCTCAATGGAAGCACTATAGGTTCGTTGTTTATTCTCAATCATACGAGTAACAGTATGGCGTTCATACCTTTCTCTCAACGTTTCTCCTTTGTTCCATTTATTCACTTTTATGTTAGCTTCATCAGGGTGATGAGCTAGATAAGCATTAATTGGATTTATTGAATTTGCATGCTTAAAGAAATCAATAGGTAGCAAATTTATGGCTTGATTGAAATAAACCATGCGCCAAAAAAGGCATGATTGGTCTGACTCTGATTTTATTTTTGGTGTATATAGTTCATTGTTTTTACTGCTAAATGCTATTTCATCCTGAAAAATTTTCTGGTGAAGATTTATAAAATGTTGAGAGTGCTTCTGCATTTTTTTTAAGAAATGAAGGGAAAAAAGTAAGCAGTCTGCGGGGCTATTTTGTATTTGACTGAAAATATAGAGTGTTCTTATTTTTTTTTCTGGGCTGTTAATGTTATTTAACCTGGAAGTAATGTGTGGGTTATGACCCAGACTTGAATCTATACATATAACAGAAGTATTACCTTCATCATCTTTAAATATATTTGCTGCGGCAAAGTGTGCACCACTAACTTTGGCATCGATAATACATCGTTTATGTTGATTTTTAGGTAAGTTATCTATTAATCCGTGTAATTTGTCTGTTAAAAAATTTGAGTCAATAACACTTTCTAATGCATTCATATCTGGATGCGTATGATTAAAATGCCTTAATATTATGTTAACAACATTCATGTCAGCTGTTATAGAATTAAATTGAGTATCTTGTGATTTGTATTTATTTGTGTTATTTATGTATTTATCAAGTTTTCTTCTATCATCTATTTTGTTCATATCTAGATTCCTAATGGATTAAAGCTATATCAAGGAATTTTTTAAGGAGTTCTTGGTTTTTTACCATAAGGATATGTGTTTGTTTGGATAAAATAACAACTATTTCTCTCATTGTCCAAGTTAAAATAAAAAAACAACTTGAACAATGAAAATGTTATTTGTGATTTTTTGATATTCTGAAATCAACTTATTAATTTTTCGAGTAAGGGAGATTTGAAAAGGTTATGTGGATCAAATTTCTTTAAGGTATTAATTGCCGAATACCAATTATTATCAGTTGGTAGCCCATCAGTAAATGAAGCCGGAATTTTTTGGGTCAGTATATCCTCATTAGCCCATGCACCCTCTTTGCTGTACCCCCAACCTTTACTCCATTCAATACGGATAGAAGCATAAGTATCATCAAATTCTTTAAACATCCATGTTTCAAGTTGGTTATAAAATTCAGCGGCATATTGGGTATCCGGATGGGTTAAAACATCAAGCCAAATGGCGACATCCCACTCTGGATGATCCTGACGTGGGCGGATAGCCGATAAGCTCGGAATGACAGCATTTTCCTGCACTACTTCAGAGGGTTCATCCAGTGCTGTAACTCGGATCTCAATGGGTCCGTTGACTGGGTATTTTCCCTGATTCTGGTATTCCTGCATTAAGGAGTGCCATTGGGCATAAAAGAGATGGAGAACTTTTTGAATATTACTTCGGCTGGTTAATATGGCATAACCATTTGCAGTAACACGTAATGTTGTTGGCTTAACATATAACAATAAATTTTTGCTCCAGCCCCAGATATCATTTCCGGCAGCTAAAAAATAACCCAGCATAACTGCGTATTGAAGATGGGAAAATAGTGGAGTGAGGCTCGGATTATCATGGGTTATCTGTTTAATAAGATGAGATATCTGAACAGGGATATTATCAGAAAACGGATAGTTGTACGGGTGAGTAACTTCAATACTGGAAAGCGGTTTTTTCGGTGAAACACTCCATACTTTTAACCAGGGGTTAGCCGTGAATGGGAATAAAATGGCTTCAGCACGCCCGCTTTCATCCAGAAAATGACTGAAAGTTTTTTTATCTTGTGAAAGTGCAAATAGTTCTGTCGCCGGAATATCCGTAATACTTTTACACCGGAGACGCTGATTTTTACCCGCCTGAAGCTCAACATTTAAAATCAGGGAACAGCCTAAATTCACGAGAAGAGGCGCACACTCAGGATCATTGCGCTTAAAGTTCCTGATAATATATTGTTCACTTTTTTCATCCCATATCACGGTAGACAGAGACAGGACGGAGTTACTGATTGAGCCATAGTGATGGCCGGGTTGTGGTTTTTCGTTCAGAGCTTTAACACTTGTCCCATGCCCACCAATGGCCAGCACTCCACCAAGCGTTAAATCACCGGGTGCCGGAGTTGCAGTAAACCCCACTCCCTGCTCTTCCATTTTTGTCATGAGTGTTTCCATTAGTACACCAGCTTGCGCCGTGACGATGGCATACTGAGGGAGATGTTTAATACTGACTTGATTAAAGTGTTGGGTAAGATCCATGAGCATGACTTGAGGACTATTTTGTTCCTGACCTGAAATGATCAAAGGCGACCAGTTATGTGACTCTCCCACCACTCTCAGTTTATAATTCTTTTTCCACGCCCAATTAACAACTAAAAGGATTTCTTTGTCTGATTTAGGAATACAGCATGGAATATGATTCGAATAAATTTCTTCTGACCAGTTAATAAATTCTCTATATATCAATTTTACGACTTTAGGAAAGTCAGGTAATGTCAGGGTTGCTTTTTTATTCTTGTTTTCTTTATTTGATTTACTTGAGGTTTTATTTTTTATGTTCATTATATTATGACCTTGTAGGATATAAATAAAATCACTATTTTGAATCCACATTTCATAATGTGGATAGCAAGAGGTATTATTTTTTATATTAATATCGTTTTTATTTTAGTTTGTGACTTATTAGAGATGGTTTTATTCGTCCCTTAGTTATAAATTTAGGTCCAGTGCACCCCATAATATTACTTGAAAGGAGATGATTCTCTTTACTGTCATAAATAGTGTAGAGGCTGATACCATTATTTTATGAAAGTGATGACACCATTTTTAGTTGTTATTTTGCTGAAAACCGTATAGGAATACGCAGAATACGAGTAACAGACAGAAAAATGGAAAAAACAAATATATGACCTTTAATGTGACAGAAGCCCTTGCTGATTTTACCCGACGCTATGTTGAATTGTGGCAGGCGGAAACAGGGTTACCGCCTGCGAGTAGTGAATTATATGGTGTATCGTCTCCCTGCATAGAACGGACAGGGGATGGTGTGCTGTACTGGCTTCCGAGGCCTTTTACTCCATCGGATAAACTCAGTAAGGTGGAAAACGCACTGGATATCTGTTTGCAGAATTCTATTCACGATTATTATGTCACTCAGTTAGCGGGCGACATGTCTGCCAGTTTTGAGGGGTTGAGCTTCAGTTTGATTCAGGTATGGAGTGAGGATGATTTTGTCCGGCTACAGGAAAACCTGATCGGTCATCTTGTGACACAAAAACGCCTGAAACTCTCACCGACGGTATTTATTGGTACAACTGATTCTGACATGGGGCTGATTTCTGTATGTAATTTGACAGGTCAGGTCATACTTGAGCACTTTGGCAGTAAGGAACGAACCATATTATCTGCTGATTTAGCCGCTTTCCTTTCTGCTGCCAGCCCTGTGACATCTTCATAGATGCAGATATCGGTTTGCTTTTTTGTAAGACATATCTCACATGTGATGTGAGATATGTCTCTTAATCATCGTATCAATACCTCTGATAAATATTATTTTTATTTTATATCAATAATATGCAAATTATTATCACGATATCTTTTTGGTGAAATGCTTTTTCTGACGATTCAGGTAGCTTGTTTCAAGCCGCTGAATCGACGATTATTTTGTTGTTCCGCTAGGAATCACAGCGACAAAATTATTAAGGAATTATGTCATCAGGAAGGTGACTCAAGGATGATTCGGTTCGGGCAGGACTGCCAGATACTATCAATATAATGATCTTTCAGGGAATAATAGACAGGGAAGTACTTTGTCAGGGAATGCGCAGGAAGCGACCAATTTAGCCGGATTGCTATGATAATCAAATAAGAGGGGAGATTCTGTCTCCCCTCTTATTTTGTTTTGTGGCATTTTATGCTGTCACATATTTTTCGCTGAGATTGAACAGTGATACTCTTACGATTTAATGACGCAATGGCAGTTCCTGCTATTGGGATTACAGTCAGGATAAGATAAGAATCATGAGTATCGAGAAACAAATCCTCCACAAATTACAGCTCATTGAAGCCACGATGAAAACGGTTGGCTTATGGCAAAGTTACCCGCCCAAACCCGAAGCCTTCGAAAGCACAGAGCCTTTCTCTATTGACACGATGGCGGCAGAAGAATGGCTACAATGGGTATTAATCCCCAGAATGAGCGCACTGATTGAGCAAAAAGCCAGCTTACCAACAGCATTTGCCATCTCACCCTACTTTGAAGAAGTCTATAAGGAAGAGACAGAACACTATTTACCATTGCTTGAGCATTTGCGTGAACTGGACAGCCTGTTTACCTCGGGTGATCTGGCGGGGAATAGCTGATAATGCTGGATATTATCTATCAGGATGAACATATTGTTGCAGTCAATAAACCTGCGGGTTGGTTGGTTCATCGTAGTTGGCTGGCGCGTCATGAAACTGTTTTTGTTATGCAGACACTGCGTGACCAGATTGGTCAGCATGTTTTTCCTGTTCATCGGCTGGACAGGCCAACATCCGGCGTTTTGCTGATGGGGCTGTCGAGTGAGGTAGCCCGAACACTTTCCCAGCAATTCGAACATCAGCAGGTGCAAAAAACGTATCATGCCGTTGTGCGTGGTTATGTCGAAGGAGAGGAGATTATCGACTACGCATTAATGGAAGAGTTGGATAAAATTGCGGATAAATTCGCTGATACGGATAGGGAAGCACAATCTGCCATTACTCATTACCGCGCATTGGCAAAAATTGAGTGTCCGGTCGAAATCGGGCGTTATCCGACATCACGTTTCAGCCTATTGGAACTGAAACCCAAAACCGGGCGTAAGCACCAGCTACGACGACATATGTCACATATCCGTCATCCCATCATCGGGGATACCACACACGGAGATTTGCGTCAGAATCGAGGAGTTGCTAAATATTATCAGACGGGCAGATTAATGCTACACGCAAGCCACCTTCAACTCAGGCACCCGGTAACAGGTCAGGAGTTGTTATTAACCGCCCGTTGGGATTCTTCATGGCAGCATTTGCTTGAACAATTTGGCTGGCAAGACCTTGTACCGGAACTGGAATGTTCACATCCGGTTGCTTGTGAATTACAGTTGGCAGAATAGCCGCCTGAAAAAATAAAGGTTCAACGACTAAAGCAGTATCAAACAGAGTGAAGGGATCATATCTATGGCAAAGATTGGTATTTTCGTTGGTACAGTTTATGGCAATGCACTGGCCGTTGCCGAAGAAGCGCAGCAAATTCTTGAGCAGCAGGGACATGAAGCTGAAGTATTTGAAGAGGCAACTCTGGAGCAATGGCAGGAATACTTGCAGCAGATAGTTCTGGTTGTGACATCCACAACCGGACAGGGGGATCTCCCTGATAATATCCAGCCGCTTTATACAGAACTAAGTGATCAACTGGGCTATCAGCCAGATTTACGTTACGGCCTTATTGCGCTGGGTGACAGTAGTTATGACACTTTCTGTGGAGGAGGTCATATCTTTGATGCACTGTTACAAGAGCAGGGGGCTAAACGGATCGGTGAAATCCTGCTGATTGATGCTATCGAGGTAGTTGAGCCGGAAGTTTTTGCTCAGGGCTGGGTTGAGGAGTGGGGAAATTTATTATAGATGCTCCCGCTTATTTCGTTGGTTGTACCGCTTATACCCTTTATCTCTTTGTTGCCGGAAAAGGGATAAGCGGTGTATGACACTGCTTATATCATTACTTGCGGGTCAGTTTTTCTAAATCTGCTTCTATTTCTGCGATCTTATTAGCAACGACATGCTCAAGGTGACGTAAGTCGTCGAGGATTTTGTGTTTCAAATCCACTTCTGCCTGTTCACGCTTACAAATCTGATCCAGCTCTTCCAACACATAACGCAGGTTGGTGTTGATCTCTTTAACTTCTTTGTAACCCTGCCCTGTATGATCGTCAGATACCGTCTTGAGCTGGCGCGGGTATTTGAATTTAACGCTTTTGGCAAAGAATTCACCCTTATCCTTGCGGAAATAAATCTTAAGAATATCGTTATTCGCTTCCTGACGGAGGCTATAGCGATCAATATCTTCAGGGTGAGTGATCCCTAAACTCTTCAAGTTATCGTACATAGCGCGTCACCTAGTCACCTAAATGAAATGGAAAATATCAAGAAAACAGCGGATTTATTATCCATTTCGAGTTTGTTGAAAGTCAATCAATAGTGACTATTAAGAAAATGTTCAGTCTATGCGATAAAAATATAATCTTTTAATTTCAATGTATTATGTCTTTTTCTTCTGTGACAGATAAATTTAACGACATGTGTGGTATTTTTCACAAAGTGAGCATGATATTAGTGGCTTAATTTAAATGTTCTGGTAATTTGCACTCATTTTCTGGAATTATGCAGGTATCTTTCATTAACTAGCACTTTTTCATGGTTGCCGGATTAGTGTGAGTGGTTTGATATGAATCAATCTGAGTTGCTATGACCAACTATTTGATAAGGTAAAGTGTCATGAATCTATCGATAAGAAATTGTTTAGCGGGGGTCTTATTTGGGGGCGTGTTATCCGTTCCTTCATTTGCTGCTGAACAAGTGGATTCAACGGACGATCACAACAGAATGCATAATCTTAAAATAAATGAGTCGATATGTACTCTGGAAGATTTGAAAACTCAGTATCAGGAAAGAAGAAGAATTATTGATTCAGTAGCTAATGCAATCAGCGAATATTATTTAAATCTTCTAAGTCTCGATGAAAATCAGGTTCGAGGTATCATGCTTCAAAACGATATAGAAGTTAATATGGCTTGCGAAGCGACAATAAGGGGTTTTGAGCAAGGTCTTAAAGCGATGCTGAAACAAGAGCGGCCTGATGAAGAAAAACAGGAAATGCGTATTTACCTTAAATCGGTAGCAAAGGCCAGATTTGAAATAGCTCGTCTAAATGATCTTTCTCGTCAGTTACTGACCTTACCTGTGATTCACAAGAGCGGTATAAATAAAAGCGCTCTCTCAGAACTGGCTGCTTATACGACAAAAAAGATTGAGTCTGGAAATTTTTTATTTATTAGCAGGTAATAAATAAATGGAACAGGTAGACGTATCAATAAGTGAGTACACAAGGAAAGACTTTTTTGATGACGTTTTTCTGAGGCACCGAGTCTTGAGCAGGCCGTTTTACAAGATTTTAAATATTATAAAGAGACAGGAGAAGTCCCTGATTACTTTGGGCGGGATGTTGCTTATACTCAGCCTGAGTCTGCTTATAAGTCATGTCTGATGCATATTCACCTTCGTTTTCCGCCTGATTCATTCCCCACAAATGGCCAGAAACCCAAGTATCATGAATTATCTGGCAAGAATAGCTCAGGATTTCAGAGATAATAACTGAGTTTTTTCCCGCAAAAAATAGCGGATTTATTATCCGCTATTCAAAGAGTTAGTCTATTGTACGCAGCAATTCATTAATACCCACTTTACCACGGGTTTTGGCATCGACTTTTTTCACGATAACAGCACAATACAGGCTGTAGCTGCCATCTTTGGAAGGCAGGTTACCTGATACGACGACAGACCCGGCAGGTACTCGACCATAATGGATTTCGCCGGTTTCACGATCATAGATTTTGGTACTTTGGCCGATGTAAACACCCATTGAGATCACAGAGCCTTCTTCTACGATAACCCCTTCCACAATCTCAGAGCGTGCCCCGATAAAGCAGTTATCTTCAATGATAGTCGGGTTAGCCTGCAATGGCTCCAGAACACCACCAATGCCGACACCGCCGGACAAGTGAACATTTTTACCGATTTGAGCACAAGAGCCTACTGTTGCCCATGTATCGACCATTGTGCCTTCATCCACATAAGCACCCAGATTGACGTAAGATGGCATTAACACCGTATTACGTGCGATATAAGCTCCCTGACGGACTGCTGCTGGTGGGACAACACGGAAGCCTTCTTTTTCGAAACGCGCCTGATCATAATCAGCAAATTTCATCGGTACTTTATCGAAATAGCGGCTTTCAGCGCCTTCCATCACTTGATTGTCATTAATGCGGAAAGAGAGCAGGACTGCTTTTTTCAGCCACTGATGTGTTACCCACTCACCTGCGATTTTCTCAGCGACACGCAGTTTACCGCTGTCCAACATCTGAATGACCTGATTGATGGCATCACGTGTTGTTTCGTCAACAGTGGCCGGAGTGATGCTGGTACGGTTTTCAAATGCATTTTCAATAATGCCCATTAACTCGGCAATAGGTTGTATTTGCTGCATTGGTAAGGGATCCCTTATTCTTAGTCAAATATTGGTTAGTGAACGTTATACTTTATCCTTGGTGTTAAGGGCTTCTGTCAACCTTTCTGACAATTCATCTTTGATTTTTTTATCCAGTGCCAAATAATCTTTATCTGTCAGTACAAAAAAATCCTCTACCCGCTCACCGATGGTAGTAATCCGTGCACCATGCAGGGAAATACCTAATTCGGCAAAAATACTGCCGACTTTCGCCAGTAATCCGGGCTGATCCAAGGCCATGAGTTCCATGTAAGTGCGCCGGGTATTTTGTGTCGTTAAGAAACTGATTTTGGCAGGCACGTCAAAATGGCGTAATTTAGCCGGTAATTTACGCGTTTTAGGTGCTTTGGGATGAGGATCGTCAATGGCTTTGAGCAAAGACTGGCGGATAGGTTCATGGCGGTCAGGCGCCAGCGAGTGATCATTCGGATCCAGTATGACAAAAGTATCCATTGCCATTTCGTCCCGATTAGTAAAGATCTGGGCGTTATGAACACTTAAATTGCGTCGATCCAACTCTCCTACAACAGCGGCGAAAAGAGAAGGTCTATCCTGACACCAGATAAATATTTCCGTTCCTCCATGAGAAAATGAAGTACTTATCAGTACCATTGGATCGGGATATTGATGCTTAACTAAATGGCTGGCATGCCAGGCCAGTTGATCCGGCGTATGGCGCAAAAAATAATCTGCGTGACAGCGGCTCCAGATATGATGCAACCTTTCTTCGTCAATCGCTTCCTGACGTAACAGTGCTAAAGCCTGTAAACGGTTATGCCGGATACGCTCCCGTAAATCAGGCGTATTTTGTATCCCTTTAAGTAACTGGGTTTCAGTCGCGAAGTAAAGTTCGCGCAGCAGGCTCTGTTTCCAACTATTCCATAGTTTGGCATTGGTGGCACAGATATCGGCAACAGTAAGGCAAAGCAGATAATTCAGGCGATTCTGATTTTTGACCTGACAGGCAAATTGCTGAATGACTTCGGGATCCTGAATATCCCGTCGTTGGGCAGTGATTGACATCAGTAGATGATAGCGAACAAGCCACTCTATCAATTCAGCTTCGTAACTGGTCAATCCGTGCTGTTTGGCGAAGGCAAACGCGTCTTTCGCGCCCAGTTCGGAGTGGTCGCCATTGCGCCCTTTGGCAATATCATGGAAAAAAGCCGCCAGCCGCAGTAATTCAGGCTGCGGTATGCGTGGGTAGAGTTCAACACACACAGGATGAAGTATGCGGTTATTTTCATCGGCAAAACTTTCCAGTTTCTGCAATAACCGGATGGTGTGCTCGTCAACGGTATACGTGTGGAACAGGTCAAACTGCATTTGACCGACTATATTGCTCCAAAGCGGTGTATAGGCACTTAACACACTGTGACGGTGCATTGGCAGTAAAGCACTTTTGACTGCGTGAGGATGCCTCAGAATCGCCATAAAAATTTTTCGGGCTTGAGGAAGTTCGCACAAAGGTTGCTTAAGGTTCCGGCGGGCATAGCGAAGCTGACGTAACGTAGTGGAATAGATCCCGTTAATTTCCCGGTGAACGGCCATGTGATAAAACATTTTCAGAATTGAAGCAGGATCACGGGTAAACAGTGATTCATCAATCACATCGATAAGATCTCCCCGTAACTGAAAGGCTTCATTCAGGGGACGGGGTTTTTCATCTGGTTGGAGTGTCAGGATCGCTTCATCAAACAGTTGCAACAGCATGTCGTTCAATTCGCTGACTCGGCGGGTCACGCGATAGAAATCTTTCATCATTCGTTCAACAGGCTGATTATGTTCGCCTTTGTAGCTGAGAAGCTGAGCGACACTAAATTGCTGTTCAAACAACAGCCGGTTATCGTAACGGGTAACAGAGAGATGAAGGGCAAAACGGATACGCCAGAGAAAATTTTGGCATTCGTTCAATTCATCCCGCTCTTCGTGAGTCAGAAAACCAAAATCGACCATTTCATCTAAAGATGTCGCCCCGAAATGACGGTGAGCCACCCAAAGTAACGTATGAATATCACGTAATCCCCCCGGGCTGCTTTTAATATCGGGTTCCAGATTGTAGCTGGTACTGTGGTATCGCTGATGACGCTTTTTCTGTTCGATGAGCTTGGCGGCAAAAAATTGGGCTGATGGCCAGAAATCATCACTGAAAATGTGTTTTTGTAAGCGCAGGAACAGGGGTAAATCACCACAGATTAAGCGGGATTCTACTAAATTGGTGGCGATAGTCAGATCGGAAAGCCCTTTTTCAAGGCACTCTTCGAGTGTTCTGACACTGTGGCCGACATCCAGACGAATATCCCACAGCAGAGCAATAAAGCGCCCAATCTGGCTTGATTGTTCTTCAGTCAGCGGGTGTTCACTCAGAACCAGCAGATCGATATCTGAAAGAGGGTGCAACTCGCGTCGTCCATAACCCCCAACGGCAATCAGGGAAAGAGTATCTATCTGATCAAACCCATACTGCTGCCACAACCGGGTCAGAAGTTTATCAATATAATCACTACGTGCATAAATCAGTGCGGTCGGGGAAATACCCGCTTTGAATGCCTGTTCAAGCCACAGTTGAAACTCATCAATATGCTGCTTCAGCACCGGGCATTGCAGATCATCACATGAAAATTCTACCGGAGAGATAGGAGGAATCGGGGCGTGCGCAAAAGCAATATCAACTGGCATATTCAGAAACCTATGATAAGAAACTGTGAGATGGGCAGGCGTTTGTCGTCGATGATGAAGCCCTGTGGGGACAGTTTATGTACAAGGGCTTCATTTGGCAATGCTATCCTGACAACGGGATCTTTGGCAGGAGTGGGCAAATTATGTCAGCAGATTATTATTGATTAATCCGTGACTGGTTTGCGTAATGATTCGTTAATCTATTATGTATTAACCAATATTATGCGTTAACCAATACCGCTGAAATCTGCGCTTCTTCCTCTTTACGCCATGTCATGATTTCGCAGCCGTTGTCAGTCACAACGATAGTATGTTCGTATTGTGCAGACCAGCCGCGATCTTTGGTTTTCACAGTCCAGCCATCTTTCATGGTACGGATGCGGTAATCGCCTGCATTAACCATCGGTTCGATAGTGAAAGCCATGCCTTTTTGCAGTACAACACCGCCATCATCCGCATCATAATGAAGTACATGCGGTTCTTCGTGGAAAACCCGGCCAATACCGTGACCACAATATTCACGAACTACGGAGAAATCATTCCCTTCCACATACTGCTGAATCGCTTTGCCGATAGTACGCAGACGGATACCCGGTTTCACCATTTTCAGCGCAAGGTACAGACTTTCCTGAGTCACACGGCACAGACGTTCGCCCTGAATCGTTGGTTTACCAACGATGAACATTTTGGATGTATCGCCGTGGAATTCATCTTTAATAACAGTAACATCGATATTAACGATATCGCCGTCTTTCAGTACCTTGTCATCACTTGGAATACCGTGGCAAATCACGTCATTGACAGAGATACAGACGGATTTAGGAAAACCGTGGTAACCCAGACAGGCAGAAATAGCCTGCTGTTTATTCGTGATGTGTTCGTGGCAAATCCGATCAAGCTCACCCGTGGTAACACCTGCTTTAACGTGTTGCCCGATCATCTCCAGAACTTCAGCTGCCAGACGGCCGGCAACGCGCATTTTCTGAATATCTTCGTCTGTTTTGATAGTAATAGCCATGAAATCAGTCCATTAGAACCGGTAAATCACCAATTCTTTGATATTAGTTAATGAAAAAATGATGGTGGTAATGGTATCAGCCTGCCTGATATCTAACAATAACCGTTGATTGCTAAGACGTCAGAAAGCGATAACAAATGTTGGTGTATAGGCACGGATTATGGTATAAAGCGCGCCGGTATTCTGTGTAATTGTTTCCTGTAGAAGCAATATTTCAGAAATGCTAAATAAACTCATTTGTGTAAATAACACACACGGATCGGCACATACACCGGGGTGCTCTCATGTGACTAATTCGTATGAATCTCGTTCATACGCTATGAATAGCACACAGTTAAAGAGTCGGTGTCATGGGATCTGTGGAGGCATAACCCCAATTAACTTTATAGAGGTCTAAAATGGCAACTGTTTCCATGCGCGATATGCTGCAAGCGGGCGTTCACTTCGGTCACCAGACTCGTTACTGGAACCCAAAAATGAAACCTTTCATCTTTGGCGCTCGTAACAAAGTTCATATCATCAACCTGGAAAAAACTGTTCCAATGTTCAACGATGCTTTGGCTGAGCTGAACAAAATTGCTTCCCGTAAAGGCAAAATTCTGTTTGTTGGCACCAAGCGTGCTGCAAGCGAAGCAGTAAAAGAAGCAGCTCTGGGCTGTGACCAATACTTCGTTAACCACCGTTGGTTAGGTGGTATGCTGACCAACTGGAAAACTGTTCGTCAGTCAATCAAGCGTCTGAAAGATCTGGAAGCTCAGTCTCAGGACGGTACTTTTGACAAGCTGACCAAGAAAGAAGCGCTGATGCGTTCTCGTGAGCTTGGCAAACTGGAAAACAGCCTGGGCGGTATCAAAGACATGGGCGGCCTGCCTGATGCTCTGTTTGTGATCGATGCTGAACACGAACACATCGCTATCAAAGAAGCAAACAACCTGGGTATCCCAGTATTCGCTGTTGTTGATACTAACTCTGATCCAGATGGCGTTGATTTCATTATCCCAGGTAACGACGACGCAATCCGTGCAGTAAAACTGTACCTGACTGCTGCTGCGACTTCTGTTCGTGAAGGCCGTTCACAGGATCTGGCTGTTCAGGCTGAAGAAGGTCTTGTAGACGCTGAATAATAAGGCATGCTCATTTCTGAGCCCTTATTGACCAGGTATTGAAATATATTGGTTAGGGGGCCTGTCAAGGCCCCTTTTACATATCTGATATAGAAATACCCAATGGATTTCGAGTTGCATCGCGGCGGCAAGGAAGAGAATCCCCGGGAGCATAGATAACTATGTGACTGGGGTTAACGAGCGCAGCCAACAAAGAGGCAGCTTGAAAGACGAAGGATATTATCTGATAACTTTCCACGCGGAATATTATCTTCCCGCGAGACACATCGAGGAATTAAACAAATGGCTGACATTACCGCTGCTCTGGTAAAAGAACTGCGTGAGCGTACTGGCGCAGGCATGATGGAATGTAAAAAGGCACTGGTTGAAGCAAATGGTGATATCGAGCTGGCTATCGATAACATGCGTAAATCAGGTCAGGCAAAAGCGGCTAAAAAAGCAGGCCGTGTTGCAGCTGAAGGCGTTATCCTGGTTGAAGTTGCAGCAGATGCTAAATTCGCAGGTATCGTTGAACTGAACTGTGAAACTGACTTCGTTGCTAAAGATGCTGGCTTCCTGGCATTCGGTAAAGAAGTTATCACTTCCGTTATGGCTGACAAAAACGCAGATATCGATGCACTGAAAGCTAAGTTCGAAGAACAGCGTACTGAACTGGTTGCTAAGATCGGTGAAAACATCAACATCCGTCGTGTTGCTATTCTGGAAGGCGAAGCTGTAGGTTCTTACCTGCACGGTGCGCGTATCGGTGTTCTGGTTGCTGCTGAAGGCGCAAGCGAAGAACTGATCAAGCACGTTGCAATGCACGTTGCTGCAAGCAAACCAGAATATGTTGACCCATCTGACGTTCCTGCTGACGTTGTTGCGCGCGAGCATCAGATCCAGCTGGACATCGCAATGCAGTCTGGCAAACCACGCGAAATCGCAGAGAAAATGGTTTCTGGCCGTATGAACAAATTCACCGGCGAAATCTCTCTGAATGGTCAGAACTTCGTGATGGACCCAAGCAAAACTGTTGGCGCTCTGCTGAAAGAGAACAACGCTAAAGTTATCAACTTCATCCGTTTTGAAGTTGGCGAAGGCATCGAGAAAGTTGAAGCTGACTTCGCAGCAGAAGTTGCTGCGATGAGCAAACAGTCTTAATTGTCTTAACGGAGCCGCCGATTGGCGGTTCTGTTTTATTTAAGAAGAATTTTTACATCTGGCTGCATAGCATGGATGTGTATTAACTGAATAATTGTAGCAACCCCCAATAATCCTTATCTGCTTAGGACTGAAACACCATGGCAACCAATGCAAAACCCGTATATCAGAGAATCCTGCTTAAGCTCAGTGGAGAAGCCCTGCAAGGCGCAGAAGGTTTTGGTATCGATGCTAGCGTCTTAGACCGCATGGCTCAGGAAATCAAAGAACTGGTTGAGCTGGGTATTCAAGTCGGCGTCGTTATTGGCGGAGGCAACCTGTTTCGTGGAGCCGGTCTGGCTGAAGCAGGAATGAACCGTGTAGTCGGCGACCACATGGGCATGTTGGCAACAGTAATGAACGGTCTGGCAATGCGTGATGCCTTACACCGCGCCTATGTGAACGCCCGTCTGATGTCCGCTATTCCGCTGAATGGCGTTTGTGATAACTATAGCTGGGCTGAAGCTATCAGCTTACTGCGTCATGGTCGTGTTGTTATTTTCTCGGCAGGTACTGGTAACCCGTTCTTTACGACAGATTCCGCGGCCTGTCTGCGCGGTATTGAGATTGAAGCGGATGTTGTGCTAAAAGCAACCAAAGTTGACGGGGTCTACTCCGCTGATCCTGCAAAAGATCCAGAAGCTGTTCTTTATAACAAACTCGATTATCAGGATGTATTGGAGCGTGAACTGAAAGTGATGGATCTTGCTGCCTTTACACTGGCCCGCGATCATAACCTGCCAATCCGTGTCTTCAATATGAACAAACCAGGTGCACTTCGTCGTGTTGTAATGGGTGAAAATGAAGGTACGTTGATTTCTCACGACTGATTTTTCGTACACAGAGACATCGGTGAAATTTGACGGTATGATCAGCGTCCTGATGCGCCAAATTTAATGACACAGGGTCATAGTATGCCATACTGGCATTTATGGTCTAGAAAATAACCAGTTCCCAAGGGTTTATAACGTGATTAATGAAATCAAGAAAGACGCACAAGACCGCATGGAAAAAAGCGTCGAAGCACTGAAAAACCAAATCAGCAAGGTGCGTACTGGCCGTGCTTCTCCTAGCCTGCTGGATGGCATCAGCATCGAATATTATGGCGCAGCGACTCCATTGCGTCAGATCGCGAACGTTGTTGCCGAAGATGCACGTACTTTAGCGATCACAGTATTCGATCGTTCTATGACTCCGGCTGTTGAAAAAGCGATTATGGCTTCTGATTTGGGTCTGAACCCATCTTCTGCCGGAACCATTATTCGTGTTCCTCTGCCTCCGCTGACTGAAGAACGTCGTAAAGATCTGATCAAAGTGGTTCGTGGTGATGCAGAGCAAGGGCGTGTATCTATCCGTAATATCCGCCGCGATGCTAACGATAAAGTTAAAGCACTGCTGAAAGATAAAGAAATCAGTGAAGATGAAGAACGTCGTTCACAGGACGATATTCAGAAACTGACTGATACCTTCATTAAAAAGATTGATGAAGCACTGGCGAATAAAGAAACAGAGTTGATGGAATTCTAATCGCCATTTCTCTGCTTTGCTATGCCTATTGATTTCGGGCTGTTTCGCAGCCATAGCAGCCAATAAAAAGGCAGCTTGAAAGACTACGGGTATAACTTAACGCCGCAACTCTGCGGCGTTATTCTTATCATTTAATATTATCAATATTACATTTCGTATCACATTTCTTTCTCAGGCAATGGACATAGCGATCAGGACAGATCAAACTATTGCGATTTTATGTCAGTAGAATACTCAGAGTATTAATATGAAACGCTTAACTATCCTCGGTTCAACGGGGTCCATCGGGACAAGTACACTCTCAGTTGTCAGAAAGAACCCAGATAAATTCCGTGTTGTGGCACTTGTTGCCGGGAAAAATAGTGGAGTCATGGCACAACAGTGTCTGGAATTTCAGCCCCAGTATGCCGCAATGGCAGATGAACATTCCGCCACAGAATTGCGGCGCTTATTGCAAGAACAAGGCTGCCAGACTGAAGTACTGTCCGGAAAAGAGGCTATCTGTGATTTAGCCGCACTGGAAGATGTCGATCAGGTGATGTCTGCTATTGTGGGTATCGCAGGGTTACTGCCAACACTGGCGGCTATCCGTAAAGGTAAGCAGGTTCTGCTGGCTAACAAAGAATCGCTTATTACCAGCGGGCGCTTATTTATGGAGGCGGTTAATCAATATAAAGCACAATTGTTGCCGATTGATAGCGAACATAATGCCATTTTTCAGAGTTTACCTGAGTCAGTCCAACACAATCTTGGTAATGCAACGTTAAAAGATCATGGTATTTCCAGTATTATTCTGACCGGTTCTGGCGGCCCATTCCGTAAAACGCCGCTGGAAAAATTCTCTTCTGTCACTCCCGATGAAGCTTGTGCTCACCCAATCTGGTCAATGGGACGTAAAATTTCCGTTGATTCTGCAACAATGATGAATAAAGGGTTGGAATATATTGAAGCTCGTCATCTGTTCAACGCTTCTGCTGATGAAATGGAAGTTCTGCTGCACCCGCAATCGGTGATCCACTCAATGGTGCGTTATCAGGATGGCAGTATCATTGCACAGTTGGGCACACAGGATATGTGTACGCCAATTGCCTATAGCATGGCTTATCCCAATCGCATTGAGTCTGGTGCTAAACCGCTGGACTTTACTGAACTCAGCACACTGACTTTCGAAGCACTGGATTATCGTCGTTATCCCTGCCTCAAACTGGCGATTGACGCCTGTCATGAAGGTCAGGCAGCAACAACCGCATTGAATGCCGCTAATGAAGAAACAGTGAGTGCTTTTTTGCAGAATCAGATTCGTTTCACTGATATTGCGGTGATGAATCGACAGGTTGTTGAGAAATTAAATTTGCCTGAACCTCAAAGCATTGAAGAGGTCTTAGAAATCGACCATATAGCAAGATCTCTGGCGAAAGAGGCAATTGGCGCCTTTGCTAACTAGCGAATTTTGTTAATAAGTATATGTTTGTTTGCATTTTGGCAAATGATATAGTTCGCAGGTAAAGCGTAGTTGCTATAATAGCCAGTTCAATATTTAGCGTATTTTGGTACCTGTTTTTGAAGCATGTATCAGAGATAAAGGTTTTCGACCGGGTCTATGCCAGAAACAGCCGTGATAATTGTTGGCACGGCTTTTTCGTGTGTGGAAATTCTTGAGCTATAAAGTGTCAGCTTAATTATTTAAGGATTAGTTTGAGTGATATCTCCTAGTGATTGTGACTCATCGCTGCCATTACCCAGACATGTTGCCATTATTATGGATGGTAATGGTCGTTGGGCAAAAAAGCGTGGGAAGTTAAGAGTTTTTGGTCATCGTGCAGGAATTAAGGCTGTACGAAGTGCTGTGAGCTTTTCGGTTAAAAATAACATCGAATCACTGACATTATATGCTTTCAGTAGTGAAAACTGGAATCGTCCACAACAAGAAGTCAGTTCATTAATGGAACTGTTTGTTTTTGCCCTCGATAATGAAGTGAAGAGCTTACATAAGCACAATGTGAAATTGTCTGTTATTGGTGATATTAGTCGGTTTAGCTCACGGTTGCAGGAGCGTATCCGCCGTTCAGTTGAATTGACAGCGGGCAATACCGGATTGCAGCTTAATATTGCTGCCAATTATGGCGGTCGTTGGGATTTAATTCAGAGTGTCAGACAGGTTGCTGAAAAAGTCAGGGCAAATCAGCTTGAACCTGAAGACATTACCGAATCAACAGTAAGCGGCTTTATGAGCCTGAATCAGCAGTCTGATGTCGATTTAGTGATCAGAACCGGGGGCGAGCATCGTATCAGTAATTTCCTGTTATGGCAGATAGCTTATGCAGAATTATATTTTACCGATATACTTTGGCCTGATTTTGATGAAACAGCCTTTGAAGGTGCTATTCATGCCTTTATTAAACGAGAACGCCGTTTTGGCGGAACGCCAGACGATGCCGAAGTGGGATCATAGGAGGAGAACTTGCTGAAGTACCGTCTTTTAACTACGTTAATATTAATTCCCCTTGTTGTTGCGGCTCTGTTTTTACTTCCTCCTTCAGGGTTCGGGTTGGTTGTCATTGCCGTTTCAGCACTTGCTGCATGGGAATGGGGGCAATTTGCCGGATTATTCACACAGTCCAAACGCATAGCACTGGCAGTATTGTGTGCAGCAGGGCTGCTTGCTTTACAACATTCTTTGGCAGACTTTACTCATCTGACTGAAAAACCTCAAATCCTATATCTTTTATGGGCAGGCATGTTCTGGTGGATTGCTGCTATCGTATTAGTTGTCGCTTACCCTGCCTCAGCTTCTGTTTGGAAATCTTCCGTTATATTACGCCTGCTATTCGGTTTTCTGACGATTGTGCCATTCTATTGTGGAATGATGGTTCTCCGCACTCAAGGGTATGAAAATAATACCTATAATGGTGCGTGGTGGCTGCTGTATGTGATGCTGCTGGTTTGGGCTGCTGATTCAGGGGCTTATATTTTTGGTCGCGCATTAGGTAAACACAAAATGGCACCTAAAGTATCCCCGGGTAAAACCCTCGAAGGGCTGGCCGGAGGGCTGCTGACAGCGGCACTTATTTCCTGGTTGTTCAGTAAATTTGCTCCAGTCCCGGTTATGCCTGAAAACTTGTTGCTGATTTCTGCTGTTGTCGTTATTGCCTCTGTTTTTGGTGATCTGACCGAAAGTATGTTTAAACGGGAATCAGGCATTAAAGATAGTAGTCAGTTGATACCGGGGCATGGCGGAGTGATGGATCGGGTAGACAGTTTAACGGCCGCAGTCCCTGTTTTTGCCGGGCTGGTCATGTTAGTTTCTTCTGGATTTGGTCTCTGAAGGTACATTAATGGATATTCTCTGGAATCTGGCTGCATTTATTGTTGCATTGGGAGTGCTTGTCACAGTGCATGAATTTGGTCACTTTTGGGTGGCCAGACGGTGTGGTATTTACGTTGAGCGTTTTTCTATCGGGTTTGGTAAAGCGCTTTGGCGTCGTACAGATAAACAGGGAACCGAATTCGTTATTGCCCTTATTCCTTTAGGGGGCTATGTCAAAATGCTTGATGAAAGAGTTGAGACTGTCGCCCCTGAACGCCGCCATATGGCGTTCAATAATAAAACTATCGGGCAGAGAGCGGCCGTTGTCAGTGCCGGGCCAATCGCAAACTTTATTTTGGCTATTGTTGCTTACTGGCTGGTTTTTGTGATCGGTGTCCCTTCGGTTCGCTCAGTGATTCTGGATATTAAGCCTGATTCGATTGCGGCTCAGGCAAATATTTTGCCCGGAATGGAACTAAAAGCCGTTGATGGTATCGAAACTCCTGACTGGAATTCAGTAAGGCTCGCTTTGATAAGTAAAGTCGGAGAATCTTCTGTGTCGCTGGATGTGGCTCCGGAAGATTCTTCGGAACCCATTCAAAAGACGCTGGATTTACGGCATTGGGCTTTTGATCCATCCCGGCAGGACATCCTGCTGTCTCTAGGCATTATGCCCGTTATTCCGCACCCTAGTTCTCAGATAGAGAAAATTTATCCCGGCTCAGCGGCGGAAAAAGCGGGTTTACAAAGCGGGGACAGGATCGTTCAAGTCGATGGCCAGAATGTAGATATCTGGCACCCTTTTGCATCTTACGTCAGGAAGAATCCGAATACTCCCCTGAAACTTAATGTTGCAAGATCCGGTAATATGATGACTCTATCACTGATACCCGAGGCTAAGACATTTTCCGATGGGCGCGAAGAGGGCTTTGCCGGAGTTGAATTGAAAGTCATTCCATTGGCTGATGAATACAGAACAGTTCAACAGTATGGGCCTTTCTACTCTGTTTATGAGGCTGGAGAGAAAACTTGGCAATTGACTAAGCTGACCGTGAATATGATTGGCAAATTGATTGTCGGGGATGTGAAACTTGATAATTTGAGTGGTCCTATTTCTATAGCCAAGGGTGCTGGCGTGTCGGCGGATTCTGGCTTGGTGTATTATTTGATGTTTTTGGCGTTAATCAGCGTCAATCTTGGGATCATAAATTTGTTCCCATTACCTGTACTAGATGGTGGACACTTGCTTTTCCTTGCTATCGAGAAGATCAAGGGGGGGCCAGTTTCCGAGCGTGTACAAGACTTCAGTTATCGCATTGGTGCTATATTGCTGGTGTTATTAATGGGGCTTGCACTTTTCAATGATTTCTCCCGCTTCTAGGTGGGGGACCTGTTAGGAAAACGCATAACAACGATGGCGATGAAAAAGTTGCTCATAGCGTCGCTGCTGTTCGGCAGCGCCACTGCATACGGTTCAGACGGATTCGTAGTTCAGGACATTCATTTTGAGGGTCTTCAACGTGTCACCGTTGGTGCAGCATTATTGAATATGCCAGTTCGCGTAGGTGATACAGTCAGCGATGAAGATATCAGTCGTATGATTCATGCCCTGTTCGCGACTGGAAATTTTGAAGATGTTCGTGTGTTGCGTGATGGTAATTCACTGGTTGTTCAGGTAAAAGAACGGCCAACCATCGCCAGTATTACTTTCTCCGGTAATAAGGCAGTAAAAGATGACATGCTCAAGAGTAATCTTGAAGCATCGCGCGTTCGTGTTGGTGAAGCCCTTGACCGCACCATGCTGTCGAATATCGAAAAGGGTCTGGAAGATTTTTACTATAGTGTCGGTAAATACAACGCTACAGTGAAGGCTGTTGTTACACCCCTTCCCCGTAATCGGGTTGATTTGAAACTCGTGTTCTCTGAGGGCGTCTCTGCCAAAATTCAGCAAATTAACATTGTTGGCAATAAAGCCTTCTCGACGAGTGAATTACTCGATAGTTTCCAACTCAGAGATGATGTTCCGTGGTGGAATCTGACGGCTGATCAGAAATATCAGAAACAGAAATTAGAAGGTGACCTTGAAAAATTGCGTAGTTTCTATCTCGACAGAGGCTATGCACGGTTTAATATTGATTCGACTCAGGTGAATCTGACGCCTGATAAAAAAGGGATTTATATTGCTATCAACATCGTTGAAGGGGATCAATACAAAATCTCAGGTGTTGATGTCAACGGTAATCTGGCTGGCTATCAGGCTGAAATAACAAAGCTGACCAATATTAAGCCGGGTTCACTGTATAACGGCACAGAAGTGACTCATATAGAAACCGCCATTAAACAGCTTCTTGGCCGTTATGGTTATGCTTATCCTCGGGTCATGACACAGCCTGAAATCAATGATGCCGATAAGACGGTGAAATTGCATATCAGTGTGGATGCCGGTAACCGCTTTTATGTCCGTAATATTCGTTTTTCTGGTAATACCACCAGTAAAGATTCGGTATTGCGCCGTGAAATGCGTCAGATGGAAGGCGCATGGTTGGGTAGTGACTTAGTTGAGTATGGCAAAGAACGCCTCAATCGTCTGGGGTATTTTGAAACTGTTGATGTTGCAACCGAACGTGTGCCGGGTAGCCCGGATCAGGTTGATGTTATTTATAAAGTCAAAGAACGTAACACGGGCAGCATGAACTTTTCCGTTGGCTACGGTACTGAAAGCGGTATGAGTTTTCAGGTCGGCGTTCAGCAGGATAACTGGCTGGGGACAGGTAATGCGGTAGGGATCAATGCCAGTAAGAATGATTATTCAACATCGGCTGATTTATCGTTTACTAACCCTTACTTCACTGTGGATGGGGTAAGTTTAGGCGGGCGGATATTCTATAGTGATTTCCGTGCGGACGATGCCTCGCTTTCTAATTATACCAATAAATCATACGGTACAGATGGTTCTCTTGGCGTTCCTCTGAATGAAAATAACTCATTATATTTCCGGTTAGGTTACGTTAATAACGCATTGTCTAATATACGTCCTCAATTAGCGATGTGGCGCTATATGGAGAAGATGCATAAAAAGCCGGATTTCACGGATAAAATCAGGTTTGATGCAAATGACGTAACAATGACAGTTGGCTGGAGCTATAACAACCTTGACCGTGCTTTTTTCCCAACCTCTGGTGTTAAAGCCGGTTTGGATACAAAAATCACGGTGCCTGGCTCCGATAACCAGTTCTATAAAATTACGCTGAACTCTTCCGGCTACTATCCTATTGATGACGATCGTACATGGATCATGATGGGGCGTACCCGGTTGGGTTATGGTGGTGGATTTGGTGGCAAGGAATTGCCATTTTATGAGAACTTTTATGCCGGTGGCTCCAATAGCGTCCGTGGTTTCCGTCCTAACAACATCGGGCCAAAAGCGGTTTATCTTGAAAAAGGTGCAGAAGGTAAACCTAAGGTTAACTCAAGAGGTTCATTCCAGGATGCCGTGGGTGGTAATGCGATAGCAGTTGCCAATTTCGAACTGATTACACCAACTCCGTTCTTGGATGCAAAATATGCTAATTCTGTACGAACGTCTTTGTTTGTCGATGCAGGAACAGTATGGGATACCAGTTGGAGCAACAGTTATGCTGGGATAAATTACCCTGATTTACCTGATTACGGTAAGCCCAATAGAATACGTGTTTCTACTGGTATCGCACTGCAATGGTTATCACCATTGGGACCTCTTTCTTTTTCTTATGCGAAGCCACTCAAAGAGTACAAAGGGGATAGAACAGAGCAATTCCAGTTCAACATCGGTGGAACATGGTAAGAAACCAATCGTTATTGGTAGGAAATCGCTTTATTATTAGATAAGGCGATTATAAATATCCCAATGTGTAAAATGGCGTAGGTCAAAGGAGTTTATAGTGAAGAAAGTACTGTGTGCAGTAAGCCTTGGTATTGCATTAGCGTTTTCTGCCGGTGTTCAGGCAGCGGACAAAATCGCTGTTGTGAATATTGCCGAAATTTTCCAACAATTGCCTGCTCACGAAGCTGTTGCAAAACAATTGGAAAATGAATTCAAAGGCCGCGTTTCCGATTTACAACGTATGGAATCTGATTTGCAGGCTAACATCCAGAAATTGCAGCGTGATGGCTCAACCATGAAAGCGAGCGAGCGCGAAAAACTGGAAAAAGACGTAATGGCTAAACGTGATGAGTTTGCGAAAAAAGCACAGTCTCTTGACAACGATAGCCGTCGCCGTCAGATGGAAGAGCGCAATAAGCTCGTCAACCGCATTCAGGATGCAGTTAAAGTTGTTGCCGGTAAAGAAGGCTATGACCTTGTTCTTGATGCAAGTACAGTGGCATATGCTGCATCCGGTAAAGATATTACCTCAGACGTCATGAAGCAGGTTAAATAAGTAAATGGTTTCAATTCGATTGGCTGATCTTGCTCAGCAGTTGAATGCGCAATTACATGGTGATGGCGATATCGTCATCACTGGTATTGCTCCTATGTATTCAGCAAACAGCGAACAAATTACATTTTTATCAGATAGCCGTTATACCGAGAAACTTGCAGAGTGTCAGGCTGCGGCAATTGTGTTGAGCGAAGCTGATCTTCCGCATTGTAAAGTTGCTGCACTGGTGGTTGATAACCCTTATCTGGCTTATGCGCGTATGGCGCAAATTATGGATATAACACCACAGCCAGCGCAGGATATTCATGCATCAGCGGTGATTTCTCCAGAAGCGACATTGGGAAGAAATGTTGCAATCGGAGCAAATACTGTCATCGAATCTGGTGTGGTACTTGGTGATAATGTCATCATTGGTGCTGGCTGTTTTGTGGGTAAAAATACCCGCATTGGTGCAGGAAGCCGTCTTTGGGCCAATGTTTCGGTTTACCATAACGTCGAAATGGGTGAGCAGTGTCTCATTCAGTCAGGGGCTGTAATAGGCTCTGATGGTTTTGGCTATGCGAATGATCGCGGTAACTGGATTAAAATTCCGCAGTTAGGCACGGTCATTATTGGTGATCGCGTTGAAATAGGTGCATGTACGACTATCGATCGTGGTGCTCTGGATAACACTATTATCGGTAATGGTGTTATCATTGATAACCAGTGCCAGATTGCTCACAACGTTATCATTGGTGATAACACGGCGATAGCAGGTGGCGTCATTATGGCGGGCAGTCTGAAAGTCGGTCGTTATTGTATGATTGGTGGGGCCAGTGTTATCAACGGACATATGGAAATCTGTGATAAAGTAACGGTAACTGGCATGAGCATGGTAATGCGCCCAATCACCGAACCTGGTGTATACTCATCGGGTATCCCGCTACAACAGAACAAAGTCTGGCGTAAGACGGCGGCTTTGGTAATGAATATCAACGAAATGAATAAGCGGTTGAAATCTGTTGAACGCAAGCTTGAAGGTGACAACAAGTAATCATACAAACATTTTGTTGGTTAAGTTTTTATTTTTACGGCCTGTCTGATAACTCCACCGGGGTTAACGCAGGCCGTGTCATTAGTGCTTTGTTTTTATAGTGCATGATTTTTAGTGCATATTTTTTAATACTACGATTGGAATATAGACAGGAAGAGTATTTAGATGAGTGATAATCATACTCTGCAAATTGAAGAAATTTTGAAATTACTGCCACATCGCTACCCATTTTTACTGGTAGACCGAGTTCTGGATTTCGAAAAAGGCAAGTTTCTGCGAGCAGTTAAAAATGTAACGGTTAATGAACCATTTTTTCAGGGGCATTTCCCGGGTAAACCTATTTTCCCCGGCGTACTGATCCTTGAAGCAATGGCTCAGGCGACAGGCATTCTGGCATTCAAAACTGTTGGTACGCTGGAGCCAGGAGAATTGTATTACTTTGCAGCGATTGATGGTGCACGCTTTAAGCGTCCGGTTCTGCCAGGTGATCAAATGATTATGGAAGTAGAGTTTATTAAAGAACGCCGTGGTGTTGCGCGTTTCAGAGGTGTAGCGAAAGTCGATGGAGAAGTGGCTTGCGAAGCTGAAATGATGTGTGCCCGCCGCCGTGAGGCTTAATGCATGATTGATCAGACC
Organism: Xenorhabdus bharatensis; assembly: GCF_037996705.1. Taxonomy (NCBI): domain Bacteria; kingdom Pseudomonadati; phylum Pseudomonadota; class Gammaproteobacteria; order Enterobacterales; family Morganellaceae; genus Xenorhabdus; species Xenorhabdus bharatensis. Next base: position 19,263 of record NZ_JBBMXG010000006.1, on the reverse strand, counting down.
GCTGTTATTCATCCTTCTTCAATTATTGAAGAAGGAGCTGTTATTGGTGCCAATGTTCGTATTGGCCCATTTTGTTATATTGGTTCGCAAGTAGAAATTGGTGAAGGGACTGAATTGAAATCCCACGTTGTGATTAACGGGATAACTAAAATTGGTCGAGACAACCAAATTTATCAATTTGCCTCAATTGGTGAGGTCAATCAGGATCTCAAATATCAGGGTGAACCGACTCGTGTTGAGATCGGGGATCGTAACCGTATTCGCGAAAGTGTATCCATTCACCGTGGTACTGTTCAGGGTGGTGGATTAACTAAAGTCGGCAGTGATAACCTGCTGATGATTAATGCTCACATTGCCCATGACTGTATTGTGGGGGATCGCTGTATCATTGCTAATAATGGTACTTTGGGCGGGCATGTCATTTTAGGTGATTACGTGATCATCGGTGGTATGACAGCCGTTCATCAATTTTGCCAGATTGGCTCCCATGTGATGGTCGGTGGTTGCTCTGGTGTTGCTCAGGATATACCCCCTTATGTTATTGCGCAGGGGAATCACGCTACGCCTTTCGGTTTGAATATTGAAGGCCTGAAGCGTCGTGGTTTTGATAAAGAGTCGCTGCACGCTATTCGTAATGCTTATAAAGCACTTTATCGCAGTGGGAAAACGTTGGAAGAAGCCAGAAACGAGATCGAAACTCAGGCCGAAAACAACCCACACGTGAAATTATTCAGTGATTTTCTGGCAAATTCAGCAAAATCCAGTCGCGGCATTATTCGCTAAGTAGATAAAGGGTGTTCCTTTGACTACCATTTCTTCTGTTAACCATCAGCGCCCACTGACAATTGGCTTAGTCGCCGGAGAAACTTCCGGTGATATCCTGGGGGCAGGGCTGATCCGTGCATTGAAAGCTAAAATTCCTGACGCCCGCTTTGTGGGTGTCGCAGGTCCTCTTATGCAGGCCGAAGGCTGTGAAGCCTGGTATGAGATGGAAGAACTGGCGGTCATGGGGATCGTTGAAGTTCTGGGGCGTTTGCCGCGTTTACTGAAAATCCGCAAAGATTTAACAACTCGCTTTACGCAGTTGAAGCCGGATGTTTTTGTTGGCATTGATGCGCCAGATTTTAACATCACGTTAGAAGGCCGCCTGAAACAGCAGGGGATCCGGACGATTCATTATGTTAGCCCATCGGTATGGGCATGGCGCCAGAAGCGGGTGTTCAAAATCGGGCGTGCAACAGATCTGGTACTGGCATTTCTGCCCTTTGAAAAAGCATTTTATGATCGGTTTAATGTTCCGTGCCAGTTTATTGGGCATACAATGGCTGATGCCATGCCGTTACAAACGGACAAAATAGCCGCCAGAAAAGGTTTAGATATTCCGGCTGATGCCCATTGTCTGGCTATCCTGCCGGGCAGCCGCCACGCTGAAGTAGAAATGCTCACTGCCGACTTTTTGAGAACCGTGCAGTTACTCAGGAACAAACTTCCTGATCTGCATGTATTGGTTCCATTGGTAAATGCCAAACGGCGTGAGCAATTCCAGCGTATAAAAAATGAAGTTGCCCCGGATTTATCCATTCACTTATTAGATGGTCAGGCTCGTGAAGCTATGATTGCCAGTGATGCAACTTTACTGGCATCCGGTACGGCAGCACTGGAATGTATGTTGGCTAAATGCCCGATGGTGGTGGGTTATAGAATGAAGCCTTTTACATTCTGGCTGGCAAAACGTCTGGTAAAAACCCCCTATGTTTCTTTGCCTAATTTACTGGCAGGCAAAGAATTAGTTAAAGAATTACTACAGGACGAATGTGAGCCTCAGGCACTGTCGGCGGCGTTATTGCCATTGTTGCGTGGTGGTGTTGAGGTGGAAGCGTTGAAAGAAACCTTCCTGCATTTGCATGAAAGTATTCGCTGTGATGCTGATGAACAGGCGGCACAAGCGGTACTGGAATTAGCGAGAAAATAATGAATTTTGTTTATCCGCAGGCGAATCTGATTGCCGGTGTTGATGAAGTTGGGCGTGGCCCGCTGGTGGGGGCCGTGGTGACTGCGGCAGTTATTCTGGATCCGGCCAGACCCATTACTGGCTTAATGGATTCGAAAAAACTGACAGAAAAACGTCGTGAGGCGCTTTATCTGGAGATCACCGAAAAAGCGTTGTGCTGGAGCCTTGGGCGCGCTGAACCGGAAGAGATTGACCGTATCAATATTCTTCATGCCACCATGCTTGCCATGCAGCGGGCTGTTGAAGGTTTAGCTATTCAGCCAGATTATGTCCTGATTGACGGAAACCGTTGCCCTGTATTGTCGATGTCAGCACAGGCCGTCGTTAAGGGAGATAGTCTGGTTGCAGAGATCAGTGCCGCTTCCATTCTGGCTAAAGTGACACGGGACAGAGAAATGGCTGAGCTGGATAAACAGTTTCCTGAATATGGTTTTGCAAAGCATAAAGGTTATCCTACCGCCCTGCATTTGGAAAAGCTGTCTCTGCTGGGTGCGACGGAACACCATCGTAAAAGTTTTGCGCCAGTTAAACGCGCGCTGGCTATTGGATAAAAATCTGGAATAAGTATCTGGACAGTCTATGACAGAACCACGTTTCGTACACTTACGTGTTCACAGCGATTATTCAATGATTGATGGCTTAGCCAAAACCGGCTCACTGATAAAAAAAGTCGCCGGATTGGGGATGCCTGCTTTTGCAATCACTGATTTTACCAATCTGTGTGGCCTTGTGAAGTTTTATGGCAGTGCCCATAGTTCAGGAGTCAAACCCATTATTGGGGCAGATTTCTATATGGAAAGTGAGCAGTTGGGTGATGAGTATGCCCATCTGACCGTTCTGGCCCGCAATAATGAAGGTTATCAAAACCTGACTTTATTGATTTCTGAAGCTTATCAGAAAGGCTATGGAGCGGTCGGCCCGACGATCAAACAGGAATGGCTGGCTAAACACAAGGCGGGGTTGATATTGCTGTCAGGCGGACGCATGGGGGATGTCGGCAAGTTTTTGCTGCGTGGTAACCGCGTATTAGTCGATCAGTGTCTGGATTTTTATCAGGAACATTTCCCGGATAGCTACTATCTGGAACTTATTCGTACCGGGCGTCAGGATGAAGAATCTTACCTGCACGCGGCGGTTGAACTGGCAGCAGAAAAAAACCTGCCGGTTGTGGCGACCAATGATGTCTGTTTTCTGGAAAGTAGTGATTTTGACGCCCATGAAATTCGCGTTGCTATTCATGACGGCTATACACTTTCCGATCCTAAACGCCCGAAAAATTACAGCCCACAGCAATATCTGCGCAGTGAGCAGGAGATGTGTGATCTTTTTTCAGACATCCCTGAGGCATTAGCAAATAGCGTAGAAATTGCAAAACGCTGTAATGTCACGATTCGGCTCGGCGAATATTTCCTGCCCAAATTCCCGACAGGGGATATGAGTACCGAAGACTATCTGGTCGAAAAATCAAAACAGGGGTTAGAAGAGCGTCTGGAATTCCTCTATCCCGACCCGGCAGTCAGAGCCGAAAAGCGGCTGGAATATGATGAACGTCTGGATATTGAATTAAAAGTTATCAACCAGATGGGCTTTCCCGGTTACTTCCTGATCGTGATGGAGTTTATCCAGTGGTCGAAGGATAATGGTGTGCCGGTAGGGCCGGGGCGTGGCTCTGGTGCGGGTTCTCTTGTCGCTTATGCGCTGAAAATCACAGATCTCGATCCACTGGAGTTTGACTTACTGTTCGAACGTTTCCTGAACCCTGAACGTGTCTCCATGCCTGACTTTGACATCGATTTCTGTATGGAAAAACGTGATCAGGTGATTGAGCACGTTGCTGATATATACGGACGCGATGCGGTATCACAGATCATTACCTTTGGTACGATGGCAGCAAAAGCGGTAATCCGCGATGTGGGGCGCGTGCTCGGGCACCCTTATGGCTTTGTTGACCGGATATCTAAGCTGGTTCCTCCCGATCCGGGAATGACGCTGGAAAAGGCGTTTGTCGCAGAGCCTCAGCTACCTGAAATTTATGAAGCGGATGAAGAGGTTAAAGCGCTGATAGACATGGCGCGGAAACTGGAAGGTGTCACTCGTAACGCAGGTAAACATGCTGGTGGCGTGGTCATCGCGCCGACTAAAATCACTGACTTTGCACCTATATATTGTGATCCGGAAGGATTGAACCCGGTTACTCAGTTTGACAAAAACGATGTCGAATACGCCGGGCTGGTGAAGTTTGACTTCCTTGGCCTGAGAACCCTGACCATCATCAACTGGGCACTTGAGATGGTCAATGCCCGCCGTGTCGGAAAAGATCTGGAACCGATAGATATTGCGGCAATCCCACTGGATGATCAGAAAAGTTTCGATATGCTGCAACGCTCCGAAACGACCGCTGTCTTCCAGCTTGAATCCCGTGGCATGAAGGATTTGATCAAGCGTCTGCGTCCTGACTGTTTTGAAGATATGATCGCACTGGTGGCCTTGTTCCGGCCGGGGCCTTTGCAATCGGGAATGGTGGATAATTTTATCGACCGTAAACACGGACGGGAAGAGATTTCGTATCCGGATGTTGAATGGCAGCATGAAACACTGAAACCTGTACTGGAGCCAACTTACGGCATCATCCTGTATCAGGAACAGGTCATGCAGATTGCACAGGTTCTGGCAGGTTACACGCTTGGCGGGGCGGATATGCTTCGTCGTGCGATGGGTAAGAAAAAACCGGAGGAGATGGCTAAGCAGCGCTCAGTCTTTGAGGAAGGGGCGATAAGTCAGGGAGTTAATGGCGAACTTGCGATGAAGATCTTCGATCTGGTGGAGAAATTCGCAGGTTATGGCTTCAATAAATCTCACTCCGCTGCTTACGCGTTGGTTTCTTACCAGACATTATGGTTAAAAGCGCATTATCCGGCAGAATTTATGGCTGCGGTAATGACAGCGGATATGGATAATACAGAGAAAGTTGTTGGTCTGGTGGATGAGTGCTGGCGTATGGGGCTGAAAGTCCTGCCACCGGATATCAATAGCGGGTTATACCATTTCCACGTCAATGATGAAGGCGAAATTGTTTATGGTATTGGCGCAATCAAAGGGGTCGGTGAAGGGCCGATTGAAGCCATCATCGAAGCCCGTCAGAAAGGCGGGCATTTTAAAGAATTGTTTGATCTGTGTGCCCGGGTTGATACTAAAAAGCTGAACCGCCGAGTGATGGAAAAGCTGATTATGTCAGGGTCATTCGACAGGCTAGGGCCACATCGTGCTGCTTTGATGTCTTCGCTGGAAGATGCCCTGAAAGCGGCGGATCAGCATGCTAAGGCAGAAGCCACCGGGCAGGCTGATATGTTCGGGGTACTGGCGGAGGAACCTGAACAGGTTGAACGCTCATATGCCAGTACACCTAAATGGCCGGATCAAGTGGTATTGGATGGCGAGCGCGAGACGCTGGGATTATATCTGACAGGCCATCCGATCACCGGTTATTTAAAAGAAATTGAACGATATACGAATGGGTTACGTCTAAAGGATGTGAATCCAACACCCCGTGGTCAGGTGACTACTGTGGTCGGTTTGGTACTGGCATCCAAAATTGTGACGACTAAACGAGGTAATCGGATTGGTATCTGCACATTGGATGATCGTTCAGGACGGCTGGAAATTATGTTGTTCTCCGATGCTCTGGAAAGATATCAACATTTGTTAGAGCAGGACAAAATTTTAATCGCAACCGGACAAGTCAGCTTTGATGACTTTAGCGGTGGGCTTAAAATGACAGCGCGAGAGTTAATGGATATCAGTGAGGCGCGTGAAAAATTTGCACGTGGGCTTGCTATCTCGTTATCAGACAGGCAAATTGATGAGCAATTATTGAACCGTCTCCGTGGTGCACTGGAACCACATCGTTCAGGCACGATACCGGTTCATCTTTATTACCAGCGGGTAGATGCCCGTGCCCGTTTACGATTCGGGGCAACATGGCGGGTAACTCCAACGGATACCCTTTTGACAGATCTGCGAACTCTGCTGGGTAGCGAGCAGGTAGAATTAGAATTTGACTAAAATAGGAACGTTATGAGTCTGAATTTTCTGGATTTTGAACAGCCGATTGCTGAGTTGGAAGCGAAAATCGATTCGCTCACCGCGGTTAGCCGTCAAGATGAAAAGCTAGATATCAATCTGGATGAAGAAGTCCAGCGTCTGCGGGGAAAAAGTGTCGAACTGACTCGCAAAATATTCTCTGATTTGGGAGCATGGCAGATTTCTCAGCTGTCACGTCATCCTCTCCGTCCCTATACGCTGGATTATATTCAGCGCATTTTCACTGACTTTGAAGAGCTGGCAGGCGATCGTGCCTATGCCGATGACAAGGCTATCGTCGGTGGTCTGGCACGTATTGAAGGCCGTCCGGTCATGGTTATCGGGCATCAGAAAGGCCGTGAAACCAAAGAAAAAATCCGTCGTAACTTTGGTATGCCATCGCCAGAAGGTTATCGCAAAGCGTTGCGCCTGATGGAAATGGCTGAGCGCTTCAGACTGCCGATTATTACTTTTATCGATACCCCGGGCGCATACCCCGGAGTGGGTGCGGAGGAGCGAGGCCAGTCAGAAGCCATTGCCCGTAACCTGCGTGAAATGTCCCGTCTGTCTGTCCCGGTTATCTGTACTGTTATTGGTGAAGGTGGTTCTGGTGGTGCTTTGGCACTGAGTGTCGGTGATAAAGTGAACATGTTGCAATACAGTACGTTTTCTACCATTTCTCCGGAAGGTTGTGCGTCTATCTTGTGGAAAAGCGCGGAAAAAGCGCCTCTGGCAGCAGAAGCGATGGGAAATACTGCTCCCCGCTTGAAAGAACTGAACCTTATCGATACGGTGATCCCTGAACCGTTGGGTGGCGCGCATCGCAATTACGACATGATGGCAGAATCACTGAAAACGCAAGTGTTGGCAGATCTTGCTGAGCTGAGCGAACTGAACAGTGAAGAGTTGGTTAACCGCCGTTATGAGCGCCTGATGCAGTACGGTTACTGCTAATACCCTTCGTTTTTTGACTATTTTGTTGCAGGCGGAAATATTGGTGAATAATAATTCGCCAATATTTCCGCCTGTTTTATTGAGTATGGGAAAAAATCAGTAAAACTATATCTATTGCAGCACTTAAAAAATAACAAACTGGGTTTTGCTATGGCCAAATATAAATATATTATTTATGCGTTTTCCTGTGTGTTTATCTGGAGCTTTATTCCTTCTATATCGCGCTTTGGTCAGAAAGAGATGGACCATTTTCAATTTTTATTCTGGTCAAATGTACTGTCTGTGCTGGCGGTTTTTTTGGTTGCAGTGATGATGGGAAGAAACTGGAAGCATCTTTTATTTGTTCCTTTTCCTGTCATGATTAAGGTATTTATATTAGGTGCTCTGGACTGTTTTTTCTATCTGCTGCTGTATTATGGTTATTCCATCGAAAATGGTGTTGCTGTTTTAGTTATTCAATATAGCTGGCCGTTGATGATAATCGGGTTATCATTTTTCCTGTTTAAAGAAAAACTGTCTATTAAGCAGATGATAGGCATGGCAATTGGCTTCATCGCAGTTGTGATTACTTTTACTCAGGGGAATATTACCGAAATTTCCGTGCAGCATCCGCAGGCTCTGCTTCTGGTCTTTAGCGGAGCATTCTGTTTTGCTCTGTTATCTGTTTTATCAAAACATTTTGCCATTGACCCTTATATCAGTACGTTTTGGGTATTCGTTAACTCAACAGTCGTCTCTCTCATCTTCTTATTGGCATTCAGTAAATTTAACTGGCCTGTGGGAGATTCACTGATGCCAACAGTGCTGAATGGCATCATATTAAATGGAATATCCTATATTATCTGGTTCAAAGCTATGAGCAGCCCAGATTCGCCTAAAATAGCCTCAATATTATTTTTATCACCGATATTGTCGATGATGTGGCTGATTTTGTTCTTTGGTGATGAATTTGTGCCGGCCTACGTAGTAGGATTAGCGCTGGTAATCATATCCGGGATACTTTGCATCAGTGCAAAAAATAAAGCTGATACACAAAATAAACGGCCGGACGATTTAATTGAAGACTGACTTTTCGGTCTGAAAAAGAGTTTATCCACAATGAATAATATCTATGAGCCTCTGATGCTGAAATTAACTGATCAGATAGGGGCACATAAAAAATTTTTAGTCGGGTTTAGCGGTGGATTAGATTCCACCGTCCTGTTGCATTTACTGGCTCGTCTGCGTCAACAAACTTCGCAATCATGCAGTGATAAACAGAACGCATTCACTTTAAGGGCGATTCACATTCATCATGGTCTGAACGCAAAAGCAGATGAATGGGTTGCTCACTGTCGTCAGATTTGTGCAGATTGGCAGGTTGATTTTTGTGTTGAAAAAGTGAGTTTGGATAGCCGTAAAAAAGGTATTGAAGCGGCAGCCCGTGATGCCCGTTATCAGGCTTTTAAACATGAATTACGGCAAGGGGAGATTCTGTTAACAGCACAACATCTTGACGATCAGGCTGAGACATTTTTACTGGCATTAAAGCGCGGCAGTGGCCCGGCGGGGTTGTCTTCCATGCCCGTTGTTATGTCGTTTGCTGAGACAACATTAATTCGCCCATTGCTGAATATCAGCCGGGTAGAATTAGAACGCTATGCACAGGAACACAGGCTGAGATGGGTTGAAGATGATAGTAATCAGGATGATCGTTATGATCGTAATTTCCTGCGTTTGAATATCATGCCGTTACTCAATCAGCGTTGGTCACACTTTTCACAGGCTGTTTCCCGTAGTGCGGGTTTGTGTGGTGAGCAGGAGCAATTGCTGGATGAGTTGCTTGAGGAATCGTTAAATACCCTGATAACCTCGGAAGGATCAATAGCTATTCTGCCTTTGGAGATATTTTCTGAGGCAAAACGTAATGCACTATTGCGTCGATGGCTCAGCCGGTACGGAGTGAAAATGCCGTCACGTGAGCAGCTTCAGCGTATTTGGTCAGAAGTGGCTCTTTCCCGGCAGGATGCCGAGCCGCGTTTCAGATTAGGACAGCTTGATATCCGTCGTTATCGGCAGCAATTATGGCTGGTTCCTCAGTTTCAGTCGCTCGCTGGTGTTGTTATGAGTTGGGATACAGAAAAGGAGCTGCAATTACCTGATGGGCTGGGAACGCTTTTTCTTTCCGATAGCAAAGAAGGGATGGAAAAATCAGTTGGTATTAGGACTCCTAATAATCATGAACAGGTTACGATCCGCTTTGGCATTCAGGAAAATATCAGCATTGTAGGGAGGCAACATTCCCGCCATAGTAAAAAATTATGGCAGGAGTTTGGTATTGCTCCCTGGCTCAGGGAAAGAATCCCACTGCTCTACTATGATGACAAACTTATTGCTGCCCTGAGTGTTTTTGTGACGAAAGAGGGGCAATGTTTGGCGGATGATCGGCAACTTTCCATTCTATGGCATAAAATCTTGTCTGATAGTTAGCTACTCGATCGTTATAGTCTGGCGGAGTAAGACTTTAAGAGATTACATTAGAAATGATGTGATCTTTTTTTATTAAGTAAATTCAATACACTGCATAAATTCACCCTGGTTAAGATGTATAATTGAAATAATTTAATGTTGAAAATATATAAAATTATACTAAATTTTAAAATATAAGATAACTTTTAATGATAGAGGTTGATTTTAAATTTAAAAGAAATGGTATTTCCAGAGTAGAAGATAGTTAATTAAAATTTAAACTATGCATTTAAATGTTTATCAATGAAGTCAGGTTATTAATGAAATTTAATAAATTATTTAAAAATCAAATATGATGTAAAGATGGATAAGATCATAATTAACTAAATGCTATCGATATTATTTTAAAATAATATTTTTATGGCGCAGATTTTGATATTCGGATTTTCATATTGGAAATATATGTTACCTCAAAGAGTTAGGGGGAATGGATATGAGGGTAGTGCATCTGGCTTGGGAGTATATTGCGGAAGCTGTGTTTCCTCTGATGATGAAGAATTAATAAATAAGATAACGGATTACTTTTCCCAGATAGGTGCTATAGCTGGAAAGATAGTACTCTTTAACAAAAACGATATGTCATTAGGGTTTTTTAACAGTATTGGAATATTGACAGTTATTAGTAATGGTGCATGTAAATGTGTTATTGGATAATACCCAATAATATTATTTTTATAATTTTATAAAATAGAAAATTCATCTTAGATGATTATTGTTTTGTGTAACAACAGGAATTAATTATGAAAAAGTATAATTGGTTGATATTAATATTTACTATGGTTATTTGCTCATGTTCAACTAATTTTGTAGATGGGAAAAGGAAAACTATACTTGCTGAAAAGTTTCATTCTATTAATAAATCAGTTGACTCCAGTTTAGGCATAAGACCAGGAGTCACTTTTATGAAAGAGTGTGGACGTGGGTATGTGGTTGGTTTATGGTCTAATGCTAGTCAGTGGAATCAATGGGCGGTATGGTTGTCACCAACTGGGAGCCGGAGTGGTGGTAAGTCGAAAATATATTGGGAATACAGTGATTTAAGTACTGATAATGATAGCGGGAAAAATGCCTATGCAACTCTTCTGGCTGCTCAGGCTAGTGGGCAGATGGTTGTGCTCTTGGACGACGATTATGGAGCTCGGTGTAATGAATGGGGACCAGATGAAAATAGAGGACCTCAATTCGATTCAGTACAAATTTGGTTTCCATAACGATAACAATGAAAAAATTGACTTCACAATGACAAAAGTCCTCAAATTAGATGAGGACTTTTTGTTATGCGGTAATTCTTTGTTGTGTAGTAAACGTGTTAAACACGCTGTTTACAATGAAGAATGCTCAACAACAATTGTGCCAATTTCTGGATTGCTGAAACTGATAATGTGATCCAATCTTAACTCACGGGTTTCTTCATTTGATTCCACGAGAATGTATTCGATTTTTTTTCTCAGAATCAATTGAATTGCTTTCCCTTCAAAAATCTCACCACCCCGAAGTTGGATGTGTAAGTGAAGCTGATGCTGACAAGCTAGCTCAAGGCTCTCATAATCATCACAATTAATGGGTTGATATTCAGTATCTATAGACATATTCGCTCACCACTATGTTAGTGGCGGTTATCGTGCCGCCCGCGATTGACCAAACTCAGATGCAAAAAAATGCTACCTACGACTATAGCACAGTAAGTTTTTCCTGATGACTGTGACTGTATAAGTTTGTTGAGTTACTTTGAAAAAGCCAGTAGGTTAAAGCTTAACTTTATCATTAAACAACAAAATTACGTCATATTAGCGGGTTTTTCACGGTGTGTTTTGAGATACGGTAAAGTAATGTCAAAGCTGTTCATGTCTTATGTGTAACTCATGTTAAAACTGGACTTTCTGCTGCATTTATTGGATGAAAATGATGAATAAGAACATATTGCTTGCTTTGGTCGCATCGGGTGTACTGACTGCGGTTGGATGTCAGACTAATCCCCCTGTACATCAGGTTGATTCGACATCCCCAAATAAATTTACAACCAACGAGAAAGTGTTTAATGGTGTGATACCTTGTGCTGATTGCGCAGGTATTGAAACTACCTTACAACTTGCGAAAGATGGCTCGTATATTCTGGAACAAACTTATCTGAAATCGGGGAAAGAAGAGCCTTTTTTTGATACAGGCCATTGGGTTGTTAATGGTAAAAAAATAAACCTGACCAGCGGAGAAGAGGGTAAAAAAGCGTATTACCAGATGCAGGGAGAAAATCTGGTTATGCTGGATATGAATGGTGAGCCAATCCAGTCCACATTGAATTATGAACTGACAAAAGTCACGCCTCAAAAACGGATTGGAGAATATATTTATTTCGCGGATAGTGCGACTTTTACGGAGTGTCGTACAGGGAAACACTACGATGCCTCGGAAAATATTGATCTGGAACGGGGGTACAGCGCAACAGGTGTTGAAGGTGGCAAACCTGTTTATGTCGAAGTAGAGGGATATTACACACTTCGCCCTTCAATGGAAGATGGATTATTTGATAACGCACTCATTCAGACAGGTAAAATCCATTTTGACAAGTCCTCTTCCTGCCAGACTAAAAAGTAAGAAGTGATAGAAAGCATTCCCACATACAAAAAAACCTGCGCACTGAGTACGCAGGTTTTTTATTACTGACTTTGCCTGATAGCAGGATCAAGGCTTAATCATGATTGTTTGATGTTACTTTTCAGGTAGTCAACTACGTCTTCCAGTTTCAGCATCTGCTTATCACCGGTACGACGATATTTGTATTCCACTTCGTCGTTATCGAGATTACGATCCCCAATAACGACAGTATGTGGTACACCCATTAATTCCATATCGGCAAACATGACACCCGGACGTTCTTTGCGATCATCTAAAATGACATCAATACCATTAGAACGTAAGTCTGCATAAAGTTTTTCTGCTACTTCTTTGACACGGTAAGATTTATGCATGTTCATTGGCAAAATTGCGACTTGGAATGGGGCAATAGCATCTGGCCAGATAATACCGCGATCATCGTGATTCTGTTCGATAGCCGCCGCGACAATTCGGGTGACACCAATCCCGTAACATCCCATGGTCACAACCTGATTATGACCATCTTCGTTCTGTACGGTAGCTTTCAGTGCATCTGAGTATTTGGTGCCGAGCTGGAAGATATGACCGACTTCAATACCACGTTTGATCAATAACGTGCCCTGACCATCCGGGCTGGCATCGCCTTCAACCACATTACGGATATCGGCAATTTCTGGCAGAGGAAGATCACGCTCCCAGTTAATACCAAAATAGTGCTTATCATCAATATTGGCACCAGCCCCAAAATCGCTCATGACAGATACTGAGCGGTCAATAATCACAGGCATAGGCAGATTGACCGGGCCTAAAGAGCCTGGGCCAGCGTTAACGATAGCGCGGATTTCTTCTTCCGTCGCGAATTGCAGCGGGCTGGCGACTAAAGCCAGTTTTTCTGCTTTAACTTCATTTAATTCATGATCACCACGAACCAACAACGCAACCAGCTTGTGTTCGCTTTCTTCTGCGGCATGGACGATCAGAGTCTTGACCGTTTTTTCAATCGGCAGATTGAACTGTTCTACCAGTTCAGCGATGGTTTTCGCCTTTGGTGTATCCACCACACGCATATCTTCTGCCGGAGCAGTGCGTTCTGCGGATGGCATGACGGCTTCAGCCAGTTCAATATTAGCTGCGTAGTTAGACTCCGTGGAGAAGACGATGTCATCTTCGCCGCTGGCAGCCAGAACCTGAAATTCGTGGGATGCACTACCACCAATAGAACCTGTGTCAGCTAAAACAGCGCGGAAATCCAGCCCGATACGGGTAAAGATCTTACTGTAAGCATCGTACATCTTATCGTAAGTCTCTTGCAGAGACTCTTGAGTGGTATGGAAAGAGTAAGCGTCTTTCATGATGAATTCACGTGAGCGCATAACGCCAAAGCGTGGGCGAACTTCATCACGGAATTTGGTTTGGATCTGATACAGACTTAGTGGCAGCTGTTTATAAGAAGTCACTTCATTGCGAACCAGATCAGTGATGACTTCTTCATGGGTTGGTCCCAGAACAAAAGGACGGGCACCGCGATCTTCAAAACGCAGTAATTCCGCACCATATTGTACCCAACGACCACTTTCCTGCCATAAATCTGCTGGCTGAACTACCGGCATGGAAACCTCAACCGCCCCGGCATTATTCATTTCGTCACGAACAATGTTTTCAACTTTTCTCAACACGCGGACACCGGTCGGCATCCAGTTGTACAAACCTGAAGCGAGTTTACGGATCATTCCTGCACGAAGCATCAGTTTATGACTGACTACTTCTGCATCAGCAGGCGTCTCTTTCAAAGTAGACAGCAAATATTGGCTAGTACGCATAGTAAGTTTCCATTGGACAGCAAATTGCTTCTAGGTGGCAAATGAAGACAGAGCCACCGAACCCCAAAATAAAGTAAACCGTTAGTCTACCAGTCAGCTTACGATGTCAAAAGGAGTTTTCAGCGGAGTTCGATAGAAACGACTTCTGTTATGGCACCATTAATTAACCAACGGACATTAAAATCCAGAATATGGGCGGCGTATATGCGGTTTTCCTGTTCTTTCTTACGGTAGGCCGGGCGCGGATCCTGAGCTAAAATCTGGCAGATAAAGCGTCGTAATTGCGGATAACTTACCTGATGGCATAAAAGTTGATGTTCTGCGTTTGAAGAAAAGCAGACCTCCATATCTGTACTTGGTGCCTCCTGAGCAAATCCTGCTTTGGCATCAGGGCGCGATTCAGCAAAAGGCAGATAAGGTTTAATATCGAGTACGGGCGTTCCATCCACGAGATCTAAGCTGCCAAGTTGCAGCAACACGCGATTGTTCTGGTAATCAATCCCTTTCAGTTCAACTAAAGACATCCCAATCGGATTAGGGCGGAACGTTGAGCGGGTGGCAAATACCCCCATTTTTGCATTGCCGCCTAAACGGGGAGGGCGAACCAGCGGGTTCCAGCCCCCATTCATCGTTTGGTGAAAAACGAAAACAATCCATAAATGACTGAACTGCTCTAATCCCCGTACAGCATCTACCTGATTATAAGGAGCGAGTAATTCGAGTTGCCCGGTGCCATCTTCCACCAAACCCGGTTGACGGGGAATGGCAAACTTCTCTTTATAAGGAGAATGAATGGTTCCTATTTGAGTAAAATGAAAATCTGCCATGAGTCTTTTTTAGTACCCAATTTACAATGAATGATTAATTCGTGGTTCTTATTGCCGTACCTTCGCAGATAGCTATCTGATAACAGCCCTGACCAGACATAATGGCGCATTGGTGAAGTAAGACGGCGTTGGCATTCAGGCTAGAGGCTTTTGCCAGCATTTTCTGCCGTGCAGTTGCAATACTTGCCGGAGGATCCTGAAATGTATTGCGGCAGGATTCACCAGCAACAATACCGAGATCTTTAAATGGTGAACCCAACAACTCATCTGGTTTTTTATAAAGGCGGACATAAGTTGCCTCTTTATTTCTGAGAGCTGGATATTGCTCAGCTTCAGAGCCTTGCCTGTCAGTTTTATTAATCTGAGTTGGCAATGAAGTACACCCAACTATAAAAAGTGCCATGAAACAGACAGGTAACATACGCATTGCGCTTTTATCCTTATTACGGTTGCATCAGTGAGTGTGGGATTAATTCCAATATATCCTTCGTCTTTCAAGTTGCCTCTTTGTTGGCTGCACTCACTCACCCCGGTCACATAGTTAGCTATGCTCCTGAGGATGAACTCGCTTGTCGCCGCGATGCAATTTGAAATTCATTGGGTATAAAAAGGGGCGGATATTTTTATCCGCCCCAGAATTTTAATCTTGATTGTCTAAATATGAAAGATTACCAGCCTTTTATTGCTCCGCCCTTGAATGCTATTTGAGCTTCCTGCTCAACTTCAGGAGATTGATAGGCTTTCACAAATTTTTGTACATTTTCTGCATCTTTATTATCTTCACGGCTTACGATGATATTCACGTAAGGTGAATCTTTATCTTCAACAAAGATCCCGTTCTGCTCTGCTGTCAGGCCAATCTGCCCGGCGTAGGTATTATTGATAAGAGCCAGCGCGATTTTTTGGTCGTCCAAGGCGCGAGGCAGCTGTGGTCCTTCTAGCTGAACAAGATCCAGCTGTTTAGGGTTGCTGGTGATATCCAGAATAGTTGGCAGCAGACCAACACCCGCTTTCAATGTGATAAGACCCTGTTTTTGTAATAACAGCAGAGCACGGCCCTGATTGGTCGGATCATTCGGAATAGCAATCTGAGAACCATTCTGAAGTTCATCCAATGATTTTATCTTTTTAGAGTATGCAGCCATTGGAAAGATGAAAGAGTTACCTACAATCGCCAGCTTATAATGACGTTCTTTTATTTGCTGATCTAAATAAGGTTTGTGCTGGAAGACATTAACATCAATGTCTCCCTTGCTCAGTGATTCGTTTGGCAGTACATAATCATTGAATGTTGTCAGTTCAACATCAAGGCCGTATTTCTCTTTCGCTACTTTTTTCGCGACTTCAGCAACCTGTAATTCAGGCCCCGCAATAACACCGACTTTAATATGGTTTGGATCTCTTGGCTCCTGACCACAGCCTGTAAGTGCTAATGTGCCTAATAAAGCCCCGATGACTGCAATGGATTTCAATTTCACTGACATATTTTACCCCTATTGAATACTGATTAATAACCTGTCTTATTAAATTATCGTACTACTATAGTGAGGCTTTTGAATGTAAGCCCTAATAATAGGTGCCGATAATGACACCTTTTGTTGAAATAATCTTATTTACGATTCACGGCCTTAACTAAATAGTCGCCGCCTAACTGAATCAGAAAAACCAGAACAACTAATAATGCGAGAACCGTATTCATCACCGTTGCATTGTAGCCAATATAGCCATATTGATAGCCAATCTGACCGAGACCACCTGCACCGACAGCGCCACCCATCGCTGAGTAACCAACCAGCGTAATCAGAGTAATAGTGGCCGCGTTGATCAAACCCGGTAATGCTTCAGGTAACAAAATCTTTTTCACAATCTGGAGTGGAGTCGCGCCCATTGCACGTGCTGCCTCAATCAACCCTGATGGAATTTCTAATAAAGCATTTTCCACCATACGGGCAATAAAAGGTGCTGCACCGACTGTCAAAGGAACAATCGCCGCTTGTAATCCGATTGACGTTCCTACAATCAGCCGGGTGAATGGGATCATCCATACCAGTAAAATAATGAACGGAACAGAGCGGGTAATATTGACCAGCGCAGAAAGAATACGGTATAGCGTACCATTTTCTATGATTTGCCCCGGACGAGTGACATACAAAAGCACGCCCGCCGGTAAACCAATCACGAAGCCAAAAAAGCCGGAAACAAAAGTCATCACGAGAGTTTCCCAGACTCCTTTAGCTAATAATAAAATCATTCCTTCAGACATAACCGAGAACCTCTACTTTCACATGATGCTCTTTTAAAAACGTAATTGTTGATTCAATGCTGCTGTTCTCACCATCCAATTCAGCCAGCATAACCCCGAACTTAACCCCGCCAGCATAGTCCATCTGGGAACTCAATATGCTGACATCGATATTAAAACGACGAACTGCCATGGAAATTAATGGGGCATCCACTGATTTACCTGTAAATTCCAGTTTCACTAACGGGCATTTATCCGATGCAGGTTCAGACTGTAACTTTTGCAGATAATCTTCAGGTATATCCAAATGTAATGTGGATTGAATAAACTCCTGAGCAACAGGCGTTTTCGGATGGGAAAATATTGCGCTGACCACATCCTGCTCAATCAGTTGTCCACCACTGATAACGGCAACCTGATCACAAATGCGTTTAACAACATCCATCTCATGGGTAATCAGCAGGATGGTTAACCCTAAACGACGATTAATGTCTTTCAATAATTCCAGAATAGAACGAGTTGTTGCCGGATCCAGTGCGCTGGTGGCCTCATCACACAAAAGCACTTTGGGTGAATTTGCTAAAGCACGGGCAATGGCAACACGCTGTTTCTGACCACCTGATAAATTAGCAGGATACGCATCATGCTTTTCGGAAAGGCCAACCAGCTCCAGCAATTCACTGACTTTTTTCTTTATTTCTGCCTTTGGCGTGTTATTCAGTTCTAAAGGTAATGCTACATTGCCAAATACCGTTCTGGATGACAGCAGATTAAAATGTTGGAAAATCATACCAATCTGACGACGGGCACGGGTCAGTTCACGCTCAGAAAGAGAGGTTAAATCCTGCCCATCAACCAATACCTGACCCGAAGTAGGGCATTCAAGCATATTCACACAGCGGATTAATGTACTTTTCCCTGCACCAGAAGAGCCAATGACACCATAAATCTGCCCTTGGGGAACATGTAGATTGATATCAGAAAGTGCTTTTATGCAGCGCGTTCCTTGTTGAAATACTTTATTTACCTGGTTCAGTCTTATCATTTTTATTCTTGTTCTCTTATGAGATATAAAAGTGAATAACTTGAAAGCATTTGCAACAAGTCATGAATTAATGTGGATGTTAAGGCGTCTAGACGTCTAAGTCAACTAGGAATAAATTAAATGCTGCATTCTCATTCACTGACAAATCATGCGATACTGTGGACTTTGTACATTCTTGGAGCAATCAGGTGACTCAAGGTATTCCCGCTGTATTTTTAGATCGTGACGGCACAATTAACATCGATCATGGGTATGTTCATGAAATAGATAATTTTCAATTTATCGATGGCGCGATTGAAGCCATGCTTGAATTGAAAAAAATGGGTTATGCGCTGGTATTAGTAACAAACCAATCCGGGATTGCCCGGCAAATGTTTACAGAAGATCAGTTTTTACAGTTAACAGAATGGATGGATTGGTCACTGGCAGACCGGGGTGTTGATCTCGATGGTATCTATTATTGTCCGCATCATCCAGAAGCAAGCGATGAACACTATAAAAAGATGTGTGATTGCCGTAAGCCACAACCGGGTATGTTATTTGATGCACAGAAAACACTACACATTAATATGGCGGCTTCTTATATGGTAGGAGACAAAATAGAAGATATGTTGGCAGCGAATGCCGCAGGTGTTGGAACAAAAGTCCTTGTGCGGACAGGAAAACCGGTAACAACAGAAGCAGAGCAGTCTGCAGATTTAGTCATTAATAGCCTTTCTGACCTACCAAAAGAGATAAAAAATAGTCAAAAATAGCCTTTTAGGCTAAATTGTAAGCGCTTGAAAAAGAAATTGAAAAAAACGCTTGCGTAAATTCGAAGGCTCCCTATAATGCGCATCCGTTGTCACGACAAACACACAAACAAGTCGAGATGACAAGAGTTGAAAGCCACGAAAATAAAGGCTTGACACTCTGAGAGGAAAGCGTAAGATACGCAGCCTCGCAACACGGAAGACACTTCCGGTTGCCACCGCTCTTTAACAACATAATCAGACAATCTGTGTGGGCACTCGCAAGACACTATCGACATGCCGAAAGGCAAAAAAGATTAAAGTCTTGAAGAGTGACTGAACAGTTAATTCATTACGAACTAACAGTAAGAATTCTTTGAGCATCAAACTTTTAATTGAAGAGTTTGATCATGGCTCAGATTGAACGCTGGCGGCAGGCCTAACACATGCAAG